>CAYLXD010000073.1:0-9314 GCA_964387515.1 uncultured Pirellulales bacterium | reverse complement strand
TTTTGCATTGTTGTTATCTTCGGAATCGCCTTTGCGTATATTGAAGCCGCTGTCGTTGTCTATTTGCGAACAATTTTTTATCCCGAAGGTTTTATCTTTCCTCTGACCGAATTCGGGATTAGCCCGCTGTGGAAGCAGCTTCTGTTAACTGAAATCGCCCGGGAAGCCGCGATGCTGGTTCTGATGTTTACGGGCACGTGGCTTTTCGCTAAAAACCGTCAGCAGTGGTTCGCTTACTTCGCGACAGTATTCGCTGTCTGGGACATATTCTACTACGTCTGGCTCAAAGTCCTTATCAACTGGCCGGCCTCACTCTTCGAGTGGGACGTATTGTTTCTGATTCCAACCCCCTGGGCAGGTCCTGTCCTCGCACCGGTCATTGTCTCAATCACACTGCTCGTATTCGCGGCAGCAGTACTCTATCGCTCATCAATCGCCAGAGACGTAAAGGCCTCCATGTTGGAATGGTTTGTCTTTATTTTCGCCGGCTTGGTCGTCGTTATCTCGTTCTGCATCGCCGGCCGGCATATGCATCAGCCTAACTTTAGAGAGTATTTCTATTGGCCCTTATTCGCCCTTGGTGAATTAATGGCTATCGTGTTTTTTGTGAAGTGTCTGCTCAAACCAAGATAGCCCATGCGTTTTCGTGCCCGCCGCGGCGGACAAGCAAAAACAGGGGTCGGCGTTCACCTTACAACTCACCTCTTAGCATTGTTTAACCCGGCTGCGCTACTTGTTTTTTCCCTATCGGCCGTTGCCTGTGGTTGTTTCTGTCCCGGACATATCCTTCGAATTTTCCGAAAATCATCTTGCCTGCGGAGGTTTGCAGTGAGCTGGTTATGTTGACTACCAATTCTTTTCCGATTTTATCGCGGCCTCCCTCAACGACAATCATTGTCCCGTCGGGCAAATACCCAACGCCCTGCTCAGCCTCTTCACCGGGTTTTATAATCTTAACTTCGAGGGTCTCTCCGGGCAGTGCTATCGCCTTTAGTGAATTTGCCAAGTCGTTGATATTGAGCACATCAACCTCTCGAACCTGTGCGACCTTCGTAAGATTGTAGTCTGTCGTCGCCAGCCGGCCGTTGCACGCCTTTGTGAAAGCCACGATTTTCTGGTCCACGCCTCGGACGTCTTCGGTCTCCGCAACGACAGTGTCATCTATCTCAACGTCGATGGCGGAATTCGACTGCATCTCCTTGAGAATATCCAGTCCGCGTCTGCCGCGATTACGTTTAAGCCTGTCCGTTGAATCCGCTATTATCTGAAGTTCATTGAGAACAAAGCGCGGAATAACTACCGGCGCGTCAAAAAACTTATTGCGGCACAAATCCACCACTCGGCCGTCGATTATCACCGAGGTATCCAGGACCAGCGGCCTAGCACCCTTGGTCTGTTTGGCAAATTCCACATACGGCACCACAAAACGAACATCGTCCTTCGTCCGCATCACAATGCTGATGGTAAGATAGCATATACATATCCCCAGCATCCATTTGATTGCCGTTACCGCTTCGCCGAGCAGGTTAAGTCGGTACGTATCGGCTATCATATCCACTAACGGTGCCAGTGCTCCGCTGACAAGAAGACCAACCAGCAAACCGAAGAAAACGCCCGCCAACGCACTGAGCCTTCGTTTCGGCGTAAAAATGTCCAGCAAAAACACAAATATCGCCATCCCAAGACCCGCACAGACCACCGCCCAGAAGCTGACCGAATTCTCCCCCCTCGTAATCGTCTCGGTACTTACACTGACAAACAAAACCGCCAACACTGCAATCACGAAGATAGTCCTAAAAATCCAAAGCAGCATGATTATGAACCTCCAGAAAATATAATACCAATTCTGTTTCCTGACCTCTGACTTCCGCCTATTATATCGGCCATCCAGACCTCTATCTATAACTATATTGAACCTTCATATAACGCGCGGTGGTCGAAACTGCCCCCACCTGTCGCTTCCCTGTCATTTCTGCCCAAAATACCCCCTAAATACGGAGAACTCACTTTGTCTTTTCGGCCGCTACGACAGTAACCGGCGCAATTGCTTCCAGGCCCTCTTTAATCGCATCGGCCTGGCCGACAACAACCACGACCAGTCCGTCCGTCTTTATTGTTGCGTCTGTCAATTGCTCACAATCGGCTCTTTCCGTGCCGGCAACACCCTCAAGCAGCCGCTCGAGATAATCCGAACCGAGTCCCTGAGACTCTACCAGCCAGAGGTCACCTGCTATCTGTTGCGGCGTCTCACGGCCTCTCACAAAGCTGCCTAATATATAAGATTGACTGTTTGAAAGTTCTTTGTCACTGGGCCCTTCTTTTTTTAGCCGTTCAATCTCATCAAGAACAGCCCCAACAGCCTGCGAGGTCGACTGCGTCTTGCTGAAGGTACCCACCTCAAACTCACCGGCAAAGCGATTCGCTATGAAACTACCCCAAATACCATATGTCAGCCCCTTCGCTACCCGGATACTTTCGTTCAATCTGCTGTCGAACCCCCAGCCGAAATAATTGCTCACCACCCGACTGACGGGGTATCTTCCATCGTGACGGGTAATACCGCGATGGCCTGCGCGTATTTGGCTTTGTGTACTCCCGGGACGATCCACCAGATATATATGCGTACGGCCCAGTTCGCGCAACTTGGGTAGTTTGATTTCCGGCTGCGCTGCCGTCACACACCAGTTACCAAAAGTTGATTTTGCCAATTCAAATGCCTGCTTCTGGTCAATATCACCCGCAAAAATCAGCACCGCCATATCGGGCCTGACGAATTTGCTCCACCACTGCTTCAAATCACCGACCACAAGGGCATTAACATCCTCAACTTCACCAACAGCCGTCCGCGAATACGGATGCTCGCCATACAGCCTTCGTCGAAACTCCCGTTCCGCTATGTATTCGGGCTCCGCAGATGAGATCGCCAGCGATGTCAGAACCTGGCGCCGAAGCTTCTCGAACTCATCTTCCGGAAAGTTCGGCTCCAATACGACCTCGCCAAGCAGCAACATCGCCCTGTCAATGTGTTCCGTCAGACAACTCATATTGACCGTTGACGTATCCATCTCTGCGTTGCCGGAAAGACTGATTGCGTAAGTTTCCAGCTCATCAGCCAACTGACCCTCACTGTGCCTGCTTGTTCCTTTGATGAGCATTCTCATTGTCATCGCCGCCGTCCCCGGCTTGTCTTCCGTCCAGGCCCCTGCCAAAAGCCCCAACTGAACAGTTACAAACGGCACCTCGTGATTCTCAACCACAAGAACTTTAAGGCCGTTATCCAAAACCTTTTGGCTGTATTTCGGTGTTATTCTTGCCGCAGAAATTTCCCCAAACGGCGGTTTCTTCGGAAAATCTTCGCTTCTCTCAAGCCCGGCCCGGCCCGGCCTTGTGGCAGCCGTCTCAATCTCGCCCGTAACGGGCGACTGCTCCTCTTTTTTCTTCTTGTCAGTCACAGCCCCGAGCAGATTACGCTCGACTTTAACCCTCAGTGCACGTTCAGGTACCAGATACTTATTCGCAACACGAACAATATCGTCCACTGTTACCTTTCGGATGTCATCCAGCCGACGGTTAACCTGAGAAACGTCGCCAAACTCCACGGCGGCACTGCCCAACATCCGGGCCTTGCTTTCAATCCGAAGATTTTGTGTCACCAGGTCCCTCAGCATCTGGTTCTTTGCCTTGGTCAGCTCACGCTCAGTGACCTCACTCTGCCGCAGCCGGGCAATATGGCCCTCGATAATCCCGGCAACCAACCCTGCATCAGACCCAAAAGGCGGCATCAACGCCCCTGCTCCAAACAGACCATCCTGCTCCAGCTCCCATACATCAGCCTCAGTTGCCACCGCCAATTGTTTCTCCGCAACAAGCTCCCGATACAGTCTGCTGCTGTTACCGCCGCCTAAAATCTTCGCCGACAGTTCAAGTATGACGGAATCCTTATCTCTCATTGGCACCGTCTTGAAGACAACTCCGACACCGGGCGCAGGGGCGTTATCTTCTTTTAGTGCCACCGACCTCGGTCCTTCAATCTCCGGCTCACGAACGTTTATCTTCGCCGGCTCCTCATAGCGGGGTATCCAGCCGAAATACTGCCTCGCAAGCTGTTGCGCCTCTTTGTGGCTGACCGCCCCGACAATAATCAGCGTTGCGTTGCTCGGCACATAATACCGCTGCCAGAAATCCCGCAGCTCCGCCACCGAGCTTGCACGTAGATGCGCTATATTACCAATCGGATGCCACCGATACGGATGGACCTTAAAAACCTCCGCCAGCAGATTCTCCACCACCGTCCCGTAGGGTTCATTCAGCTGCATCCGACGTTCTTCTTCTACAACTTTCCGCTCGGTATCGAACGACTCCTGGTCAATCTTCAGAAATGTCATTCGCTCCGCCTCGAGCCACAGCGCAAGCTCAAGCTGGTTCGCCGGCAGTGTTTCGACATATACCGTCCGGTCAAAGCCCGTATAGCCGTTTGTCGTACCGCCTACACGCCGAATAAAACCAAAATGGTCTGTCGGCCCGAGCTTATCCGTCCCACGAAACATCATATGCTCGAACATATGGGCAAAACCCTGCCTGTCAGCCTGCTCGTTTTTCGAGCCGACGTGGTACCACAGCTGCACTGCCACTATCGGACAGGAAAAATCCTCCAGCGTTATTACATCCAGACCATTCTCAAGCTCAATATGCCGATAATCGAACCTTGTGCCGCTACTTTCTTTTGCTGTTCCTTCGATACGCGCACTTTGACAGCCGGCCCCACCGACAACCAGTATCAGTGCCAACAAAGATGTCAGCACCGCTGCGACTCTACTGTGTTTGATATAGTCCATTACCGCACTTGCCTTTATTTATCCCTTCCCGCTGATCAATTGATAAGCCTAAAGCTACTTTTTTTTCTTGGGCTTTAGCAGACCTTTGAATCCCTCAATAATGCCGGTGCCCAAATCTTCACCAGTATCCAGGATTTTTTTGCTTTCCTCGGCGGCGGTCTTGCCGACATCTAAGGTTTTACCCAGCGTCGAGGTCATTGTCTTGACCATTTTCTCCGGCAGAACCCCCACGCCCTGCACGGCCAGTCCTTCTGCAACCGCGAGCATAATTTTGCTTACCAATATTCCCGTGTCGAGTTTGTTATCACTGCCCAGATTCTTCATCCTGATAGGAGCTATGTCCAGGGTCACGGTATCGGCCTTGCCCGGCACGGGAAGCAGCTTCACTTTTGCCTTGACGCCGGTGATTTCGAGTGTGTCGATTCGCAGCTTCTTACCCGAAGGCTTTTTGGCTTCATCTTTTTTGGCCTTGAGTGAGCCTATAACATCCTGCAGATTATTCGACAGCACTTTTTGCTCGATTGTCAGATTCATATTTTCCAGTTTAAGCTCTCTGATATGCACCACATCGCTCAGCAGCGATTTCACATCGGCGCTTATCATGCCCTGGCCCAGTACAAGCAGTTCCTTGTGAGCGTAGCCCGGCGGGTTTTTAACCACCAGGTCTCTAATTCCAATCGTACCTTTGCGAATCGAAAGCTTCACGTCGCCGACGTCCACCACCACCCCAAGTGCTTTCGTGCCGGCTTTTTCGATACCTGCTTTTAGCAGGTGCTCTCCCGAAAGATAAAAAACCCCCCATAAAACCAGCACCAGGACAATAACGAGTAAAACGATGATGCTTATGGTTTTACTTAATGCCTTCATCCTGCTTACGCTCCTTTCTGCATTTCGAATATGACTACTCCATAAACCACCCATGTAGACAGAAGCGGGCGAGCGGATTCGAACCGCCGACGTCCAGCTTGGGAAGCTGGCATTCTACCACTGAATTACGCCCGCGAAGGTTCTTCTCAGACCTTATTTTACAGAAACTACCGTGAAACTGTCAAACTTATTTCCTCACGCGTCTGATGCTGCCTTGAGGCCCCAAAGACCGATGAGTTGATTATTGACATTCGTATCGCCGGCGTTGTATAGTACGCTGGAAGTCAACCGCCGGCTTAACTTCAGCCGGACAGCCGACTGTTCTCAGGGTAAAGCAGACTTTCGCTTTGCAGCTTTGACAGCAAAGCTAATTGCTCGTCTTGGCGTAGGTGCCAAGCCGTAGCCAGAAGGGACTATATATGGACCCTGCAATCTTTAAGGCATACGATATTAGAGGAGTTTATCCGGACCAGCTTGATGAAGAAGGCGCCTGGAAAATCGGCTGTGCCACAGCCCGGTTTCTGCGGTCGATGCTGACCGGCTATGAGCGAGGCCAGGCCAATGCCCAGGCACTTTGTGTCGGTCACGATATGAGAGCCCACAGCCCCGCACTGGCCGCAGCCCTGATTAAAGGGATGAACTCGACGGGAACAAATGTCATTGATATAGGAATGATTGATACTCCCCAGATGTATTTCGCAATCAATCACTTTGGCACCTGTGGCGGCGTTCAGGTAACAGCCTCGCATAACCCCGCCAAGTACAACGGCTTTAAGATATCCGGCCTTAGCGCAAAGCCCATCGGTGTCGATACCGGACTGAAAGACATAGAACATATCGCAACTGCTCTGATACATACCAAGGGTAAAGTTACCGGCTCAGTAAAAAAACATGATTTGACCGACGAATATAAAAACCACGTCCTCAAGTTCTTAAAGCCCAGACTAAGACATCTGAAAGTTGCCATCGACGCTTCAAACGGAATGGCGGGTAAGGTGGTGCCGGCTGTTTTTGGCGACCTGTCAATAAAAATTGTCCCGATAAACTTCAAGTGTGATGGTAAATTTAAACATGAGCCCAACCCTCTTGTTGAAAAGAATCTCGCGCAGGTAAAGGCCGCTGTTAAAAGGCAAAAGTGTGATTTTGGAGTCTGCTTCGACGGTGACGCCGACAGATTAATAATGGTCGATGAGAAGGGCCGGACCATTGGCTGTGACCTGCTGACGGCATTACTGGCTGCTTATTTTCTGAGTAAAGAGCGCAAATCAACCGTTGTTTACGATTTGCGCAGCAGCTGGGTGGTCCCGGAAGAAATCATCAAAAACGGCGGCACGCCGCGCAGAGAACGGGTCGGCCACGCTTTTATGAAAAAGGCCCTGCGCGATTCTCACGCCGTATTCGGCGGCGAGCTCTCCGGCCACTTCTACTATCGCGACAACTACTATGCCGACTCCGGTCTGATTACTCTGTCGCACGTACTGAACATTGTAAGCGATGCCAAGGCGCCCATGAGCGAGCTAATAAAGCCATTACGAAGATATTACCAAAGTGGCGAGATAAACTTCAAAGTTGACGATAAACAGGCCAAGATGGATGAACTCGCAAGAAAATACAGCGACGCTGACCTCGATTACCTCGACGGCATTACCGTGCGTTATAAAGAATGGTGGTTCAATTGTCGGCCGAGCAATACCGAGCCGCTGCTGAGGCTGAACATCGAGGCAAAGAGCAAAGAGCTATTTGAAGAAAAGCTTTCCGAGCTCAAAGCCCAGCTCGGCAGGCCGGTATAACATCGAAGCAAACTAAAGGGCAGCAATTGGAGGTCCACACAAAGACATATCAGACACCCAATGGTCTCGTGGAAGGTGTGCAGACCAAATGGGCCGGCTTTAACATCCTGTTAGTGGCCGGGTCCAAAGGCTTTTTGGCGTGTCCCGCGATTGACGTTGATGCCTGTCAGCGCTACGGTGTCGCTGCTGCCATAGTCGAAAGCACTCTGGAAAACCCAATCGGCACCCTGGAGCGTTTCCCGAACCGTAAAATCACAAAGGCAAACGAAAAGGCGAAAGCCCTCAGCATCAAAGAAGGTATGCCTGTTACCGACGCCTTTGCGCTCATAGCCTGACGTCCATTTACAATTTGCGTAAATGCAGGAAAGAGAGGGAGAATATGAAAGCCAAAAGTTACTGTCTGCTTTTGTCGGCTGTTGCCGCAATTTTGTGCGTCCCCGTTTTTAGTGTGGTAGAGGAGCCTCAGCGTTATGAACCTGTGCTGCTCGGCAGGGCCGAACAGCTTCTCGCGGGGATAGACAAATTATGTGTTGTCATAACGCAGTTAGATGACGAACCAGATAAAAATGGGTTGAATCGGAATGAACTTGAAACAGGAATAATAAACAAACTCAAAGAATGTGGTATCAAGGTAACCGCTGGAATCGAAGGGGACATTCTGGAAATTTCAGAGCTTAGAGTTAGTATAGACATGCTAAAGCTCGAAGACCTGCAACAGTATGTTTTCCATATTCAAACATCTTTAGCAAGGAAAGCAGCCCTGCCAATCAGGCGACATCGCTATGTCAAAACTGATGTCTGGAAGACAGATGCAGCAATGCAGGCAGTATCTATCAAAGATATGCCTGCTGCGGTTACCGGTGTGGTTCTTGAACAGGTTGACGTATTTATCCATGCTTATCTTGCAGTCAATCAGCCCGGCACTGGGGTAAGTGATGTAAACGACGTAAATGTTGTTTCAGTAACGGCTGCCACTAAACGCGCGTGGCCAGCCGAGCAGCGCCGCCCAGCCGGATATAGATTTGTCGCCTCGAAAAACAGTGATGTCTTCCACAGGCCCGATTGCAGTTCGGCAAAGAGAATCAAACCGGCAAATTTGGTCGGCTACAACAGCAGGCAGGAGGCGATAGCGGCCGGCAAAAGACCCTGCAAACTCTGCAAGCCGTAGATAATTTAGTGTTGAGTGACAGATAGATAACTGATGGTGAGCCTGCCTGCCCTGAGCAGGGTCGAAGGGTCGAACCAATGAACTTTTTCACAATCGTAATAATAGCCGTTTGTCTGGCGATGGACGCTTTTGCGGTTTCTATCGTCAGCGGCTCTACCTACCGCCAGCTAAAACTAAGACACGCTTTGCGAATCGCAGTTTTCTTCGGCGGCTTTCAGGCATTTATGCCTCTGGTGGGCGCTTTGGGGGGTCTGACCATAAAAGAGTTCATAGCCGGTTACGACCATTGGCTTGCTTTCGGGCTTTTAGCCGCGGTCGGCGGCAGAATGATTTATGAATCGTTCAAATTGAGTCCCGCTCGCCGTAATTTTAATCCCGAGAATATTTTTGTTTTGCTGGCTTTATCGCTCGCAACGAGTATTGATGCCCTCGCTGTCGGGATAACACTTTCTCTCTTGGTTACTTCCATAGTAGCTGCCGTGATAACCATAGGTCTGATTACCTTCACCCTTTCTTACTTTGGCGTATGGATTGGCGGCAGGTTTGGGCACTTTTTTGAAGCCGGCTTCGAGGCTCTCGGCGGGCTTGTGCTCATCGCTCTCGGCCTGAAAATACTGCTCCAGCACCTCTTTTTTTAACAGAAGTATATACTTA
>CAYLXD010000072.1:0-9318 GCA_964387515.1 uncultured Pirellulales bacterium | reverse complement strand
ACGCCAAGTTTTATGGGCAGTTTTGTCTTGGGCGATTGTTTAATCTTACCAAACAGCATCCCAACCGCGGCTTTTATAGAATCAGGCGTCCCGCTGAAATTACAAACCACGACATCAGCTTCTTTTGTCGTGCCTTCTATATACGGGTAGTTGGTCACGACAACGATTTTTTTACCTGCCTCTTTGAGCTTTTTGGCAAGCAGCTGATTGTTACCCGTTTTAACAATTCGGGCGTAGTAATTGGTCATAACGACAAGGTCCACCTGCTTGGCAAGCTCAAGGCATTCTGCAACCTCATCCTCGGTTGCGGCAAAATCCGTATCGACCAGAATCATATTTTGCGTATATTCCACCATATCCTCGCAGAACATATGCTGATGCATATAAGGGTCTTTTCCGCAAAATTCATAAGGAATGCGCTGCTCGATGACCAACATTTTCTGCTTTGGATTCAAAGGAAGCATCTTCTTGTCGTCCCGCATTACAATCAGGGCTCTTTTCGCAACGTCCCAGGAGAAATCTATGACTGGTTTGCTCATAGCGTAGGCCTGGGCCTTCTTCGGGTCCTTCTTGCCTGCGGTTTCAAACAGGCCCTGGTCATACTTCATTCTTAAAAGATGCGTAACGGCCTCATTGACCCTGTCTTCAGACAGCGCGCCATTTTCGACGGCCTGCTTGACTCCGAAGAAGCACTGCGACCTCGATTCATCGTCGGCCTTTAACAGTATCGTATCGCATCCGGCTTTTATCGCTAACGCACAGGCCTGCGGAAGCGGCCACTGTTTCAGGATGGCGGCCATACCAATTGCGTCAGAAACAATAACGCCATCGAATCCCAGCTCTTCTCTTAAAAGCCCGGTAAGGATTTTTTCCGACAAAGTTGTAGGGAACTTATCGTCATAGGCTGGGTAAACAGAATGCCCGGTCATAATTGCTTTTACTCCCACCGCGATTGCCGCTTTGAAAGGAACCAGCTCAACTTCGTTCATTCTTTTTTTATCGGCCTTGATGACGTCCAGCACGTCGTGGGCATCGGTGGCCGAGTCGCCTCTTCCGGGAAAGTGCTTGGCTGTTGCGGCAATGCCACCGTTCTGAAAACCTTTAACCAGAGCAACAGCGTGTTTTGCACAGGTCTGCGGGTCGTCGCTGAAGGACCTGACTCCGATTTCAGGATTCCTGGGATTTATGTTCACGTCGCAGACTGGCGAATACATCTGCGTAACGCCGATATTGCTCAATTGCTTTGCAATGGTCAAGCCGATTTTATAAGTCAGGTCAACATCGTCGATAGCAGCCATACCCATCGGAGGCGGGAACTGTCTTATGCCGCCGGCCATATAATCGTTCTTGAAATCACCTTCAAAATCAATGGTCATATGCAGAGGAATCCTGGAGGGTCTGCTTATGGCAATTTTCTGCAATTTATTCAAATCCTTCGTATAGTCTTCCGGTGTTATGCTGATACCAAAGGTCTTACCGGCAAAATAGGTGTTCGATATGGTGAAATAACCTTTCGGGGGCTTGAAATTCTGGTCAATCTGGGAATTTCCCCAGTAAAGGTTTTTGCAGGTTTCAACCGCATAAGGTTCCAGGCAAAGACCCCCACAGTGCAATTTTGTGATTTGTTCAATCCCGCTTGGTGTTATCATTGCGCCTCGCCGGGTAAAAGTTAAAACCTGGCCGACCTTTTCCTCCAGGCTCATTTTTGCCAACTTCTTACTAACGAATGTATCTCTTTTCGCATCGCTTTTCTTCGCCATTTTTTACCTCCTGTTTTTTCTCGTTTACGATTCCCATTTACCACGATTATCAGGTCCTACCCAGAATCCACGCTCATTCTTCCAGCCCTTCTCGTCAATCTTCAAATCCTTTGTCTTCCAGCCTGCTTTAATCCGTCTGGTTAAATCATCAAACCCTTTATTCCACGTAAGGCCGTCGGGAACGGTAACGTTCATACTTCCGGCGGCATTTGCATATCTTAAGCAGGATTCAATAGTATGGTTCCAGACAAATGCAGAAAGAAATCCGGCAATTGCCGAATCACCGGAACCCAGCGCACCCACAAATCTTTCTTCTTGATAAACAGGGAACCAAAGTTCTCGATTAGCCCAGTTTTCAAGGTCGGAACATCGGGCCTCCCCCAACTTCTTAAGCCGGTCCTTATCAGCGGTCCGGACATATAATCCTCTATTGCCACATTTTATCATTGCTATTGCTGTACCCATTTCTATTAAATCATTTCCCACATTAGAAATCTCTTTTACCGTCATATGGTCGAGCACGCTCTCTTTGGGGCCGAGTTTCGCCTTCTTCTCAAGGAATTTTTCTTTATAAAGGAAGTAAAATATCTCTTCTGCGCTTGGCATCATCATATCCGACAGTGGGACCCAGTCCTTAAGAATCGCAGGCCAGTCAACCTGGCCAGCGTAACTATTTACATCAGGAAGTGAAAGGTCAAGCGCGGTTGTAGTCCCTAATTCTTTGGTTTTTTTAAGGATTTTTGTTAACTGGGCTCCCGTGTTTTCATAAAGCTTTCTCATCCAGGGCGGATAACCGAAAAGCATCAGTTTCGAACGCTGCACAAGGTCGAAATCCATATCATCATAGCCGAATGTATCGTTCGCACCGCAATGATGAAGATAAAAGCGGTCTATGCCGGGGATACAAATCGCAATGGTATATGATGTTGATTCACCATCAACCATATGAATACCTTTAAAATGGCCTTCATGTTCTTCATACCAGCTAAGTATCTCTTTGCCGAAGTCGTCGTTGCCGATTTTACCGATTAGTTCGGTTTTTACACCGAGCCGACGGATAGATACGCCAGCATTTGTAACCGGCCCGCCGCCGACAACAACGCACTCACCCATATTTATCATCTTGCCCGGCACAAGGACATCTGTCATCTTGTCAACTTTTCCATCAATTGTAAAAGCAGGTATTAAGTCGAGACAGGTATGCCCCGCCGCCACGATTTCAATGTCTTTCTTTTTCACCACTTAAGCTCCTTATGAAATAGCGCCTTATAAAATTAGAACGTGACATAATACTTCAAAGTATCCTTATGGTCAAGCCAAAATTAAAAAGGAAGGACAACGCGGGTACGTTCGTCAATATGATTTAAAAGCATCCGGGACGCTTTTCTTGTGTACTATACTTCGCCTCACGATGACTCTGCTGCTTGTTATTTTTTCATTGCTCCCCTTCTTTATACTCAAACCAGTCGAAATCCGCCGGCCTCGTACACTTCTGGCCGTTGCCGGTTGCATACATACCAAAATACACGCCTGTACAACAAAACACATCGGCGGCAGAACTGATTCTTTCCTGGGACAAATCCTTCGTCAGGGCCGTGCCCAACACTTCCCGAGCGCCTGTAGACGACTGGCAGGAAAATTCATAAGATAGCGGCAACGCCCTGACCGACAGTATAACAGGCCCAGGCTGAACATCAGCATATTGAACAGGTTCAATTATTTTGCCGTTGATGACTTTTCTAAAGAAGACCTGGCGTTTACTCTGCCGTTGCGTGATACCGATTTCACAATGAAAGCTGTCAAACGCTCGAACAACAAGACCGGCCTCCTCATTTTCGCTATTGGGGTCAAATTCAAGCAGCGTTGAAGCTACGCAGTTGAAATCAGTTTGACGACGGCCGACGAAGGCAGGTGAATCCTTGTCGCTCATAGTTACCGCCGAGCCATTGAGGCGGAGATATCCGGGTCGCGCGATAAGAGAAAAATCACCTTCATACGGGTTCCGCAGAAAGTTCCACTGCAGAGCCAATTTGTCACTGTCGAAATCGTCTCTGGCGGGCTGCTCTTTGAAGGGATGCCGAGGCAGTTCTGGTGCAGGAAGTGTCAATTCTAACGTGCCATTTCCATTGACCACAGGCCAGCCGTCCTTCGTCCAGGTAACCGGTGCCAGGAAGGTCTCACGGCCGATGTGGTGAAAACGACCACCCTGCGGCCGGGTTCCCAAACAGACCAGCCACCAGCCATCGGGTGTCTCGACTATATCTGCATGACCAAGAGCCTGAATGGGATGGTCAGGGCGGTTGCGATGTGTTAGAATGGGATTGTTCGGATTAGATTCGAATGGCCCCCAGGGCGAGTCGCTGCGGGCAATGGTGACCATATGGTCGTAGCTGCTTCCGCCCTCTGAAATCATCAGGTAATACTTTCTGTTGATTTTATAAAGATGTGGGCCCTCGGGCCAAATACCACCGGTACCATCCCATACTTTCTTCAATGGTCCTTCGAGCTTACCCGTTTTGAGATTGAGTGTTCTTTGAGCTGTGTAGCCGTGGCGTCCGGCTTCTTGACGTGTGTAATAGACCGTGCCATCGTCATCGAAGAACAGCGAAGGGTCGATGCCGCTTCGGTCGAGCCAAACCGGCTCCGACCAAGGGCCTGCCGGGTCTTTGGCAGTAACGTAAAAATTGCCGCCGCAATCCACACAGGTAGTTATCATATAAAAGGTGCCGTTGTGGTAACGAATAGTTGGCGCATAAATGCCGCCCGAAGCTCGAACCTTATCGAGGTTCAACTGGCTGTTGCGCGTCAGGCAATATCCAATTTGCCGCCAATGCACCAAATCCTTACTGTGAAAAATGGGAACGCCCGGAAAGTACTCAAAGGAGCTGTGGACCGTGTAATAATCATCGCCCACCCGGCAGATACTCGGGTCGGGGAAACAACCAGGGATAATTGGATTGTGAAAGCTTTGGGCCTGTTGCCCTGAGCAGCTCGTTACTAAGAGCAGGGGCAAGGCCAGCAGCAACATGTATCTTATGGCAATTCGATTCATTTCTATTGTCCTCCACTCGAAGGCAGAGTAGAACAGTCCTTCAATAATGATTATTTGTCAATCAGCTTGCACAGCTTTGATTACGGCGTCAAACGCCGGTTTGGGCTTACAATCTCGGCCAAACAACAGAGGATAATCAGTGCGTCCACGGATGGGCCAGTTGTTGCGCCAGGATTTTCCATCCTGAACGCCCCAGAAAGTTATGCGGCTGATTTTGTCGGCGTGCTTGTGAAAAACTGCGAATAATTCCGCGTAACGCTTCGCAAGTTTCTCCTGCATCTCGGTCGGCAGCGCATCCGTATAAGGATTCAACTCGTTTTGTAATTCAAATTTTTTGGTAATATCGGCCCCCCTGTAACCATAGGCAGTCGGCAAAACCGACACGTCCAATTCAGTAATCATCACTTTAACGCCCAACTGGGAATAAACGAGAATTGCAGTTTCAAGCTCTTCGGGTGTGGGGTAGTCGAGGTCCCAGTGCCCCTGTTCTCCAATCCCATCGATACGGATGCCTTTGGCCTGCAGGTCTTTCACGAGGCGGATAACGCCCGCAAACTTGCTCGGCTTACACATATCGAAGTCGTTGTAATATAGTTCGGCATCAGGGTCGGCTTCGTGAGCAAACTCAAAGGCCTTTGCAATGTAGTCTTCGCCGATGATTTCGAGCCATTTGGTTTTTCGCAGCCGCCCATCGTCCTCAAGCGCCTCGTTGACAACATCCCAGCCGTTAACTCGGCCCTTATAACGGCCGACAACAGTGAAGATATGGTCTCTCATACGCGCAAGCAATGCGTTGCGGGTCAGTGACTCGTTGACATCGTCCACAAACACCCAGGCAGGTGTCTGCCAGTGCCAGATGAGGGTGTGACCAACAATGAACATCTTGTTCTTCCGACCCAGTTCAACAAACTTATCAGCCAGCCTGAAGTCGTATCGGCCAGGCTCAGGGTGCACATGCTGCCATTTGAGAATGTTCTCAGGGGTAATGGTGCTGAAGTGCTTGGTGATAATGACCGTTTCCTTAGGCGTCCTGCCGAAGATTTGGTCGTAATTAAGAGCCCCGCCGATGAGAAAATCCTTCGCGAATACGTCTTTCAGCGCGGGCTGCTGAACGCTGCAGCCAGCAACAAAAGCAGCAACCAGCGCAGCCAAGTAAGCAGCGATGTTTATTCCCGGTCTATGCGACTTCAAGCCTGTGCTCCTTCTGCAGCAAATGAATCAAGCTCGCGTTTCTTTCGGCGTTCAATCAACTCAGTTTCGACCTGCTCCATTCTCTTTTTGTTCAACGGATAAAAGAGCATGAAAACCATTCCAATAAAGGCGAAAATAGCAGGGTAAATACTCATAACCAAACGTATGCCTAACAGTCCTCTTTCCGTCTGTTCCTGGTTGGGTTGATACCCATAGGCGCCCAGAATCCATGCTAACGCAGAAACACCCAACGCAATACCAAGTTTAAGTGCAAACAGCGAGGCAGACATGGTCAGTCCCGTAGCACGACGTCCCCTCTTCCACTCCGAATAATCCGCTGTATCCGTATATATCGCCCACTGTAAAACAGATACAGGCCCTACCGAAAACGATGTAATCATCTGGAGGATGAACATAGGAATGATATTCTCCGGGCGTAAGACAAAAAAGAGCCCCGTAGACGCGCCAGCTATACCCAAAAAGGTTACGTATGCTGTCGATTTGCCTATGGCTCTGCTGATACGGCTCGTTAGAATGACTCCGAGAATCGTCACTACGGTCCCGGCAATCAAGAATGCAGATATCATAGCCTGCGATGAATAAGTCGCAGTTTTTCCGAATAAAGTTAACTCTTGGTCTTTTACAAAGTACGTAAAGTAGTACATGATGGCACCGCCGCGCATAACAATGTAAATAAGCTGAAAAACCGTTGCGCTGCCGATCAAAACCCACGGCAGGTTGGTAAATAAATCGGAAAGGTCGCCCCTGAACGATGTTTTTTGTCCCTTTGGGGGATGAACACGTTCTTTGGTCGTAAAGAACGTGATGTAAAGCAAAACAACCGCTAACGCAGAAAGAATACCCATGGCCCATTGCCAGCCAACAGCTGGATTGTCTTTTCCGAATACAACGACTAACCTCAAAACAGAGTATTGAACAAGGATCGTTGCAAGGAATGCTGCAAAAAACCGGAACTGGGATAGCACCGTTCGTTCATTTGAATTGGGTGTCATAACGCCCATGAGCGCTGAATAAGGCACATTAACAACTGTATAGGCCATCATCAACAATGTATAGGTAATGTAGGCATATATAAGCCTACCTGTAACACTTAGGTTAGGTGTTGTAAACGTCAATACGCCCAGTATGCCGAACGGTATGGCAAACCAGAGCAAATAAGGACGGAATTTCCCCCATCGAGTGTTGGTTCTGTCTGCAATCATACCCATCATCGGGTCATTAACGGCGTCCCATATTTTGGTAACCAAAAACATCGTGCCTATCGCCGCGGCAGGGAGGCCAAATACATCCGTATAAAAGAAAGTGATAAATAAAATGAAGGTTTGGAAAAATATGTTCGATGCGGCATCACCCAAACTGTAACCGATTTTCTCTTTAATAGAGAGCTTCTGTGATTCGTTTTCCATTTATGTCTCCTTTAATAATTTAGCAATGTCTTGTACAAATGAAACGAACTTGCGACGGAAGATAATGAGATTCTACCCACCTCAGGCGGATTCATCCTTCAGCGTCGCCGACAAATAATAAAGGGCCAAAAGCGAATGTGCAACTAAATTTTTCCTGGGTAAAGGCGGTATTTCTTGACGCCATCACGGCTGGCGAAGTTCGCACCAGCGAATCCGCCGAAGGCTGAAATGGCCCGGCTGGTTTCAACCTCATAGAATCTTGCCCCCGAGTCTTCTGTCGAAGACAAAATCGGGGGCGGCGCGTCGGGGTCTTTTATGATATGCTTCAGCCATTCTGCCGTCGAGGGCATAATAATGTGGGGATTCTGGTCAGGCACACATTGGCGCGGCGCAAACGCGGCTATTGTAGATGGCAGCGGTTCCAGTACTCGGACCCTGAACGCAGCTGGTATAAGATACGAAGCGCTGATGGACGAATGGACCACAAACGATTCATCAATCACCGACAGCAATAGAAACGCAGACTTCAGAGGCTTTTACGGAAAATACCGCGTTACGCTTACGCCGCCCGGTGCAGAACCAACCGTCGTAGATGTTAACATCCTTCCCGGCGAACCCAATGATTTCACTATCGAGCTGACCGACTACACCTGCCAGCAGATACAGGACGCCGGTCTCGCTCTGGCTTCGGACCTCACCGGGGACTGCTATGCGGACTTTAATGACCTGCAGATTGTCGCTCAATACTGGCTGAGGACAGACTGTGCCACCCACGATGATTGCGAAGGGGCTGACTTTGAGCCGACGGATGGCACTGTCGATTTCTTCGACTTCAGTGATTTCACCATGCAGTGGATGCAGTGTAACAACCCCGAGGACCCCAATTGTACGCCAAACTGGCCGTAAATATTTATAAGACGGCCAAAAACCTTGACTTACAAAGACAGGTGTGATATAATACAAATCAGGTTGTGCAAGCAGATGTTAGTACGAATAAAGATAAAGGAGGAAACAGCATGTCTTCTAAGTATTTCTACGCAAGCTTGGTTTTTGCCGTTTGTCTGGCATTATCGCCCTGTTACGGCGATTGGGAAACCGAAGCAAATGACAGAATAGAGCTAATCCGCAAGAGGGACGCACAAATCACGGTACTCGGCTTAGGGGGAGTGCCGGTCCCCGACGTTGATGTGCAAATAGAACAAATTAAGCATCGCTTCGGCTTCGGCACGTGCCTCGCTTATGGAAAGATAACCAATCCCGACCATCAGGATTTCGTCGTTGACCATTTCGAGTGGGCGGTGTGTGAAAACGAGATGAAATGGTCCTCCAACGAGTCAACAAGAGACGTCTGGACCTTTTCGCAGGCTGACTATATAGCCGATTGGTGCGCCGACAATGATATTACTTTGCGAGGTCACAATCTTGTTTGGGAGACCGGCGGTCAAACACCGGGCTGGGTATCGGGTCTGGAATGTGAAACGTATCCAACACCGTGTGAGATGCTCGAAGAGATTGATGAGCGTATTAACTACACAGTCGGTCGTTATGCAGGCCAAATCGTCAGTTGGGACGTCGATAATGAAATGCTGTCCGGCAACATGTTTGATTGTCTGGGTGAGGCTGGACGAGCCCATTTTTTCCAGCAGGGCAATTCCGTAGACCCCAACTGCGGGTTCTATATGAATGAATACTCCGGCAATTCATTCGGCGGTTACGATGGTGATGCGTATGCAAGCCGCGCTAATGGTCTAATTGCCCTTGGAGCGCCGGTAGAAGGCCTTGGCATTCAGGCCCATGTTGCGTCACCCTTCAATCCTGAACTTTATTACTCTAATGTCCTCCAAGAACTGGCTGTGGTGGGTGTGCCCATCATAGCTACCGAATTTGA
>CAYLXD010000071.1:0-9485 GCA_964387515.1 uncultured Pirellulales bacterium | reverse complement strand
ACCTGCGACCTACGGATTAGAAATCCGTTGCTCTGTCCAACTGAGCTACGGGCGCACCAATATAACAGTGTAAATATAGCAGCGGATTCGCCCGGCTGTCAATGTCTAATCGAGTGCGGTGATTCAGTCGAGCTGCATAGGGAAGTAGTTTTTGGCGTTGTTGAAACAGATGTCCTGCACTATAGAGCCGAGCAGCTTGTAATCAGCGGGCAACAGGCCCTGCTCGACGTCACTGCCGATAAGGTTGCAGAGGACGCGGCGGAAATAATCGTGCCGTGGAAACGACAGGAAACTCCTCGAGTCGGTGACCATTCCGACAAAGCGGCTGAGCAAGCCGAGGTTGGAAAGGGCGTTGATTTGTTTTTCCATTCCGTCTTTCTGGTCGAGGAACCACCAGCCGGAACCGTACTGCAACTTGCCGGGGACCGAACCATCCTGAAAATTGCCGAGCATAGTGGCTATCAACTCATTGTCGGCGGGATTGAGATTATAAAGTACGGTTTTGGGAAGCTTGTTTTTGGCATCAAGCGAATCGAGGAACTTTGCGAGCGAGCGAGCCTGCAGGAAATCCCCTATCGAATCGAAGCCGGTGTCGGGGCCGAGATTTTTGAACATTCGAGTATTGTTATTTCTCATAGCACCGAGGTGAAGCTGCATGACCCATCCTGCCCCGGCATCCATTATGCCGCAC
This sequence comes from uncultured Pirellulales bacterium, assembly GCA_964387515.1. Classification (GTDB taxonomy): domain Bacteria; phylum Planctomycetota; class Phycisphaerae; order Sedimentisphaerales; family Anaerobacaceae; genus CAVXEF01. The sequence continues at coordinate 8,794 of CAYLXD010000071.1, read as the reverse complement.
TCGTGGAGCACGGCGGATTTGAACTTAAGGCGTTCGGCGGCGTCAAGCTCTTTTCGGCTTCTTATCTTTTGGAATATTTTTTCGACTTCGCTTTGCGTGTAGCTCCCGGCACAGGCGGTTTCGAGCCCATAGTCTGAAAGCCGGCAGCCGTTCTCGTGGAAGTAATCGTGGCGTTTTTTTATTGCTTCGAGCAAATCAGAGAACGACTTAATTTCAAGGCCGGCGACCGCCGCGAGCGTGTCTATCCAGCCGTTCAGCAGTTCGAGGTCTTCGACAGCAAGGGCCTTGTCGGGGCGAAAGGCGGCATATACTTTGATTTCAAAACCGTCATCAGCAATCTTTTTGTGGTGTTCGAGATTGTCGAGCGGGTCTTCGGTGGTGCAGACGAGTTTTACATTGAATTTGCGAAGTAATCCGCGGACGCTAAAATCCGGACTTTGCAGCAGCTCGCTGCACCGGTCATAAATCTCGCGTGCGGTGTTCGGTCCAAGCAGCTTGTCGTCTGCGCCGAACGGATTCTTCAGCTCCATATGTGTCCAGTGATAAAGCGGATTTCGCAGGCAGCAGGGTACGGTCTGAGCCCACTTTTCGAACTTCTCATAATCACTCGCATCGCCGGTACAGTATCGTTCGGGCACACCATTGGTGCGCATTGCCCGCCATTTGTAGTGGTCGCCGTAAAGCCAAATCTGAGTCAGGTTTTCGAACTGATGGTTGTCGGCGATTTGCTCGACCGGCAGGTGGCAGTGGTAATCGTAGATAGGCATCTTTGCCGCGTGTTCGTGGTAAAGGGTTCTCGCCGCCTTTGTTTGGAGAAGAAAATCTTCCGTTATAAATTTAGCAGCCATCGTTAAATCCTCCGGATAATCCTACTTATATCCATTCAGCAAGAAAGACGAGTTCTACTTAACGAGTCCGAGCTGCCCCGGAATCCACATCGATATTGCGGGCACGTAGGTGCAAATCAGAAGCGTAATTATCATAGAGATAAAGAACGGCACGATGTGGCGTATCACTTTAGTTACTGTAGTGTTAGCTATGCCGCAGCCTAAGAAAAGGGCGGTTCCAACCGGCGGCGTACACAGGCCTATACACAGGTTCATGATGAGAATGATGCCGAAATGCAATGGATGTATCCCAAGTTTCTCAACGACAGGTAAAAAGATGGGGGTGAATATCAGAATAGCAGGAGTCATATCCATAAAACATCCCACCACCATCAGGATAGCGTTAATCATCAGCAGAAGCAAAACCTTGTTGTTCGTGGTGCCCAATAGTGCCGCACTGATATCCTGAGGAACCCTCTCCGAAGCGAGGACCCACGACATCGCCATGCTCGTTCCTATGAGCAGAAAGACCACCGAAGTGGTAACGCCACACTGAAGGAGGATTTGCGGCAGGTTTCTGATTTTCACTTCACGATATACAATCACAGCCAGGAATAATGCATAGAGAACGGCGATTGCCGAAGCTTCTGTCGGAGTAAACCAGCCCTTAAGAATACCGCCGATTACAATAACGACGAGCAGCAGGGGCGGTATTGCCCGAAGGAAACAAACAAGAGCCTCTTTGAGAGCGAAGGTTTGCCCTTTGCCGTAGTTGTTCTTGATGGATATCCATCCGCTTACGACCATTAACCCCAGCCCCACCAAAATGCCGGGAAGGTACCCCGCCATGAACATAGCAGCAATCGAAACAAAACCACCGGTGGCTAACGAATAGACAATCATAACATTGCTGGGTGGAATTAACAGCCCCGTTGTTGCCGCGGTTATAGTTACCGAGGCGTTGAAGTCCCTGTCGTAGCCCATCTTGTTCATCAGTGGTACCATAAAGCCGCCCACCGCAGATATTGCTGCCGTTGCCGAACCTGCTATTGCGCCAAAAAGCATACAGGTCAGTACATTTACGAAGGCCAGGCCGCCGCGGAACCGGCCGACCAGCACATTGGCAAAGTTGATTAGTCGCTGGGCGATGCCTCCATGACCCATAAGTTGACCTGACAAGATAAAAAACGGTATTGCTAATAAGGCGAAACTGTCTATGCCCGTAGCTATATTATGTGCCACATTCACGAATGCCGGCAGCCCGCCTATGGCCAGAACCGCCAGGACTGTGGCGATACCCATACAAAATGCCACCGGTACGTTTAGCAGAAGCAGTATAAAGAAGCTTACAACCAGCACCAATACAGGTACATCCACGTAAATGACCTTTCACATTTTAAGCCTGGTACAGTGTTCATCCGGTATTTTTGCTACTAATCAATTCCCTCTTCCACATGATGGGTAATCTGTTGTTGTGGAATGGGCCCGCCCTTGAATAATTGCACCAGTCTTTCAACCAGCCCGATGACGGAATAAAGCACGAGGAAGAAACCGCTGATTGGCACTGCGAGATACACATAACCGACCCTGACCCCCAAAGCCGGTGATACCTGCTCCAGTTTCAACGTGCTGCTGACAAGGTCAATTCCTCCGATGACCATAACGGTCAATGAGAAGGCTGATACGCATAAAAATACGAAGATTTCCGTGTAAAGTCTCTTTTTGGGCGAGAGCTTGCCTACGAAGTAATCAATACCCAGATGCGCACCGCGATTTAGCGCCACAGCCGCCCCAAGCAATGAAACCCAGATGAGCATAAATATTGCCAGTTCTTCCGTCCACGTGCTGGGATTTTTCAGTATAAAACGCGTAAAGACCTGCCATAGGACGTCCACTACGAGGACCGCCACGACTACCATAACCAGCACTTCGAGCGAACGGTCTAATACTTTTTTTATCGACCTGAACACGGTTACTTTACCTCCTGTATCTGCTTAATTAATTCGCCGATTTCGGTGCCCTCAAACTCATCCCATACGCTCCTGACCGACGCCTGGAAGGGTTTTTTGTCCGGGTATATCACCTTTACCCCTGCCTCCTGTACTATCTTCAGGTCTGCTTCTTCAGCTTCAGCCCAAATCTTGCGCTGATATTCGACAGACTCATCCACAGCCTCCTGAAGTATCTGCTGAAATTCAGGCTTTAGCTTATTCCACACTCTCACGCTTATCATCAGGATATCAGGCAGCCTTGCGTGTTCGTCCAGTGTGTAGTATTTGCATACCTCATAATGCCGTGAGGTACGATATGACGGTGGATTGTTTTCCGCCGCGTCAACAACACCTTGTTCGAGTGAGGTATAAAGCTCGCCCCACGGAATCGGCGTTGGCGAACCGCCCATAGCATCAACCATCTTTATGGACATTATGCTGTTCATAACGCGGATTTTCAGGCCCTTTAAGTCCGCGGGGCTGTTGATTTCTTTCTTGGCATAAAAACTTCTCGAGCCTGCGTCATAGAAGCACAAGCCTCGCAGGCCTTTACTTTGACCTGCCAGCAGCAGCTCCCTGCCTATAGGTCCTTTCAGAACCTTCCAGTAATGCTCGGAATCTCTGAAAAGATAGGGAATGCCGAAAATTTTCATTCGCGGCACAAATCCTTCCATTACCGCCGTTGATGTCTTTGTCATTGCAAGATAGCCGAGCTGAAGTGATTCTATGTTTTCCTTTTCTGTGCCTAACTGTTCGCTCGGGAAGATTTGAATTTCCATTCTACCGGACGACTTTTCCCTGACTTTCTCGGCCATATACACCATCGCCTTGTGCACGGGATGGGTTACGTCGAGACTATGGGCCAGCTTCAATACTACTTCCGCCCTGGTTTTTTTCTTTTCGCAGCCGGCAGAAATTGCCAGAGCCAGGCACATACAGAACCAAAACAGTATGACTGTCTTCTTCATTACATATACCTTTGTATTTTTTGGTCAGAACCCTGTTATCTTGAGCTATCTACAGGAGCGAGTTCTTTAGTATCCGTTTTGACAAGTTCACCGTTAATCTTCACATTTTCCAAAACCAGGCTCTTAACCTGGCTAATCACGCTGGGTTTTTCGACGTTATCAAGCGTGCAATTCTTCAGGCGGACATCGGTTATCGGTGAACGTTCATAGCCTTTAAGTAACAACGCATATTTACTTTTCCTGCTGGTGACGTTTTCCATATTGATATTCCGAACGGCCGGTGTGAAATCGCCGGTATCACCTTCTTTATAATAGAAATTAATTTTCAGCACCGCCTCATTAACCTCGCCGATGGTAATATTCCTTGCGTAGACATTCTCCACAAAACCACCGCGGACCGAGTTGGTTTTTATCCGTACCGCCCGGTCCAGATTCGTGCTGTCCATCGTGCAGTTTTCGGCAAAAACATTTCTGGAGGGTGACTGCTGAATCTATCAGACTTTTCGAATTCCGCTCTTTCGTTTTGCTGCCCCTTTGACTAACAGATATTCCTGTATTACACGCCTGGCTACACAAGCAAGCCTTTCGATTCGGCTGTAATATCAAAATCCACTCTGAATTGCAAGTATCTATGCACGCTTCATTTTTAAGTCATTGTAATGTAGCCATTTCCTGCGCATGCTGTCAACCCTTTTTACCCGCAACCTCGGAGATGGTTTAAGCCGGAGCCTTTCTTGACGGCTGCCATCCGATAGCTTATAGTGTTGCGATTTAGAACTATGAACAATGAGTAGGAAAAAGATGAAGATACTGCCGGTAAAAGGGACTCGCGATTTTTATCCGCCGAATATGGCAGTTAGAAACTGGATAATTGACGGCTGGAAGAGAGTCTCTCTGCGCAACGGCTTCGAAGAATACGACGGGCCAATCTTCGAGTATCTCAAAATGTTCCAGATAAAAAGCGGCGACGAAATCGTCGAGCAGCTTTTTTCATTCAAAGACAGAGGCGATAGAGACTTGGCTCTGCGGCCGGAAATCACACCCACGCTTGCGCGAATGGTCAACCAGCAGATAAATTCACTGCCCAAACCGATTAAGTGGTTCTCAGTCCCGAGGTTGTTCCGGGCCGAACGTCCCCAAAAAGGCCGGCTTCGCGAATTCTTCCAGTGGAACGTTGACATAATCGGCGAAGAGTCCGTACTGGCTGACGCTGAGACAATATTCTGCGCTATAGATTACCTGCAAGAAGTGGGACTGACACCAAATGATATTGTAGTGAAAATTTCCAGCAGAAAAATGCTCGCCACAGTCTTGCAGGCGATAGGTATCGCTGAGAGTAAACTTGATGCACTCTATGTTGTCCTGGACAAGCGAGGCAAACTACCGGACGAAGCCTTTGGAGAAATGCTTGAAAAGCAGCTTCCCGACACGGCTAAAAGACAAAAAGTCCTCGAGCTGATGAATGCTGAATCCGTTAAGGAAATTGAAAGCGTATTCGGGTATCAGGAAGCTTTCGATGAGCTTGCGGAGTTGATGCGCTGGCTGGACAAAATGGGTGTCGGCGATTATTGCAGGTTTGACCCGGGTATAGTTCGAGGCTTAGCGTATTATACCGGCATTGTGTATGAGATTTACGATAAGAAAAGCGAACTGCGTGCCATCGGCGGCGGCGGCAGATACGATGATTTGCTAAAGCAATTTGGGGGGCCGGCCATACCCGCTACAGGTTTTGGAATAGGCGACTGCGTTTTGGGCATCTTGCTTGAGGAAAAAGGGCTGCTCAAACCCAAAACGAAAGAATTAGATTGTTTTGTAGCCTACGTAAATGAAAATTACAAAGGCGAAGCTGTTAAATTGGCTCTCCAATTACGATCAAAAGGTTACAGTGCTGATTTTAGCTATAAAGCCGGCAAGCTTGGCAAACAGATGAAACTTGCTTCTGATAGTGGTGCTAAGCGGTGCATAATCATCGGTGAAGAATTTAATAACAATCAACTTGCGGTCAAAGATATGACTACAGGCCAGCAGGAAACGATTGAAGTTGACAAATTCTTCGCAGTCATAGGGACTCCTTACGGAGAACTCAAATCTTAAGGCCGAATGAAAGATTTCTTGCGCAATCATTATGAGCGGGCATTCGAAAACTGGCTGATAGATAGTAACATCCAACACATCATCGTAGATGAACGCAAGCGGGCGGCCCTGGGCCGGGCGAAACTAAAAAGCTTCGATTTCCTCTTATATCCTCCCAACGGACAGATAATAATCGCCGAAGTAAAGGGAAGGACCTTCAAAGGAACCAGCTTTGCCGGATTGGCAGGCTTCGAATGCTGGGTTACCGCCGATGACATTGATGGCCTGGCCAACTGGCGGCAGGTCTTCGGCCCGACCCACACAGCTATTTTTATCTTTGCCTACAAAATAGAAAATATCGACGTTGATTTTGACGGCCGGGAGGTCTTCGATTATAACGCAGATAGATACGTCTTTTTTGCCGTTGCCCTTGACGATTACCGCAGCTTTATGAAACGCCGCAGTCCGAAGTGGAAAACCGTAACATTGCCAGCCGATAAGTTTCGACAGTGTGCCATACAGATGCAAAGTCTATTATTTTGATATGAAAATAGAAGGTAATTACTTTACTGGTTGATTTTACTTATTTCGAAAGTTACTGTGCCGCCGCCTGTTAACTCCGCAGGGTCAAGACACTGGATGTATGCTTTGTTCTTATCTTCTTTGCCTGCCAACCCCCACTGTTGAGGCTGCGAAACTCCAAGAGCGTTATAGTATGGCATCAAAGCCGCCAGACCATGCATACAAACAGGAATATCGCTTATAAGTTGGTAGCCGTTTTTTAGAATGAAGGAATCCCCAACTTTATAAGTAGGACAATGACCTTTGATTGCTTTGACTTTAACTAATAAATCCATATTCTTTGTTTCCGACGTTGATACGCTAACAAATTCATGCACCAATGTATTTATCTACGGCAGATTGTGCAAGGGTTTTTGGGTTCTTTAGATGAAACGAAGCAAAATTTCTCGCTCAAAAGAGCTCTATATTGTATATTGTTGCCGATGCGAATCATAGCCGGTGCAAAACGAGGTATGAAATTGCTCAGCCCGAAGACTCGGGACTCCCGGCCGATTACCGACAGGGTAAAGGAATCGCTATTCAGTGTGCTTTACAAGTATGACCTGCCGGCGGATAAAACAGTAGCTGATTTATTCTGCGGCGTCGGCTCTCTCGGCATCGAAGCGCTCAGCAGAGGTGCACAATTTGTTACGTTTGTTGAGAAAGACCCGAAAATTATTGCGGTCTTGAAGAAAAACATAGAAAAGGCCGGCTTTGTAAAGGAATCAAAAGTTATAAGGGCCAACGCCTTCAAAATCGGTGCCCCAGTTCTGGCCCCTGCGTCTCCCGACGCAAGTCGGGGCAGCGGGGATGAGCGAAAGTATGACCTTATTTTTGTCGACCCGCCGTATTCAGCTACGGAAGATGTCGACAGAGGTTCCCGGTTGGATGATTTGCTGAATTTGCTCAGCGAGCAGTCGGCCGCCGATGGAATCGTTGTAGTCAGGACCCATCGACGCACCGAATTGTTGGAGCAGTACAGCCGACCCGTCCTCCGCAGCAGCGGCGCTGCCGCTGCGGAGGGTGGATTCGAAGTAATAGAGCGACGGAAGTGGGGCACTATGGCAGTTACTATATTACAGGCAGTTACCAAATGAGCAATAAACAGGCAGCTATAAAGATAGTTCGGCGCCTTCGCCGCAACGGCTACCAGGCCCTGCTGGCCGGCGGCTGTGTCCGCGATATGCTGCTCGGCCGGGTGGCTAACGACTATGATGTCGCTACCGATGCAGCGCCGGCGGATGTAATGAAGCTCTTTCACCGTACATTGAAGGTCGGCGCGAAGTTCGGCGTGGTTATCGTTCTTCTCGAAGGCAGGCAAATCGAGGTCGCAACCTTCAGAACCGAAACCGGCTACACAGACGGCAGACACCCGACCACCGTAAGGTTCGCCGATGCCCGCGAAGATGCCAGCCGAAGAGACTTCACTATCAACGGGATGTTTTACGACCCCGTTGAACAGAAGGTAATTGATTATGTGGGTGGACAGGCGGACCTTAAAAAGCAAATAGTGCGAACCATCGGCAAAGCCGAGCAGCGCTTCAGCGAAGATTTCCTGCGAATGCTTCGCGCTGTACGATTTGCCACGCAGCTTAATTTCACAATTGAGCCGAAGACCTACTCAGCTATCTGCGCCGGCGCAAAAAATATAACTAAAATAAGCGGCGAGCGCATCGCCGCCGAATTGGAAGCTATCCTCGTCAGTCCCAACCGCTCACAAGGGGCATCAATGCTTCTCGAAACCGGCTTAGCCGAAGTAGTTTTTCCGGGCTTTGCCGCCAAAGACGTAAAATTTGGAATTGAAGTATTGACTCAACTGCGAAAAAAGGTCGATTTCGCTCTTGCACTTGCTGCCTTTTTCGCCGGCTGCAGCACCAAATTCGCGCTTGAAAAATGTAAAATACTGAAATTCAGCCGAAGTCTGAGCAGGCATATAAAGTTTCTGCTGTCCAATAGAGGCAGACTTCTTGATGAGAAAATGTCTTTAGCCCAGCTAAAGATGATTCTTGCCGAGCCTTATTTCCGGGACCTCTACGAGCTGCAAAGGGCGATTCAAAAGGCCGCCGGCGAAAGCCTCGCCCTATTGATGAAACTAAATAGAAGCATAAAAGCTCTCGGCGATGTCGAACTAAAACCTAAGCCGCTGCTCGATGGCCACGAGCTTATCCGGTTAGGTGCTGTGCCCGGCCCGGCGCTGGGACAACTTACAGAGGAGATGTACATCGCCCAGCTCGAAGGCATCCTGCAGACAAAACCGCAGGCCAAAAACTGGGCGCAAAACTGGCTCAAAAAGCACAAGTGGTGAGCGAAGCTTGTCCTGAGCGCAGTCAAACGGGCGGCGTATTTAGCTTACGAGGTCGTCACATTACATAGA
>CAYLXD010000070.1:0-9489 GCA_964387515.1 uncultured Pirellulales bacterium | reverse complement strand
AAATAATTACGTAAATTCTATTAATCTTGTCAAAAAGGACAAACGGGTTTCGTGATTTGCAGTGGGTAAGTCACGGAAATTGATTATAAACGATTAGCTAAGGAGACGATTATGGCGGTAAAGTTGCGAATGACGAGAATCGGCAGGCGGCACAGGCCGTTCTTTAGAATCAACGCGGTGGAATCGCGCAGGCCCCGGGACGGCGAAATCCTCGAGAAGCTCGGCCATTATGACCCCATCGCAAAAGACAAAGACAAACAGATAGTGCTCAATACCGAACGGGTCAGGTACTGGCTTGATAAGGGAGCGATACCGAGCGATACAGTTTCACAAATACTGCTTCGGCTTGGCATCAAGCATAAATACGCCGGGGAAAAGACTGCGCGCAGGGCCAAAGCCAGAGTCGCCGCCCATGCCAAAGGCAGGCTGTTTACAAAAACCGAAACAATAGCCGCCGAAAAGGCCGCTGCAGCGGCCAAAGAAGCTGAAGAAAAAGAAAAAGCTGAACAAGCAAAGGCTAAAGCTGATGCCGAAGCTAAAGAAAAAACTGAGGCTAAAGCCGAGGTAATTGAGATAGAGGCCGAAGTGAAAACACCTGAAGCCGCTAAAGAAGCCGAGGTAGAAGCTAAAGGTAAAGATGAAGCTAAGGCCAGGGCGAAGGCTAAGCCAAAAGCCAAAGAAAAAGCCGAGGCCAAAGAAGAAAGCGAAGCCCAATCTGAGCCGCAGGCCCCTAAGGGGCAGGCCAAAGAACAACAGGCAGCTTCGGGCGATGAAGATAAAAAACAGTAATGAGAATTGATGTACTTACGCTTTTCCCTGCGATGTTCGAATCACCTCTGAGTTACTCGATACTGAAAAGGGCTCAGGAATCTGATATAGTCGAAATAGTTTTGACCGATATACGCGATTTCGCGACGGACAGATACAGAAAGGTCGATGATAAGCCATACGGCGGCGGGCCCGGTATGGTTATGATGCCGGGGCCTGTTTTCGACTGCTTCGAATATGTCGAAAAGCTCTCGCCTGAAAAAGGGCGAGTAATACTGCTGACACCGCAGGGCCAAAAGTTTGACCAGAAAAAAGCGGTTGAATTGAGCAAAGAAAAGCGGCTGATTTTAATCTCCGGCAGGTATGAAGGATTCGATGAGCGAATACGCATAGGCCTCTGCGCCGAGCAAATCTCGATAGGCGATTTCGTCCTGAGCGGCGGAGAATTGGCTGCTATGGTTATCGTTGACGCGGTGGTCAGATTATTAGCAGGTGCCCTCGGCGACGAAGGTTCAGCCGGGGATGACTCCTTCAGTGAAGGGCTGCTCGAATATCCCCAGTATACCAGGCCGGAAGTCTTTCGCGATATGAAGGTGCCGGAAGTCCTCTTAAGCGGCGACCACGAAAAAATCGCCCGGTGGCGGCGCCAAATGGCCTTAGAGCGAACAAAAAAGCACCGGCCCGACCTGCTGAAAAACAACTTCTGAAAATACCCTTGTACTAACCTGCAAAGCCGGGTATACTGCCAACCCTAAACTATCAACTACGAACTAAAAAGGAACTGAATCAGTGAAAAATCGGATGCTGGAGGCCGTTGAGGGCAAAAGCCTCAGGGAAAATGTGCCGCATTTTGAAGTAGGCGATGTGGTTGATGTGCGCACGAGGATAAAAGAGGGCGATAAGGAGCGTACTCAGGTCTTCACCGGCACGGTCATCGCGCGCAAGGGGCGCGGTATGAACGAGACCTTCACGGTTCGGCGAATCGTAAATAACGAAGGCGTCGAGCGCATCTTCCCGCTTCACTCGCCCAATGTACTCGGCATCAAACCGGTTCGAAGCGGAAAAACGAAACGTGCGAAACTATATTATCTTCGCAAGCGAACCGGCAAAGCGGTCCGACTGGCACAGCGCCACAGCGAACACACCACTTCTCAATGATTATTGATTATTTTCTATTGGTTATTTTTTGCTGCCTTTTCCAAATTATCAGTTATCTATCACTAATCAGTCATCAACTATGACAGGTTGGCTGTTCAACAGGCGCAGGCTCCTGACCAATCGCGAGCTGCTCGGCCGATGGGGCGAGAGACGATGCGAGAAGTATCTTATAAGCAAGGGCCTTCGGAAACTGGCGCGCAACTTTTCCTGTAAAGCCGGTGAAATTGACCTTGTTATGGCCGAGGCCGATGGCGGCATTGTCTTTGTCGAGGTAAGGACCAGAGCTGACGAGAGTTTTGGCTCTGCCGAATCATCTGTCACAACCGCCAAGAAAAACAGATTGTCCCGGGCCGCTCAGTATTTTCTCGCAACCCATAATGTAGAAAACCGTCCATTCCGCTTTGATGTTGTTACAATAGTTGTTGGCCAAAGCGGCCGGCCACAAATCAGACATTACGAAAACGCCTTTGTACCTTAACTATGGGACTGATTGATACACACTGCCATTTGACGTTTGACGATTTGTCTGGTGATATTGATGCTGTTATCGAACGAAGTATCGCGGCGGGAGTCACCGGCTGGATAACCATAGGAACCGACCCGCAGCAGAACCAAAAGGCAGTCGAACTCGCCGAAAGGTACGAAAACATATACGCAGCAGTTGCGATTCATCCCCACGATGCCAAAACTGTAACGGCAGATACAATCGATGAATTAAAAAAGCTTGCACAAAATGAAAAGGTCGTTGCTATTGGAGAAACAGGGCTCGACTATCATTACAACTATTCGCTACGTGTTGACCAGAGACGCGTTTTTGCTCAGCATCTTGAAATCGCCGTCGACCTAAATCTGCCTGTCCTTATTCATTGCCGAGAGGCCTTTGATGAAACTATGCAAATCTTAGACGATTGCGCCGGCAGTGTTAAAAAAGTTGTCTTGCACTGCTTTAGCGGCTCGGCCGAACAGGCAAAAATCGTCCTCGACAAAGGCTTTTACATTTCCTTTACCGGCGTGGTTACCTTCAAGAACGCTGAAAAAACAAGACGAGCCGCCGAGGTTGTTCCTCCGGACAGATTGATGATTGAGACCGACTGTCCCTATATGTCGCCTGAGCCGATGCGAAAGCAAAAAATAAATGAGCCAGCCCTTATGATTCATACTGCCAGGTACCTGGCTGAATTGAAACGGATGGATTTCGCTGATTTCGCGCAAAAGGTAACCGCTACAACGAAGACCTTTTTCCACCTGCCATAAGTTTCAATCGTCGGGATACATGAAATCCGGTACTCTGCAGGGCAGCAGCCCTCAGGGCGGTTATTATTAAAAACCACGTTGTTTTTTCTTCAAATCAGGTTTATTATAAAGCCAAACAACCGCAACAGAAAAATTATGCGGTTAAAAGGTAAGACATTAAGTGCAAAGATTTTTTGCGAATTGGTATTACGGGCAAAAGAAATTGAGGTGGTTTTATGACGGTATCAGAAGCTATTCGTAAAAGACATTCCTGCCGGGCATACGAAGAAAGGCCAATAGAAAAAGAAAAACTGGAACAAATTTTCGAGTCAGCCCGGCTGGCACCCTCGGCTAAGAATACGCAGGACTGGCGCTTCGTAGTGGTAACAGATAAAACAACACGCCGAGAGGTTGCCAAAGCCACTAACCGGCCGGAGGTATTTGAAAGGGCGGGGGCGATTATAGCCGCCTGCAGCAACAGTGATGAGATAATGCGATGCGGTCAGGCAATCGGGCCTATCGACGTCAGTATCGCTCTGGAACACATCGCACTGCAGGCGGTCGAATTAGGTCTTGCAACCTGCTGGATAGGCTCGTTCGAACCGGGAAAGGTAAGAAAACTGCTTGGTATTCCTTCGGATATTACAATAGTCGAGCTGATGGCGCTTGGCTATCCCGCTGATAAGCCGGCGAAAAAGAGCCGTGAGCCAATTGAGAAAATTGTCTGCTACGAAAAGTGGCGGTTCTGAGGGTAAACAAAAACCCCCAGGATAAACCCTTCGACTTCGCTCAGGACAGGCCTGGGAGCTAACCGAAGCGGAAGTCCGCCGCACCGGCGGACGCTAAACAAAACCCCAAATCGGCGCGGGGGTTATAAATTTTGCAGAACGTATCTGTGGTAGTCCTGTTTTCCGACTTTCAGGGCTGTAACATTGGGATACTGCGTTTGAATCTTCTGCGTTAAATATCCCAGGCGGTTTTGAGGCGAAGGATGAGTTGAGAAAAACTCAATCTGTCTGGATTCCTGTAGGTTCTGGAGCATTTGAACGGTTTCAACCATACCGTATGGGTTATAGCCGGCCCAGGTCATATAATCCAGTCCGGCGAGGTCGGCGGTTTTTTCATCCTCTCTGCTGTAACTAAGGCCAATGATTTGGTTTGTCAGATTCGCCGCCGTCGTGACGCCTGCCGGTGTGCTTTCAGAAGTTACGGCAGAGAGCAAAGCATCAATTCCAATCTGGTTGCTCATTACATTCATTGTGTCGCGTGCGACGACGTGGGCGACTTCGTGAGCGAGTATGGCAGCCAACTGCGATTCAGTTTCGAGTTTTTCCAGCATACCCCTTGTAACAAAGATGTAGCCGCCGGGCAGAGCAAAGGCGTTAGTTGATTCGTGGTTCAAGGCTACAAAACGATACTCGAAATTCGGATTGTGGCTGACGGAGGCGATTTTTTGGCCGATGCTGTTGATGTAGTTTTGCAGGGTCTGGTTGGCGATTCGGCCGCCTAACTGTTTTTCAAGCTCCGGCGCATATTTTCGGCCTATCTCAATATCCTGCTGCGGCGAAAATAACATAAGCTCCTGCCGGCTGGTTATGGGGTTGGTGGCACAGCCGGCAAAAAAACAAAAAAGCAAAACTAATACCAACAGTGTCAGTCTTTTACTCATAGGACCTACCACTTCACAAAAATTTCTATTTGAAAATCGAACCAATATCCATTATAAAATCGGCTTGTTCCACACGGTAATGAAAAAAATTATGTCTGAGCAAGAATATTGTCGCCACTGCCACGAGAGGCACGAATGCCAAGAGATTTATCGGCAGCTCGGCAAAGCAAAAGGGCCGTCGGTGGTTTTCAAAGTTGTGGCTGCTTTTTTAGTGCCTTTAGTGGTTTTCATCGGGTCTTTGACGGTTTTTGAATGGATTTTGGGCAAGGTGGTAGGTACAGAAGTCCTGAAAACAGGCATTAGTCTTGTTCTTGCCCTGTTAGTAACTGTTGTCTGCATATTAGTTATAAAAATGTCGCGCGGACACCAAAGGAAACACAAGCTGCAATAGCATGGAAGTCAGTACGAAGGGCAAATCTTCATTTCCCGGCGGGACTCATCCGCCGCAAAGTAAAGAGCTTACCCGCGAAAGTGAAATCCGGCCTGGCCCTGCAAGCACACAAGTTGCGGTAATGCTCAGCCAGCATACAGGGGCGGTCTGCCAACCGATAGTAAAAAAAGGAGACGAGGTCCAGGCAGGTCAGAAGGTCGGCGACAGCGACGCATTTGTATCGGCTCCAGTTCATTCACCAGTCAACGGCAAAGTAAAAGAAATCGCGCTGCAATCACATTCGGTTCTTGGGCGAAGCCCTGCGGTCATCATCGAAGCGGACACTGAAAATAATCCACCAAAGCAGCCTGTTTTTAACAAATTTACAAGCGGCTTCAACGAAGAGAAATACTCGGTTGAACAGATATGCGCCGCTGTGCGCGAGGCGGGTATTGTCGGTATGGGCGGTGCGGGGTTTCCAACAAGAGTAAAAATAGAACCGAATCCGAGACTGCCAAAAGAAACACTGATTATCAACGGGTGCGAGTGCGAGCCGTATATCACCTGCGACTACCGGATTATGTTAGAGTGGACAGAACAGATTATTGCCGGAATCAAACTCGCCAGAAAGGCGTCCGCCTGCTCGCAGGTTTTCATCGGCATTGAAGACAACAAGCCGCGAGCAATCAAGGTTATGAGCGAGGCGCTGAGAGAAACGGGAAACGACGATATTAAAGTTGTACCCGTTAGGACGAAATATCCGCAGGGCGGCGAAAGACAACTTATAAAAGCGATTCTGAACAAGAATGTTCCTACGGGCGGTATTCCCCCAATGATTGGCGTAGTGGTGCTGAATGTCGCTACTGTGGCGGCAATAGCAGAGGCGGTGGTTTACGGCCAGCCGCTAACGCACAGGGTGGTAACGGTTACAGGCGAAGCAATTGCCAATCCGGGTAATTACTACGCTGCGATAGGAACAGCGGTCGGTGAGCTTATTGAATTCTGCGGAGGAATTACACAAAAGGCGGCAAAGGTGGTTCTCGGCGGGCCGATGATGGGAATAGCGGTGGCAGATTTGACTACGCCTATCACAAAAACCGCAGGGGCTATAACCGTATTAACGAAAGAGCAAATCGGAAGAGCTAAATTTGTCAGACGACAAACGGCGTGCATCCGCTGCGGCAGATGTATAGAGGTTTGCCCGGAGAATCTGAACCCCACAAGGATAGCACATGCTGTGAAAAATAATTTTTTGGATGCGGCAGAAAGTTACTATCTTAGCGCGTGTATCGAGTGCGGCTGCTGCAGCTACGTTTGCCCAGCCAACATCGAGATAACAGGATATATCAAAACAGGCAAAAGACTGCTGGCAAGACAAAAGGAAAAAATTCCGGAATGATTTCGTATTGCGTAGTGTGTATTGCGTGATGCGTATAATCTTTAACACAATGCGAGATGCGAGAAGATGTTCAGAGATATAACAGTTTCATGCGCACCACATATCAGTGAGCGGTTTTCGACCCGCACGGTGATGATAGACGTTGTAATCGGGCTGGTTCCGGCTATGATAGCGGCGGGTTACTACTTCCGCATTCGCGCAGCGGTTCTTATCTCGGCGTGCGTTGTTTCAGCGGTCGCAACGGAATGGCTGTGCAATGCTGTCCGGAAAAAGCCGAATTCCTTGGGCGATTTCAGTGCGGTGGTTACCGGCATAATCCTTGCACTATCAGTTCCTCCTGGACTGCCGGTCTGGGCGGCGATAATCGGAAGTGTATTTGCCATCGCAGTTGGGAAAATGGTGTTCGGGGGACTTGGGGCCAATATATTCAACCCAGCAATGGTCGGCAGGGCGTTTTTGACCGCCTCCTTCGGTATGCTGATGACGACGTGGACGGTGCCGGCCACAATCGATAGCTCGATGCCCGTAATCTCCGCCGAAAACAAAATCGACGCGCGAACACAGGCGACGCCGTTAGCCTGGAGTAAAGAGGCTGTAAAAACCAAACAAGGAGCCAAGATTGTAAACGACCAGCTCAAAGCTGTGTTCAAAGGCGAAGTCGGCGGCTGCCTCGGCGAGACAAGTGCGCTGGCGCTTTTGGTTGGGGCGGCGTATCTATTTATACGACGCACAATCAATCCACACATTCCTCTGGCGGTTATAGCTTCGGCTTCGGCGTTTGCCGGGATTATGTATCTTATCAATCGCGACGCCTACATTTTACCATTGTGCCATATATGCAGCGGCGGTTTGTTACTCGGCGCATTTTTCATCGCCACTGACCCCGTTACCGCACCTTTGACAAAGAAAGGTATGTGGATTTTCGGAATCGGAGTAGGAACAATAACAATGCTTATAAGAATTGTCGGTGAATATCCCGAGGGCGTGATGTTTTCAGTTCTGCTAATGAACGCTGTAACGCCGCTGATTGACAGGTTCTGCAAACTTGTCCCGGCAGGAGGCAAGCCAAGTGTTTAAAATAAAACATTTTATCGAACAAAGCTGGCTGCTGATTGTCGCGTCGTTTTGCTTCGGACTTTTGATAGCGACAGCAAACACGGCCTGGTCGCCCAGAATAGAGCAGAATAAAATCACTAAGATTAACAACTTAATGGGTGGTCTGCTGCCAAAAGCTGAAAAGTTCGAGCTGGCGGCGGAACTGCAAATCGAATCAGCAAAAGGCAAAAAAATAAAAAGCAATGTTTACAAAGCTCTGGCGGAGGGGCGGTGTCTGGGGTGGGCGTTTAACTGTGAGGGGCCGGGCTTTGCAGATAAAATCGAATTGATTGTTTCTGTGGATAAAGACTTTGGAAATTTTGCCGGCTATGCCGTCTTAGCGAGCAATGAGACCCCCGGCTTTGGAGACAAAATAAAGCTGCCTTATTACCGGCAGCAGTTTGCGGGGGCACCGGCGGGGAAACTTGAACTTGCCAAGACGGGTGACGCCGGAAAAATTGATTCTGAAATCGTAGCGATAAGCGGAGCTACGGTGAGCAGCGAAGCGGTTATCAAGATAATAAATAATTCCGCGGCGCAGGTAAAAAAGCAAATGCGGGAAAAAGGATTAATCAGCAATGGCAAATAAGGCGCAGACTACATCGACGCTGTACAAGCAGACGCTGCTGGCAGGGCTGTGGCGTGAAAATCCGGTGTTTCGCCTGCTTCTTGGGATGTGCCCGACATTAGCGGTTACGGCGGCGGTCAAGCCGGCACTTACAATGGGGCTCAGTGTAATCTTTGTCCTGTTGTGCAGTAATATTGTGGTGAGCCTGATGCGCAATCTTCTAAAAGCCCATCTACGAATCCTGATGTTTACGCTGACGATTGCAACGTTTGTTACGATAGCAGATTTGTTCTTAAAGGCGTTTGTGCCGAGGATGAGCGAGATGCTTGGGCCATACGTGCCGCTGATTATCGTCAACTGCATTATCATTTGTCGAGCCGAGGCCTGCGCAAGTAAGAATAATCTGCTGGTGAGTACTATCGATGCGCTCGGGATGGGAGTGGGCTTTACATTAACGCTGTGCGTTTTAGCGGGGGTAAGAGAGGTTCTTTCGACCGGCGCGATATGGGAAATTAAGGTTTTACCGGCCTGGTTTGTGCCGTGGGCTGCGATGAGTATGCCGGCGGGGGCATTCATAACTTTAGGACTGCTGCTGGGACTGGTAAACGTGATAAGCAAAAAGCGAACGTAAAAGGAAAAGCAATGGATACGCTCAACATTTTACTTATGGCTTTTATATCTATCGTGCTGATTAACAATCTTGTTCTGACGAAGTTTCTCGGTATCTGTCCGTATCTCGGTGTATCAGGCAGGATAGATATGGCATTCGGGATGGGGATGGCGGTAACGTTTGTTGTAACGCTGAGCGGAACAATGACGTGGATGATTGACCACTGGATATTGATGCCGATTGGCCTTGAGGTTACACGGTATGTCTGCTTTATATT
This sequence comes from uncultured Pirellulales bacterium, assembly GCA_964387515.1. GTDB lineage: Bacteria > Planctomycetota > Phycisphaerae > Sedimentisphaerales > Anaerobacaceae > CAVXEF01. Next base: position 342 of record CAYLXD010000070.1, on the reverse strand, counting down.
GGTTATTGCCGGCGCTGTGCAGCTTGTCGAGATGTATATTCGAAAGTTCTTTCCGTCGCTGTATGAGAGCTTCGGGATATTCCTGCCTTTGATTACTACCAATTGCGCGATTTTGGGGTTGTGCCTGTTCATAAATCTCTGGGGTATCGATAATCTGCTGGAAGCGGTGGTGCTGAGCTTCGGGGCGGGTATCGGTTTTACGATGGCGATTTGTATTATGGCAGGGATACGTGAGAACCTGAATATGGCTGATGTGCCAAGATGCCTCAAAGGTGCGCCAATCACGCTGATTACCGCGGGGCTGCTGACACTGGCGTTTATGGGGTTTGCAGGAATGATAAA
>CAYLXD010000069.1:0-9573 GCA_964387515.1 uncultured Pirellulales bacterium | reverse complement strand
AGACCATCAGAGGTTGCGCCGAAGACGAGCCTGCAGTTTCGAATCAGCTCCGAAATTCTAAGCGTCGCATAACGCACCTGTGCCTGCTTTTGGGCTGTATCGTCACCGGCATCATCCGCAGCCCCAAGCGCATAAGCCAGTGTTACTACCGCGCCGAGGACGATGCTCGTAACAACCATCGCCACTAAAAGCTCAGCTAACGTAAAGCCATTCTGTCTTCTGTCCTCTGTCATCTGCCTGCCCGCCGAAGCTTTAGCGAAGGCGGGTCTTCTGTCCTCTGCTTGCCCGCCGTCCTGTCCGCCGTAGCCTTGGCGAAGGCGGAAGCTTTAGCGAAGGCGGGTCATCTATCTATTTACTTAGTTATAAGCCGGCTTATAGTTGCCATTTCTCTGCCGTCATAAGACACCTGGACCGTCGTGCGAATAAATTTGGACTGTGCCCAGCTTTTTTCCTGCGGCACAGTAGCGTACTGACAGCTCACAGTCCTGCTGAACTTCGCATAACTTGGGTTGGTAAATATCACGCCGGAAGAATCCTTCACCTGGCCCTGCGGCTCAGAATAGTTGAAGTTAGCTACTATATCTTTGAAGGGCGTGTTTATAATCTGCTCCGTCAAATCAGCCGCTAACTTGGCCGCTAATGTCCTGCGCATACCTTCTGCCCGCACAGCCGCGCCGCTTGTAAACGGCAGCAGCACTCCGGCTGCTGCAATACCCAGCACAACGACTGCAATCATTGCCTCTGCCAAGCTAAATGCCGCCTCACTCTTGATAGTGAGCCTGTCGAATCTATTACAGCCACACTTTCTCATAGGTAGCCCTTCGACTTCGCTCAGGGTGGTGAGCCTGTCGAACCACTTATGGCAAAAAACCAATCGTTCCTTTTGTTATAAACTCATATAGGCCGCATCATTATCGGCCTGAAAACGCCCGCTCTTTGTATCGAGCCGCCAGCCGGCTCTTCCTGAACCTGCGGGTTCACCGTCAAAGCGAACTGTATTGAGGCCGTTAAAGGGATTCACAGGTACCCTGTCCAGACGCGGCCTGTACCGGTCGGCTTCTGTCGTAATCCCAGCTTCAAAATTCTCGAAGCTCTCGCAGGATGGAAGCTTGCCTTTATGATGGACACGGTACAAATCAAGGGCAGTACGCATTGTTTCGAGCTCGTCAATCAGACTACAAACCATTCTATCGGTGCCCGCCCGGGTAAACGCCGGGCCCACACTCCTGGCAATTACTCCCAATATAATCGCTATGAGCGCCGCCTGCGCAAATGATGGGGAGGGCTTTTCCTGCATAGAAACCACACCTCCAATTGAAAAGGCTGACCAGCTCTCGACTACCACCCAGGGCCGGTCAGCCCTTCTTGTATCCTACTGCAACTCCGTAAGAAGTCCTGCGGACAAAACTAATCGCCGGACAAATATCTCCGGCCCATGCACTGCCGTTGTTACCACGTAGCGTGTTCGGCACTGTCGTTAGCGTTGAAAGCCCCGCTGGAGGTGTTGAAGTACCACCCGGTCCCACTGCCAGGTGTGGCTGTACCTTCAGTAACGTTGGGGTCGTCGTCGTACGGATTCGCGGACATCCTGTCCAGATAGGGACCGTACTCATCACCGCTCGTCGTCCCGTCGATATCAGTTGTTTCCGTCATAGCCTCGACAAAAGTAGTACCAGAATCTGCGCCGGGTAACGCCTCATTGTGCTGAACCTTGTACAACTGAATCTGTGAGCGGACGGTCTGAAGGATGGACCTGCAGGTGCTCTCTCTGGCCTGGGTGCTGGCATCGCTGAACTGCGGTATGACAATGGCCGCCAGAATACCCAGAATAATCACCACAATCAGAATCTCAACTAATGTGAAACCACTTCTCGCCCTCATTTTCTACTCCTTTCCACTAAAATTTCTTTCTTTCGTTCTTATATGTTATAGCCATTTTTCAACTGGCATATCGTCCCAATCAGTATCCGACTTAACCGCGCCTTGATTTTTCCTCTAAAATAGTCCAATAACCTAAAAATGCAGCGCGCAGTAAAACCTCACACCCACACGTCCGGAAAAATAGTAGTCTCCTCCTGTTGTGTTTGTAGATAGGGCCAACAAAAATATAGAAAATAAACGCTCTACTGCAAAATTCCAGGGTGGCGGAGCAGCCAGGGAGGATTTGCGAACCCGGGCCTGGTGCCGAATAGCGCAGCGGGCCAAACCCCCTATAATGCTATGTAGGACGGCGTTTTATCTATGCGTATCTTTCTTTGCTTATCGCCGGCGTGAAAAAGTTCTATCCGAATATAATCTATCCCCTCGAGTGCCGATTCAATCTTATCGGCCCATTCAATCAGAACCACCGACTCCGGATAGCAAAAATCATCGAAGCCAATCTCTTCGAACTCAGCCGTTGAATTCAATCGGTATGCGTCTATATGATAGATGTCGAAGCGGCCTGTATATTCGTTGACTATAACAAACGTGGGACTATTTACCTTTCTGGCCGAATCCTGCGCACCTGCGCCCGCAGCGACACCTTTAATAAGATGCGTCTTACCGCTGCCGAGCGCCCCGCAGACCGCAATCACCTCACCACCTTTTAACTGCTCCCCTATTCTGCGGCCGAGTTCAATCGTCTGGCCCGCTGATTTCGATATAATATCCAAATCCATAACCGAATCTTCGCCATTATTGGTTATTGGTAACTGGTTGTTGGTAATTATTTAACCATTTAACCAATTAACCAATTAACCAATTACCATTCTCTGAGGTGGTCGTATCCTTTAGGCTGCAAATTGTCGAGACGGCCGTCCGCCCTTTTTATGCGCAGCTTCCACGACTTGGTAATTGTGCCGATTCGCGTAATTGCCACAGACTCGTTCCATCGCTTCAATAATTTGCGGCACTGCTTTTGCGATAGTGTAAAAAGCAGCTCGAAGTCTTCACCATCGTTCAGCGCAGAGCTCAGCGGGTCTTTACTCTTTCGTGCCTCATCCGATACCGGAATCCGCTCTGCATCTATAATAGCTCCGACACCGCTGGCCCGGCAGATGCGATTCAAATCACTGCTGAGACCGTCGCTTATATCAATCATTGCGTTTACAGTTACCTGTTGAGCAATTTTCAAAGCCTCTTTGACCCTCGGCTCAAACTTCAGGTGTTTGCCCCTGCGGGAACCACCCAATGAGCCTGTTACGCAAATAGCATCACCCGCCTTTGCGCCGCAGCGCCTCACTGGCTTATTGCCCCGTGCTTTACTCAGCATCGCCACGCTTATTGCGAGCCGCTCTTTAGTCCGCCAGCTCGTAATATCACCGCCTACAAGACTGCATCCGAATCTGTCGCCGGCCAAAGTAATCCCCTGATGAAGCTGCTTAAGCTCTCTTTTGCCGAATCCTTTCGGTAATGCTACAGCTACAACCGCAGCAACGGGTACCGTCGCCATCGCCGCGCAGTCACTTAGGCTGACTGCCATAGCCTTATACCCGACCTGCCTCAAAGTGGTTTCTCTTAAATCGAAGTGCACCCTGTCAAGCAGTATATCCGTGGTAATAAGAACCGATACACCGCCGGCCAGCCGGACCTCGGCCATATCGTCGCCGATGCCGATGGGAAATTTTGACGGGGCTAATCTGCTGTGCCGGGCAAACCATTCGGTTATTTCATCTTCACCGTCGCTCATCGCTGCGCCAACTGCCTCTGCCAATATGCGATTTGCTCTTTCGCCTGTTTGGGGCCTGCCGCACCTTCGGTAATATATTTGCCAACAATCCGTGCAGCACCGAGACTTTCGTACACATCCTCACTTACAAGCGACGAGTATTTTTTGAACTCATCCGGGCCGAGTTCAGATAATTTTTTGTTCGACTTTTCACAGTGAGCAACTAACGAGCCGACGATACCGTGTGCTTCGCGAAACGCCATACCCTTTCCAGCCAGATACTCTGCCAAAGCAGTAGCGTCCATAAAGCCCTCTTCCAGACCGGCCGAAATCCTCTCGGTATTGAACTTTGTATGCGAGACAACCGCACAAGCCATATCCAGTGAAGATTCAACCGTATCACCGGCGGCAAAAATGTGAATCTTATCCTCCTGCAAATCGCGATTATAACCCGTAGGCTGTGCCTTCAGGATTGTCAGTATGGCAATCAGCGAACCGTAAACCGCACCAGCCTTTGCGCGGATAAGCTCTAAGACGTCTGGATTTCGCTTCTGCGGCATCATACTCGATGAAGTGCAGAAACTGTCGTCAAGCAACACCAGGCCAAACTCACTGGACGAGTATATTATCCAATCCTCAGCCAGTTGCGACAGGTGCGCTGCGATAAGCGCACAATCGAAAATAAATTCGGCACAAAAATCCCTGTCGCTTACTGCATCCATACTGTTATAGCTGATATCGGAAAAACCCAGTTGCGAAGCCGTATTCTTCCTGTCTAATGGCAGCGTCGAGCCGGCCAGCGCGCCGCTGCCGAGCGGTGAAATATTACCCAGTCGTCGGCAGTTGCCAAGACGAATAAAGTCACGCTCGAACCGCTCCACAAACTGTAGCAAATATGATGCAACAACGACCGGCTGAGCACGCTGCAAATGCGTATAACCCGGCATCACCGCTTCGGTATATCTGCTCCCTGATTTGACAAACGCCTTTTGAAGCTGCGTTATCTTGGCCTGCAGAATCTCTATCTCGTCCCGCATCCACAGCCGAAGGTCCGTCGACACCTGGTCGTTGCGACTCCTGCCGGTGTGAAGCTTCTTGCCCGCCTCGCCGATTTTCTTTATCAGCGCCGATTCGACAGCCATATGAATATCCTCAAGACTTTTGTCAAACTTGAACCGGCCTTCGGTAATTTCCTGCTCAATCTCAAGCAGGCCGTCCTTAATCTGTTTGAGCTCAGCTTTTGTGATTAGCTTCTGGTCGGCTAACATCTGCGCATGAGCAATTGACCCCGCTATGTCGTATTTGTAAAGGCGCTTGTCGCAGGATAGTGACTGCACAAAATCGACCATCAGTTCGTCGCGCTGGCCGCTAAGCCGCTTTTCCCAGCTTTTTTCACTATTGGTCATCTTGTCCGCTCCAAAATCTGTCTTCTGACCTCTGTCTTCTGACTCCTGACCAATGATACGCCCGCCTGCATAATGTGTCAAGAACCACCCGCTGACACAACCGTCCCAAAAACCCTCCACAATTCTTGGGGAAAGTTTGGGAGCATCAAAAATATTGACGAAGGGACTGAAAATCTGTACCTTCTATTGAGTCTGGGGCGATTAGCTCAGTTGGCAAGAGCGCCTGCTTTACACGCAGGAGGTCACAGGTTCAAGTCCTGTATCGCCCAGTGCACAGGTGGTGAAAATATTGAAGGCCAGCAAACCACTCACGAGCAATCAATACTGCTGCCGCAATTGTCGCACGCTGGAATATCATACTGGAAATCCCGAAATTGCGCTTTGGTATGTCCGGCTCTGCTTATAATTTTCATCTTCTCCAGAACTGTGTTTTTTCAACAAAGCCCCGAGCACCGAATGTCTTCTCGAACCGGCTGACTCAGACCTTTTCAGCAGTTTTATCTCGAAAGGCGCATCCTTTCGGGCATTTTGCAGATTCTCGAAAGCAAGCTTCGCATAAACCTCGTTATTATCAATCAAAACACAATCTCGTCCAAGCTCCATCGCCGCGATACCAGTCATACCACTGCCCGCAAAGGGGTCACAAATAAGCCCGTTTGCTGGAGAAAGAAGCTTAATAAAGAAAGCTGGGAGTTCCGGTGGAAAAGCTGCCGGATGACCTTTATTTACACCGATCAGCGGCACAGACACAACATTAGATGGCAACACAGTTTTCTGCCCAACCCAGCGAGATATGTTTCTCCCGAAGCCACTCTTGTTTACAGAGTTCTGTCGCGTTAAATCATTTTCACTCAAATTAGATAGTCGAGTTTTAACCCATTTACCAATTGGTCTGCGTACAGCGTCTTGGTCCATATAAGGTTTTTTGCATTTCGCCAGATGGAAGCAATACTCCCAACCATCTCGCAATCTCGTCGGCCACCGCCCCGGCATTGGATTGGTCTTATGCCACAGATAGTCATCTATGCAGAACCAACCAAGCGAAGACAGCAGCTCAATAGTGTGCCATACAAACCGATGCCGTACCCCCTTGACAACTTTATCCTTTATATTGATAACGAGACTACCATCTGGCTTTAACGCATTCCACAATGGTTCATGAAATGTCCGGAACCAATTGGTAAAATCATTGGGGTGTATGCTGTCGTAGTGTTTTCTCCGCGCATCCGCATAGGGTGGAGATGTAACAATCAAATCAACAGAGTCAGCCATACCAACTAATACTTTTCGGCTGTCTTCTGCGATTATCACACAGTATGGATAAGCGTCAAACAAAGCTTTAGCCATTGGATTACTTGCCTTTTCCATGTTCTGAACAGCAAAATTGCAGAAATCTTTCAGACGATACTCTACCATCTTCGCTGAGCAAATCAAGCTCCGCAAGACGTTTTTTCAATAAAGCTGAACACTCCTTGCGGTATTTAAGGGATAAAAATGGTAAATGCTCTGCAATGCGCTTTATACCTTCCATATATATCTCTTTTGCGTTCCGGCCGGTAACGTAGCGGAACACGAACCCTGGCCCCCAGTGCTCACAGTTCAATGAATATGGACTTCCGCTTGAGTTACACTTGACACGTCTGTCATCATCATATGAGAGCAATCTCCCCTGCGAAGGTGTTGCAATACAAATAACACAAAGGTATGGTCTTGTCAGATTCTTCTCTTCTTTTGCTACCGATTCGATCCTCCGAATTACACCCGGAATGTCCTGTCCACCAACAGTATCTGCAGATTTCTTGACCGAAATATATAGACGAAGCCCTGGCTTGAACATCGGTGTCTCAATATCTGCTATAATGTCACCTTCTCGTGGACCATCGAATACCGGCCAGCGTTGCCTCATTAGCTCCAATAATAAATACTGGTAGAAAACACCGATGGTCATCCTGTGGCGCTGCATTTCGTGGCTGACTGCATCAAGCTCGAAAAGCCTCTCCACGTCGCATAAGCTTACAAAGTATGGGCTTATTATAGGGTCGCTACGTGTCCTAAGGTGCTCTATACACAGCTTAACTAATGCCTCCGGCGATTCAGGGATGGTGCGTTTCTGTCCGCTCTTTTTTAGATTACAACGACGGAAAGCTCTATCAATGCAACCGATGATTATAGCCATTCTCATTGGCGGGGACAGGGGCAGAAACAGTTCCGGCTTCGCAAGCAAACGCTCCTTTATCCGTGGATACGGCTGTAGTGTCGGCCCTCGCTTCCGCTTAGCCATTCAATTCACTCCCTACGAGCAGCCCATTGAGTTGCCGCAGTTGAAACACTTGTAGCAGTTGCCGTTGCGGACCGTAATCGAGCCGCAAATATCACAGGCCGGTGCATCATCCTGGAAATGCTCAAACTGGGCGTTGAACTGCTGCATAATCTTTGCCTCGGTCTGCGACGAATCGGCTGTTTCAGAAACCGCTGAGCCTATAAGACTGCCGATTCGACTCACAAGCTCGCCAAATCTGCCCGTCGAAGCCGCAGAGGCCGGCTTTTCTTCTGAAACTCCTTCTTCCTGCTCAGGCCTCGTCTTTATCGTAGCTTTGGCCTCGGCAATCTTTTTAGCTAAATCCTTGGTCTTCTCAACCAACTGCTTGGCTGTTGTGGTGTTCTTGCTCTCCGCGGGGCCTGTTCCAGCCGCTCGATTCGGAATGTTTTTCTCGGCATAACCCGGTATGAACTGACAACCAAGCCAGCAGAAAATATAGTCAATCAAACTTTTTGCAAATGGTATGTCCCTGTTCGACGTCATCCCTGATGGCTCAAACCGGGCGTGCCGGAATTTGTCCACTAATGTGACCAAAGGTACACCATACTGTAAGGCCATCGAAGTAGATGTACCTATCGCATCCATAAGCCCTCCGATGGTACTGCCCTCCTTTGCCATGGTAATAAACACCTCACCGGGCTGACCATCCTCATACAGCCCGACCGTAAGATACCCCTCGTGCCCTGCGACGGAAAATTTATGCGTGATACTTCTTCTGGTATCCGGCAGTCGGCGCCTGAAAGGCCTGAGTTGCTCAGTCCCTTCGGCGGCCCTGGCAGCTTTGTGTCTCTTGGTGGAAACCGGTTGCAGCCTCTTGGAGCAATCGCGATAAATTGCCACCGCCTTTAACCCCAACTTCCAGCCTTCGATATAGGCCTGGGCAATCTGCTCAGACGTACTTTCCTTAGGCATATTAATGGTCTTGCTGATAGCGCCGGAGATGAACGGCTGAACCGCCGCCATCATCTTCAGATGGGCCATATAATGGATGCACCTTTTGCCGTTGCGCGGCTTAAAGGCGCAGTCGAAGACCGGCAAGTGGGCCGGATTCAGCTTTTGCGAGCCTTCTATCGTCTCATTTTTATCTATATGGTCGCAGATTGACTTGACGTCCTCGGCACTATAGCCCAGCCGCTCTAAGGCCATAGGCACGGTCTTGTTAACAAGCTTGAGCATCCCGCCGCCGGCTAACAGTTTGTATTTGACCAGCGCGATATCCGGCTCAATACCGGTTGTATCGCAATCCATCATAAAGCCTATCGTCCCTGTTGGAGCAAGCACCGTGGCCTGCGCGTTCCGAAAGCCGACTTTGCTGCCGGCGTCGAGGGCCTTGTCCCAGATGTCCTTGGCGGCGTTACGCAAATAATCCGGACAATGCGATTCGGGAATATCATAGGCATGCTGGCGGTGCATATTTATGACCTTCAGCATAGCATCGCTGTTTTCACTGAACTGCTCAAACGGCCCCCTCACCGATGCTATTTCCGCACTCGTCTCGTAGGCCGCCCCTGTCATTATCGCACTTGCCGCTGCGGCTATTGCCCTGGCCTGGTCGGAATCATATCCAAGCGCCAGACTCATAACAAAAGAGCCCAGATTTGCGTAGCCAAGCCCGAGCGGACGAAACCGATGGCTGTTCACGGCAATCGACTCATCCGGATAGCTGCCGTTGTCGACCAGTATCTCCTGGGCGATAATGAACAGCCGAACCGCCTTCTTAAAACCGGCAACGTCAAACGAGCCGTCCTCTTTGCGGAACTTCATAAGATTCAGAGAGGCCAGATTGCAGGCTGAATCGTCTATGAACATATACTCGCTGCACGGGTTTGATGCGTTAATCGGCCCCGAATTCGGACAGGTGTGCCAGCGATTTATCGTACTGTGATACTGCAGGCCGGGGTCGCCGCAAATACGTGTACCCTCCGCAATAAGAGCCATAAGCTCGCGGGCGGAATATTCGCCCACCTTCTCGCCCGTCGTAACGGCACGTGTGACCCACTTCTCATCTTTCTCCACCGCCTGCATAAACTCATCGGTCACACGCACCGAGAGGTTCGAATTCTGGAACATCACGCTATTGTACGCCTCACTGTTGTGGTCGCCATCGTAGCCGGCCTCAACAAGGGCCCACGCCTTTTTCTCCTCCTCGGTCTTGCAGGTAATAAATTCCTTAATATCGGGGTGCTCGACCTTCAGCG
>CAYLXD010000068.1:0-9696 GCA_964387515.1 uncultured Pirellulales bacterium | reverse complement strand
GGGTTTACAGCCCATCCCCTTTAGCCACTCGGGCACCGACCCGCATGCCTTTGTACAACACAAAATCAAACTTGTACGCTTGTGGCCTATGCAAAAAAGCACGCTTCTGCAATTTTATCGCTTACTTTATCTGTTCTGGGCCGATATTGCAAGAAAATTAGGGCTGGGTTTCGGCATTTTATGTCTGCGGTCCCAGCCCTCGTATCAGTTAAACGGTCGGTTGCATATTGCGGCAGAATGTGATATAAACAGTTCTGTTATACACGGCGAATTTATCCACCGTAGGTTTGCCGAAGGCGGATAACTGGGAGCAGACGATGGAAGTTGCAGAATTAAAAGCAGCGATTGCGGAACTGTTGGCCCGGGTCGATAAGGTCCGGGACTGGCTTTGACCTTCCCGGCAAAAAGGCCCAGCTGGCGCAGCTCGAAAAGAAAATGTCGCAGCCGGGATTTTGGGACAACGCCGAAGCGGCTCAGTCCATAGTTTCAAGATTAAGTGTGCTTAAAGCGTCGGTTGAGCCGGCGGAGCAGATTCAGAAAAGTGCCACCGACCTGATGGAGCTTTTCGATTTGGCGGTTGAAGAATCGGATGACCAAACACTGCGACATTTGGAGGAGGATTTGGCTGAGCTTGTCAAAAGATGCGAACAGATTGAGATGCAGGGACTGCTGAGCGGACCAAACGATACAAGAAGCTGCTTTTTCAGTATTCACGCCGGCGCGGGCGGAACCGAAAGCTGTGACTGGGTCAGTATGCTCCTTAGGATGTACACGCGGTACTTTGAGAGGAAAAAATACGCTTTTGAGGAGCTTGATATTGCACCGGGTGAAGAGGCTGGCATACGCTCGGTAACGCTTCGGGTCGGCGGGCCTTTCGCGTTCGGCAGACTCTCGTGTGAAACAGGTGTGCATCGGCTTGTCCGGATAAGTCCGTTCGATGCCAACAAGAGGCGGCATACGAGCTTTGCGGCCGTGGACTGCGTCCCGGAATGCGATGAGGATATTGATATCGAAATTAATGAGGATGATTTGAGAATAGATTTTTACCGCGCCGGCGGGGCCGGCGGACAGCACGTAAACAAGGTTAGCTCCGCCGTTCGCATTACGCACACACCAACGGGTGTCGTTGTGCAGTGCCAGAAGGAAAGAAGCCAGCACAAAAACAGGGCCCAGGCGATGAAGGTCTTAAAGGCGAGGTTGTATATGCTCGAGCAGCAGAAACGCGACGCAGAGCTGACAAAGCTCTACAGTGACAAGGGTGAAATAGCGTGGGGAAATCAGATACGAAGCTATGTGTTGCAGCCTTATCAGATGGTAAAAGACCACCGAACGGACTTTCAAACGGGTAATGTGACGGCGGTGTTGGATGGAAACCTTGACGGGTTTATCGAAAGCTGTTTGAGGTATAGGGCGAAGGACAAAGGTCACAAGAAAGGATAAAGGTCGGCAAGATGAAAAATATTATCGATGTCGAAGTAAAAACGCAGAACGTTGACTTTGGTCGGTGCAAAACTGAGATGCTTGGTGTGGGGGTTTTCAGCGATGCAAAAGGGCTGGATAAATTATGCGCCGCCCTTGACCGCGGCCTCGCCGGTGCCGTCAGCCGCCTGATTAAATTGGGTGACTTCAAAGCAAAGGAGGCTGCCAGCGCGGTAGTGTATACCGACGGCAGAATCGCTGCCGAAAGGCTGCTTCTGGTTGGTCTGGGCGAAAAGAAAAAGGCGACTGTAGATACCGTTCGCAAAGCGGCGGCTGGTGCGGCCAAAAAGGCGGTAGAGATGAAATTAAAGACGCTCAGTCTGGCGCTGCACAGGGCCTTCACAGGACGTTTTGAACCGGCTGTGATGGGCCGGGCGTGTGCCGAAGGGATATACTTCGGTAGTTATCAATATGATGAGTTTGTAACAGAGACCGACAACGGCAGATTGGATTCGCTCCGGGCTGAGTTGGTTGAGCCGGATTTGGCGAGGGCGAAAAGATTGGGTGAGGGCCTTGCAAGCGGCGTTATCATTGGTAAAGCTCAAAGTTATGCGCGGACGTTATCGAATCGCCCGGGCAATGTGATAAATCCGCCGGCACTCGCAGCCGAGGCAAAAAAATTGGCAAGGGCTGCGGCAGGCCTTAGCTGCACCGTTCTCGATGAAAAGCAATTGGCTGAGATGGGTATGGGCGGAATTTTGGCTGTTGGGTCAGGCTCACAGAATAAGCCCAGGCTTATTGTTTTAAAACACACACCTGCGAGCAAAAAGGCAAATCGCCTGCCTGCGGTTGCCATTGTTGGAAAGGCGATAACATTCGACTCAGGCGGCATAAACATCAAGCCGACTACCCTTTTGGACCAGATGAAGCTGGATAAGTCCGGCGGTATCGCTGTGTTGGGTGTGATGAAAGCCGCAGCCGAACTGAAACTGCCCATAAAGCTTTACGGCATAATACCCGCCGCCGAGAATCTGCCCAGCGGCAGCAGCTATCGGCCGGGTGACATCGTTACGACCTTCAGCGGAAAGACCGTCGAGGTTCAGAACACCGATGCCGAAGGCAGAATGATTCTGTGTGATGCCCTTAGCTACGCAGCCAAACAGGATTGCGACATCATCATCGATATAGCAACGCTGACCAGTGCCTGTATGATTGCGCTTGGCAGATATATGGCTGGTCTGATGGGAAGTGACCAAAAGCTGATGGAGCAGTTGCAAAAAGCCGCCCGGCAGAGCGGTGAAAAACTCTGGACTATGCCCAGCGGCGATGAGTACGCTGAGGAGATGAAGAGCAAAATTGCCGATTTGAAAAATGTCGGCAGCAAGTGGGGCGGGGCCTGCACAGCCGCCGCTTTTCTGAGGCAGTTTGTCGGTGAAAAAAAGTGGGCGCATCTCGATATCGCAGGAATGGATATAATCGAAAAGCCAACGGAATTCTCGGCGGAAGGCTCGAGCGGATTCGGTGTCCGCTTGTTGACAACATATCTTATGAATTTGGCGGGCTGAAAAACGATAGGTTATAGAGAGTGGATGATATGAGCAAAGACGGCAAAACGATAGATATTGAGAGAATTGAAAAGGCGGTCGGGGAGATACTTTTAGCCGTTGGTGAAGACCCAGCGCGAGCGGGACTAAAGCATACACCGAAGCGAGTGGCAGCTATGTATGCGGAGCTGTTGGCTGGAATGTACGAGGACCCCGCCGAGCATGTTCGAAGCATCTTTACTGAAAAGTATGATGAGATAGTTCTGCTGCGTGACATATCTTTCTACAGTATTTGTGAGCATCATCTGATGCCGTTTATCGGCTCGGCACACGTCGCATATTTGCCTTCGGGCATGGTTCTTGGCGTTAGCAAACTGGCACGTATTATTGATTGTTTCTCGCGCCGCCTCCAGGTCCAGGAGCGCCTTACCGACCAGATAGCTGATTTCCTGATGACCGGCCTCAAACCGCAGGGTGTTGCTGTAGTGCTCGAGGCCTCGCACAGTTGTATGACCATTCGAGGCGTAAAAAAACCCGGCTCGGTTATGGTAACATCCGCCCTTCGCGGCATATTCAAAAGAGACCCCAAGAGCCGCGACGAGGTTATGAGCTTGATGCATAAAGGCGGCAGGTAAGGGGATTTGTGGTGAGCTCGTCGAATCCATTTGTGCATAAATTGAAAAGGCAGGTTCGATTTTCCATTAATCCCTTTTTGCAGGCGGAGGTCGAGGGTGCAAATTCCTACGCTTCAAGGCCTGCGGGTGAAGGATTGGCAATCTTTTTAGAGTTATCTGTTGGTTTGACAGGCCGTCTTGACCGCGATACAGGATTCGTTATGAACGTCCTTGATATTGATGATACTGTTCGCGAAGTTGTCGTGCCTTTATTTGCAAAGCGGATAAAGACCGATTTCAAACAGGCCAGGCACATCACGCTCTATGGGCTTGCCGGGCTTCTAAAGTCAGCCCGCGAGAAGTTAGCTGATAAGTTCAGCAAGGTCGTGTTGAGCGAGCTGAGTTTAAACCTGAACCCTTTTAGAAAACTGACCCTCGACTGTAGCGCAACTGCGGAGGATAGCCGAATGATTTATTTTAGTGAAAAATTCGAGTTTGCTGCAATGCACAGGCTCTGGAACGATGAGTTTTCTGATGAGCGCAATTTTGCCCTCTTCGGCAAATGTGCAAACCCGACCGGCCACGGCCACAATTACGTTATTGAAGTTACGGTAAAAACCCCGCAGAAGGGTGATGACTTTTGCATCGGCGATTTTGAAAAAATTGTGGACGATGAGTTTATAAGGCAGGTTGACCACAAAAACCTCAATATTGACGTCCCGCAGTTAAGCAGCGTAAATCCAACCGTTGAAAATATAGCCTCTTTTGCCTGGGATAGCCTCGTCGATAAATTCGGAGGTGCCAAACTGCATTGTGTTACCGTCTGGGAAACCGACAAAACCTCCTGTTCATATTATGGGCGGTGACTGCAAAGCATTGGATATTTGAAGGGATAGGTATGTTGCGGAGGGAAATGCAAAACCGCTCAATGGGGGGTTGGAAGCGAGATATAATTATTCTGGTGGGGCTGCAGCTTGTATTGGGGCTGGCTTATCTGGGAACGGTCCCGCGTATCTATGTTGACGAGGTGTGGGATTCCTCACTTGGTTATAACTTGGCGAATATCGGCTCACTTAAGCATCCTTTTGTTGATGGTTTTGGCGGTATGGATATTCATTTTGTGCAGAATCGGGTGGTTTTGCCGCTCGTTTGTGCTCTAATTTTCAAAGTGGCTGGCTATAGCATTATGGCCAGTCGAATTGGCTCGGTGCTGTTCGGCGGATTGGCTGTTGTGAGTCTCTACGCTGTGATGCGTCGTTGGTTTGGCGAGAAACAGGCGCTCTTCATCGGATTGGCAACTATTATTCATCCATGGTTTTTTGAAGTGAGCAGGCGTGCCAGGCCTGAAATTCATTGTATAGCGCTGGCATTGGTGTTCTTATGGCTGATGGTGATTTTTTTTGATTCAGGCTCACGCCGGAGTGCTTTCTTTGCAGGAGTGCTCGTGGGTTTGTCTGCACTGACGCATCCTAATGGCCTAATCCTTGTTTTCGCAATTAGTTGTGCGGTGATTGTTTGGCAGAAAG
This sequence comes from uncultured Pirellulales bacterium, assembly GCA_964387515.1. Classification (GTDB taxonomy): domain Bacteria; phylum Planctomycetota; class Phycisphaerae; order Sedimentisphaerales; family Anaerobacaceae; genus CAVXEF01. The sequence goes on along the minus strand of CAYLXD010000068.1, from coordinate 4,593 downwards.
GTAAGCTGCTCGGCCGTCTGATTCCCTGGGCGGCAATGGGATTCACGATAGCTGTTCTGCCGTACGTCGTCTATGTTCTTTGGGCTGTACAGAATCCGCAGGTTAGTTTCGCAGAACAAATGCAGTCCGGTATGTTGCATAAATTGACTCTGTACGCTGAGTTCCTTCGTTGGAAGCGTTTTTTGCAGTGGCCGAAAGGCGCTCCACTTGCTGTTATTATGTTTGTCTCCTGGATTGTGGCATGGTATCGGTCGTCTGCCGCTGACAAAGCTCTCGCTGCTGTCATTGTCCTGTATGCATTGACCCTGCCGTTCGCTTCTGTCAGCCCTTACGCACGGTATCTTGTGGCGATTACCCCTTTCTTCAATGCGCTGATGGTCCGTCTGTTCTGGCGAATTGCTGTAAGTAAGAGCGCAATCTGGCGGAATTGGTATGAGTTACGTTTGTCGATTAGTGGGGGGGCGGCCATTGTCTATTCGTCAATATGCATTACGGTCATTGGGCTGATGTTTTATTGCCTGCGGGGAGCTGATTTTACTAAGGTAATAAACCACGTGGCGTCGGTGGTTGATAGTGAGAGTCGTCTCTACGGTGACCCCATTTTCTGGGTCGGTCATGACAAATATAAGTACGGTCCTCACCCCATAATTATGGAAATGCGGGTCCCGCTGCCGCAGGCGGTTGGGCTGGTCCGCGAGCATAATTTTGACTACGTGATAAGAACTGCCTGGTTACTTTCCCCCCCCAGAGGGTTTAGTCGGCCGCCTCGTGTAATGCCGGCCTTCCGCGACTACTGCTTCGAAGACAATCTGTGCCGTTTGTTTGGCACCAAAGTAGACGAATTTTCCGACCCTTATTATGGCCCGATGGAGATATACAAGCTTAATTGGGAAAATTGCGATGAAATTATGAGAGATGAAATCATGAGAATAGAGCAACAAAAAGCTTATGGGTGGTAAGTTCAGCCGGGCCGGATTGCATTGTGTCATCGTCTGGTAACTCGATAAAACATTCTGCTCATACTACGGGTAGCGGCTGTGAAGTCTTTGGTGCTTAGACAATAAGTAACTTAAAAAGCGGATACAGGGAACGGCCAATGTTTGGTTGGAAGCAGGACATAGCTCTTCTGGTGGTGTTGCAGCTTGTGTTGGGGCTGGCCTATCTGGGAACGGTCCCGCGTATCTATGTTGACGAGGTGTGGGATTCATCTCTGGGTTATAGCTTGGCAAATACCGGCTCGCTAAAGCACCCGTTTGTTGAGGGCTTTGGCGGTATGGATATTCATTTCGTGCAAAATCGGGTGGTTTTGCCGCTCGTTTGTGCCGCAGTTTTTAAGGTGGCTGGCTACAGCATCACAGCCAGTCGAATTGGCTCGGTGCTGTTCGGCGGATTGGCTGTTGTGAGTCTCTACGCTGTGATGCGTCGTTGGTTTGGCCGCAGGCAGGCGCTCTTCATTGGATTGGCAACCGTTATTCATCCGTGGTTTTTCCAGGTGAGCAGGCGTGTCAGACCTGAAATTTATTACATAGCGCTGGCATTGGTATTCTTATGGCTGATGGCGATTTTTTTTGATTCAGGCTCACGCCGGACCGCTTTCTTTGCAGGAGTGCTCGCGGGTTTGTCTGTGCTGACGCATCCTAATGGCTTAATCATTATCTTTACGATTGGCTGTGCGGTAATCATTTGGCAAAAAGCCAGGCTGCTGGAGCGTTTGGTTCCCTGGGCAGCCTTGGGATTCACGATAGCTGTTCTGCCGTATGTCATTTATGTTCTTTGGGCTGTGCAGAATCCACAGGTTAGTTTCGCAGAGCAAATGCAGTTCGGTATGTTGCATAGGTCGTTTCTTAGCGACGAGATAGGGCGCTGGAGGAGTTTTTTACAGTGGCCCAGAGGCGCTCCTCTTGCTGCTATTATGTTTGTCTCTTGGATTGTGGCGTGGTATCGGTCCTCTAAAGCTGAAAAAACTCTCGCTACTATCATTGTCCTGTTTGTGTTGATTCTGCCCTTTACCACTATCAACACTACCGCACAATATCTTGCAGCAGTTACTCCTTTCTTCAGTGCTCTGGTGGTCCGCCTGCTCTGGCGAATTATGGCACGCAGGGCTGTAATCTGGCAGAGTTGGTACAAATCCCGTTTTGTTATTGGTACGGCTGTGGCGTTCGTCTATTTGTCAACGTGTACTGTGGCTGTTGGGCTGATGTTTTATCATCTCCGGGGAGCTGATTTTACTAAGGTAATAAATCACGTGGCTTCGGTGGTTGGTCCTGACAGTCGAGTTTATGGTGACCCCATTTTCTGGCTTGGTCATGACCGGTACAAATATGGTCCTTACCTGATGGTGCACATGCGGGAGCCTGTTATAGTATCCGAATATTATAGTTGGGCTTTCAAGCATCGTTTTGGTTATGCGGTAAGAACTGCTTGGTTGCTTGCACCGCCTATGGGGTTTGGTCGGCTGCGTGATGTAATGCCGCCGTTCCGGGAAAATTGGATTGGTGACTGGTTGTGCTACAGGTTTGGTACCAAAATATACGAATTTTACGACCCTTATTATGGCCCGATGGAGATATACAGGCTTAATTGGGACAATTACTACAAAATAATGTGAATGAAATAATAGTTTAGGGGTTTATTTACCCCTGCCCCTCGCGACTGGGATTGTCGTTATATTTACCTGCCCCATTGGTTAGAGTGTCGTTAACTCTAATGGGGGCCCCGCCATTCTCACCGCAGGCGGATAGCGGGGTTACTCAATCTCAATCCGAAAGCCCCCAACTTTATGTTGGGAGTTAATATCGCCTCCTTACCTTGCGGGTGTCCAAATCCACTTACCTTCTTCACTGGAAAGCGGTATTTCCTTTTGCCATGGATTGTCTGACGTCGCTATTTCATATCCCAAATCGTATAGCCTCTTCATCTCCTCCGGGTCGAACGGCTCTTTGCCCTTTGGTTCGTAGTTGTTCGGAATACTGATATAGTGAAAGACTACGTTGTCTTTTTCTGCAAGACTATACAGCCTCTCCATATCTCCCCACGACTGAGCTTTCATAAGAGTTAAAAAAGAACGCATCGATATGTAGAGGGAGTGACGCTTCACCTGCTCCGCTTCAGTATCGAGCTTGCCGTTTTTTATGATATAAAAATTGCATATACCTTGCCTCTGCGCCTCGGCAAAGAGCCTGGTTCCGTACCCAAACATCCCGGTGATAACACCTCCGTCGGCGTGCATCTCATCATATTCTTCCCCGTCTATCTCAACGTCGAAATAGACCGGCGGAAATGCTACCGGTATGGATGCAGAAGCTAACAGAATTTTTCTAAACAGTTCCAGCGCACCGGCCTTACCGCTACTCGCAATCGCCCCCATATCCCATATCACTTCACGCTGGGCATCTAAATTAGTGGTGCCTACGTATAGTCTTCTTCCTTTGGCGTGCTCGCTGGCGATAGCTTTCAACACCTCTGGAGTTATCAATTCTGATATCATATTCTTCAGCGGTTCTGTGCTGGCAATGGATTCTCCGAAAAGAGCCGGAAGAATACCAAGGCTCAAAGGACCCAGGATATCCATTACGTCTTTGGTGCTGATAGTTGTGTAACCTTTCTTCAGTTCGTCATCATATTCAGGGCCGAGGAAAGCAAGAGGTGCGATTAACGCTCCGGTGCTGATACCGGTTACGATTTTAAACTTCGGCCGTGTCCCCGAATCTGTCCAGCCGTTTAAGAACCCGACCCCGAATGCCCCCTGGGCTCCGCCGCCGGATAACGCCAGAAAGCTGCAGTCCGAGGAATTATTTGAATCTACCTCGATGTCCGGGCTGTACTCGATGTCCCAGAAACGAACTTCTGGAAAACCCGCTAATTGACCGTCATATATCCTCGCTAACGGCACAGGATTGCGCGGCAGGCCGCAGCCGGCAAAAAACAAAACCGCCAAAGGGATAACAATGTGAAATAGTCTCAGCTTCTGCATATTTCGTCTCTTCTGAAAGCGCTGCAAAATTTTACAACATTTTTCTACATTCACACAACCTTTTTCCACTTTTCTTTCCCTGTCTGCTAAACGCTTAACGCTGTACGCTAAATGAAATCCCCCAAAACACCCAACGGCAGCCCTATCGCACTAAGCCTCTCTAAATCTGCCAACCCAAACGCCTGCTGGCGAGGCACCCAAAACCGCAATTCCCGTCAACTTAAAAAACAGACCGTGAAATCTGTGTAATCAGTGTCAATCCTGTCAAAAAAACCCCACCAAATCCGACATTGAAAATTAAAATCCCCCAATCCGTCAATCCAAATTTCTTGTTACTCTTACCGCAATTCCAGCATAAAATCAGTGAGAGTTTGTGCCATAGGTACCTGTGCCGTAGGTATCCGTGTCTTAATTTTTCAAGCTTCAATATTCAATAGAAAATATTAAATCTCAAATTCTTCTCGTCCCCGTCCTCCGTCCCCGGGGCACGAGGGCCGAGCGACGAGCCACGAAAAATGCCTCCGGCACCAACAGCGACCAAACCAAAAACCTCAAATCCCTTATTTTTATCCGCCTGTGGCGGACAAAAACTTTGATGCTTAAACCACTACATTAGT
>CAYLXD010000067.1:0-9926 GCA_964387515.1 uncultured Pirellulales bacterium | reverse complement strand
AGCCCCCAAGCCACGCCTTGGGGGGTTATTTTTTCATTTAACATCACGCCTTGGGGGGTTGTTTTTCTACTTTTCCTTCCCCTCCGCGAATTTCCCTGCAGGCCCGCCCGCTGTAAATAAAACTGCAAACCGGGTAACTAATGCTCCCAAAAGAACATATCCCAAAATCACCTGCAAGCTGAGCATTATATGCCCCCAGACACTATGCGCATTAGCATACATATCACCAAACCCCAAAGTCGTCATAGTTACAATTGAAAAGTAGAGTGTTCGCAAAGGAACCAACCACCATTGCACTTCGATGCCATTTCTGTCAACAAATAAATAATTGACAATCCCCGGCGGCGCTATCCGCCCCCAGTGATAATAGATATTCGCAAACACAAACGCCAGACCAAAAAAGGTAAATATTATCCTGCTGGTTGACAGCCCGTAATCGCTCATCAACCAGAATGGCTTCACCAGCCACTTTAATCGCGGGTTTTTGCTATACCATTTTTCCCAGTTCATGCGCCTGATATTGTATTCCAAAAGCTGCTTTGTCTGTGGGTCTATACGTATACTATCCAGGCCGACACCTTGAAAATCCGTATGTCGGTCGACTTCACACTCCCATACCAATGTTTTACCATCAACTGTGGCCCTTTCGAAATGGGCATTTTCCAGATAGGCGTCAAAAAGTATGGCATTTTCCAGATAGGCGTACTTAAGGTCGGCATTTTCCAGATGGGCGCCAAAAAGTATGGCATTTCCCAGATGGGCGAACATAAGATGGGCATTTTCCAGATGGGCGCCCCGAAGGTCGGCATTTTCCAGATAAACTTCTCCTGTAAATTTATATTCCTTATTGTCCCATTTAACTATCCCTCTATTTAACAATGCATATTCGAGGTAGCATTCATCAAGCACTGCTCCCTCCAATAAGACGTCCTTTTCTGGATTATTTACCCGCCACTCATTCCACTCCGCCATATCTTTTTTGTCTGAGCAGCGTTTGAGCATCTGATATTGTTCTTCGCTAAATCTTCGATTAGGTTTGTTCATCTCTCTTTTCCTATACTGCTTCATCATTCGATATTCCCTGTTCGATACCTGTCCTCGTGAAAACGGGGATTCGATATTCTCTTTGGCTTCCGCCGGATTCTATCCTGCCGTTATCCTAATATCAACAAAACGCTGCACATACTTGATTAGCACTGCCGCTTTTGAAATTGGGTTTGATTGGGTTTGTTTTGAGTAGTTCATAGTTCGTTGTTCATTGTTATTAGTCATTGTCATAACTGCGCTTACAGCTATTTGGGTATATCAGAAATTGGGTTTGTTTTGCGTAATTTGTTATTTTTGATTGATTTTTACCCCGCTGCCGCGCCCGCGGAGGCTTTTTAAAGCGGATGGGCAATATGAACTTGTCAAAGGACGTTTCGAGAACAGACGTTGTCCTTAATAGAGTGGACTTGCGCATCTGGTCGAAAAGAGTTCTTGATTTTTGATTCCAGATTCTCGCAACTTGATGTGAGAAAAGGAGTAAAAAAATTTTGAAAAAGAAGATTTTTGGTGTTGGCTATCTGCGCGTTTGATTGAAAAACCCCTCGATTTCGCTTGCGCGTTTTTTGCGAAGTTTCTAAGCCGGTTTTTTCCTAACTATAGCATTGACCTGCCTTTGCTTCGATGGTACTTTATGACCCTAATTTTTGGTGTATAAACGCTAACCGTTTGTGGTGAGCTTGCCTGCACTGAGCTTTGTCGGAGTGTCGAATCTATGGAACTATCCTGGCTGATGAAATTGAGAATCACTGTTGCTGCCGCAGTAGGAATCCTTTTATTGGGTTTTTTAGCTTGGCCTTTGGCGGCACCTGCTGAGCCGCTCGGCGTTGTTTCTGCTGCTGCGATAAGTTTCACCGACTCGGTAGTTTTAATAGCCTTAGCCTGTTTAGCCGGCTTTATCGCCTATTTTCTGTCTTGGCCTTACGGTGCGGAAATTGCGGTCCTTGCTGTCCCATCCGGCCTGGCAGTCTGGGCTTTGCGTTCAGGTAATATGGCCGGCCTTATGCTGCAAAATCCAACCGCCGCACAGCGACAGGTGCTGTTTGCGAGCCTTAGATGGGAACCGATTTTCTGGCTCGCTGTCGTCGCCGCAGGTCTCGGCGGTGTGCTCTTAGCCGAAAAAATCAGGCAAACATCCCGGCCGAACCTGGTAAAAGAGAAACACAACCCTCTCCGAAATGCCTGCTTGAATGCCGCTGTTGCCCTGGTCGGCTCAGGTCTGATAGCCCAGCTCTGCATCAGGCTTTTTGCTCGCGACATCAGTTTTTTTGACAGCAAATTGGGTGTGGTCACCGCCCAGCCCGCACTCGGACAAATCATTTTTGCTGTGCCAGCTTCGTTTTTGATAGCGGCTTTTGTAGTTAAAAAGTTTCTCAACGCCGGCTATATCTGGCCCATAGCAGCATCGGCTCTGGTCACCTGGTTTGCCATCACCGCCTATTGCAAGCAGCACATACTGCAGCATATGCAGATGCGTTGGCCGGCTGTTTTTTTCCCAGACTCGACCATCTCTATATTGCCCCTGCAGATGGTGGCGTTCGGCACATTAGGCTCGATAGCGGGTTATTGGCTTGCCGTCCGATATAATTACTGGCGCAAACACGAGCTAAAGTAGGCAGGGAATGCCGTGCGATTCACCGGATTCAGCACATCTTTTTTTTGAGGGTTTTTCATACCTAAGCCTATATCTAACAAGCTGTTATATATGCGAGGTCTTATAATCATCCGCTGCTGTCCAAACAAAATTAAAAATGGTTGTTTTCGCGCTCAAAATTGGCCGAAAATATAGATGTGTTCAAAATCCGCGGGTTGAGCATCGCTTTTGGCGTTGATTATTAGAGGATAACGGCCATAGGGGATATTTAGGAACGGCGGGGGAGCGAACAATGGGCACGCTCTCGGCGTAAAAACATATTAAGGCCAGCATACTCGCCTAAAGGCGAAGTCTCGCTAAAGGCGGACAAAAGGAGTTGAGAAATGTTGGTTCTGAGCAGACAAAAAGATGAATCTATTATGATTGGCGATGACGTCGAGGTAATCATCGTCGATGTCCGTGGAGATAAGGTTCGTCTTGGCATAACCGCACCCAAAAGCATACCAGTTCATCGCAGAGAAGTATACGAGGCGATTAAACGTGAAAAGGCCGAAAAGCAGGCTAAAGGACAATAGAATCCGCCTTCGCGGGGTACGAAGCTGCTTCGGCGGAGAACTCCGCTAACAACAAGCTGCTGTTATCATTATCGATTCCCCATCTTGCTGTTCCACTAAACGTTGTCCGCCATCAGAAGGTGTTATTTAGATATTCGGGTTTGCCGTCGTCACTGTCGTAGCGAGTTGAGTCTTCAAACTCGGCATCGATTTTTATTCTTTCGATGAGCTCGGCTTTCTTTGTATTGCTGTCAACGGTGACTAATATCGCGCTCATTTTCACATCGTTGGTCGCTATCTCATAAGGGATGGGCATGCGAGTCCTGAACGACTTCAAGACGCTCTGGGTACCGCGTCCGAGCACGGAATCATGGGCGCCAGTCATACCGATATCGGTGATGTACGCCGTTCCGTTGGGCAGGATTCTTTCGTCAGCAGTTACGACGTGGGTGTGAGTGCCGAAGCAGCAGCTGACCCTTCCGTCGAGATGATAGCCCATCGCAATTTTTTCGCTGGTGGCTTCTGCGTGAAAGTCAACGAATATGATGTCGGCCTGCTGCTGAATGTGCGGCAGAATCCTGTCAACGGTGTTGTAGGGGCAGTCGGCGGGCTTCATAAATAATCGGCCAATCAGAGAGATGACAGCCACGACGGGGCCTTTACCGGTTTTGTAAATTCCAACACCTCTTCCGGCGGCGAACTCAGACAGATTTGCCGGCCGGGCGATGTTGTCCGCTACTTCGAGGGTCTCGATTATGTCTTTTTTGCGAAAAGTGTGGTCGCCTAATGTTACGAGGTTCACACCGTAGCGCAGCAATTTGTTGTAGATTTGAGGTGTCAGGCCGGAACCGCCCGCTGCGTTTTCAGCGTTGGCTATTACGCAGTCGATACTTCGCTCTTTGATTAAAGGCTTTAGTTTCTCGGCGAGGATTCGCCTGCCAGGCCGACCAACAATATCACCAATACAAAGAACATTCAGCTTCATAATTCTACCCGCTATCTACCTGGCATACTCGACGCAGCGTACCTCGCGCAGCAGCGTTACCAGAATTTCGCCCGGATAGGTCATTTCATCTTCGACCTTTTTGGCGATGTCCCTCGCGATTTTCATAGCTGACTCATCGTCGACTTTTTCGGCGTTCACGATTACGCGGATTTCCCGGCCTGCCTGTATTGCATAAGCATTCTCGACGCCTGTAAAGCCGGCGGCGATTTCCTCGAGTTTTTCCAGCCGTTTAATGTATCTTTCGAGCGTTTCTCTTCTGGCGCCCGGGCGCGATGCGCTAATGGCATCGGCGGCGGCAATCAGAGGAGTATAAGGGTTGTCCGCGGGAACGTCACCGTGATGTCCCTCAGTCGCATTTAGTATAATGGGCGATTCGTTGAAACGCTTGAGATAATTGGCGCCTATTGCGGGATGGCTGCCTTCGATTTCGTGGTCGAGTGCCTTGCCGATGTCGTGCAGCAGTCCTGCGCGTCTTGCTATTGAACTGTCCAGGTCAAGCTCGTCGGCCATCACCTGAGCCAGATAAGCTACTTCAATGCTGTGGCGAAGTACATTTTGGCCATAGCTTGTTCTAAAGCTCAATGCACCGAGCAAACTCAGTATCTTGTTACTCAAGCCTCTGACGTTTGCCTCTACGGCGGCGTCTTTTCCAATCTGCAGGACCTTCTGGTTGACATCTTTTTTGGTGTTTGCGACAAGCTCCTCAATCCGAGACGGATGTATACGTCCGTCCTGTATAAGCCGTTCCATCGAGAGCCGGGCAACTTCACGTCTGACGGGATTGAAACCGCTGACGGTAATCATCCCCGGCGTGTCGTCAACAATGACATCCACGCCGGTAGCCTTTTCAAACGCACGAATGTTGCGTCCCTCTCTGCCGATGATTCGCCCTTTCATCTCGTCATTGGGTATCTCGATGGTCGAGACAGAGACCTCGCAGGTCTGCTCGGCAGCATAACGCTGAATGGCTGTGTTGAGTATCTCCCGGCTTTTTTCGTTTGCGGTCTCGGTTGCCTCTTCGACCTTGCGCTGAATTAGAACCGACATCTCATGCTCGCATTCGTCTTCGAGGCGTTTCAACAACAGCTCTTTGGCCTCTTCAATGTTCATTGCGGTAATTTTGAGCAGTTGATTTTTCTGCTGGGTCATCAGGGCCGAAAGCTGTTTTTCCTTGTTGGCAAGGCTGTTCAGTCTTCTTTCAACTTCTTTTTCCTGCTGTTTTAACGCATCTTCCTGCTGACGAACGAGCTGGGTCTGCCTCTCGAGTGCATCCTCGCGTTTGGTCAGTCTCAATTCAGTTTCGTGCAGCTCGGCACGAACCTGATTTGCCTCGGCAGTGATTTGCTCTTTTTTCTTGATGGCCTCGGCGGCAGCATCAATCTGAGCGGACTTAATTATGTTTTCAGCTTCTCTTTTCGCCCCTTCGATTTGCCGCTGCATGTCCTGCTCAAAGGTTTTCGCTCTTGTTCTGGAAATTGCCTGATAAATAATTACAGCCAGGCAGACTCCCAGAATAAAGCCAAAAACTATCATTATCGCAGGCTGGTCCCAGATTGTCATTATTATGGTATCCATAATTTCCACCTTTCCACGTGCCGTCGCCATAGTGGCTTTGGTACGTCGGCGACTGCACTTACACTAAAGTTAAGAAAGCATCGCTCAAGGCAGATTGATTGCGGCTTCTGGTGGCAGCAGGGCCGCAAAGAAGTGACTGTGAATGGCGAAATCCATTTCGTCAGAGCTTAAATCAATTACTTATCGCCAAAGTTACGGGTAATCACGGCGTTCTGTGCATTGGCAAATTCGCACTCGGCAAAAAACCTTTTGATTTTGCGCTCAACACGAGCATCATCCAGCCCGAAAGTGAAATCTCTTCCTCGATGGATTTCGTCTCACTCTAAATTCACCCCGCATCTATTTTGAGATTCCCGCGAGAACCTTGAGGTCTCTGTTTTTAATAACATCAAACTTTATTTAGCGGCTCCACGGTCGATAGCCAAAATAGGTGCCGGGTGTCTTTGCAACTTAACTGCCATCCGGACAGGGCCTTACGAGCCTTGCCCCTTCCTAAGCCCTTTTCCAAGCAAGCGATACACCATTGAACTCATTAGGGCCTGCCTACAATCTCACCTTTCATTAGTAGACTTCGGTTTTATGTTAGGCTATGTTCGATATTCGGTCAAGAAAAAAAATCGGTCAGGTAATTACTCAAAACCGGCGGTTTTTGGGAAAATGCTTACTTGGGCGGCGAAAACGGGGTATAATCGCCAATTAGGCAGGCCTCGGCGGCGAAGCTGGTTGAAAAAACGATTGAAAGGCGGCTTTATCTTTTGCGAATTTTTTCACAATTTTTTGTCAGGAGCGGTATATGTCAGGTCATTCACACTGGGCGGGAATAAAGTATAAAAAGGCGGTAAATGACGCCCGCCGCGGCAAGATATGGAGTAAATTGGCCAAGATGATAATAGTGGCCGCTAAAAACGGCGGCGGCGACCCGGCTGCAAATCTGCCGCTGCGGTATGCAATCGACAAGGCCAAAGCGGCCAATATGCCCAAGGATACCATCGCAAAAGCCATAAAAAAAGGGACCGGCGAACTGGGAGCGGTCAATTTTGAAGAAGTACTCTACGAAGGTTATGCGCCGGGTGGAGTAGCCATTATGGTTGAAGCGCTGACGGATAATCGCAACCGTACCGCTCCGGAGATTAAGAGGCTTTTCGAAAAACACGGCGGCTCATTGGGGACGAGCGGGTGTGTCAACTGGATGTTCAGCAAGAAGGGACTGATTACCGTCGGTACTGCTGATGCCGGTGAAGACGAGCTTCTGGAAATTGCCCTCGCTGCCGGTGCAGAGGATATGCAGAATACGGGGGAACTATTCGAGATAACCTGCGACCCGGCTTCTTATGAACAGCTAAAGAATACGCTGGAAGAAAAAGGGATTGCGATTGCGGTTGCCGAGATTTCGATGGTGCCGCAAAATACCGTGCCGGTCGACGACGCAGCGACAGCGAAGAAAATAATTTCCCTGATGGATGATTTCGAAGACCACGACGACGTGCAAAACACGTATGCTAATTTCGACATTCCCGACGAGGTGATAGCTCGTATATCGTAGCGCGTATCGTATTACGGGGGTTGGCCTGTGAGGAATTTTAGTCGCTGTTTTGCATTCTTGTATTTTTCTTCGCCTAATCTACTGAAGATTTCTCTGTCGGGGTACATTATCCGAAACTGTCGCCGATATGCATCTTCGATTTCAACTGCTTTTTTATACTGGGCGATGGCGATATCGGTTTTACCTAACTGTTCGGCGATTTTGGCTAATTCGATTCGCAGCCGGCCGGCGCCCGGATAAAGCTCGACCGCACGGCTGGCACTGTCAAGGGCCTTGGTTAGCAAGTCAACTCTTTTTAGTGCTGAGGCCTCCGCCCATTGATTGTAAAGTTCGGTTAGCTGTTCGAAGTTTTCAAAGTCAACTTTGTTGCGCTTAATTGCGTCAAGCAGATGCTTTTCCGATTGGAGCAATAAGTTGGTTTGTTTTGGCTGAGAATCTGTAAACCTCTGCAGATACAGTCGGCTGTTCAACTGCGAAGGAGTGGGGCTTAACGGGTCGTTTTTGGCGGCAGCGGTCAGAAGATTATGAGCTATTTCAAACTCGCCGATAGAGGCAGCTTCCTGTGCCTGTTGGATTTTGGCGGTACTGTTATATACCGGCTGCCACACAAAATAAACATAGACTCCAAACATTACCAGGGCGGCTGCCACAGCTACTATTTTTGTGAAAGGGTGAGGACTTAGAACAAGTTGAGGCCGTGATTTTAGCTGATAATCCAGTGCAATCAGGCAGGCGATGAGTGCCCAGAATACGGTTGATACGCCAGGCTCAAAAATGGCGAAGTCCACCAGGTTATGCAAAGTGACGCCTAAAACGGCACAAAAAAGAGCGGCAGCGGTAATACTCGTATTGCGTATTGCGTATTGTGTATTGCGTGTAGTGTATTGTGATGCCGCCAGAAGCAGAAAACCAACAGCAAATACAATCACAGGCATTATATACAATATGAGGATGCCGGCATTTCTCTCCTGAGTCGAAGCAGCCGGTGGCATTGGAGAAACAATCGGTCTGATAAATAACAGAACCGCCGATACAATAATTGCCAGGACAATCGCCGATTTTTTGAAGGACGGCTCGGCTTGCTGGACTTGTGGTGATTGGATGGTGGAGCTGGGAGATGATGCTCTCCATAACGGCAGGAAAATCATAGCTAAGAACGCGATGAGTCCGACAGGGCCGTATTGTGTCAGGATGGTAAGGACAAAATTGTGGGGGTCGGCGACGGTCTCCAGTGCCGCGGCGGGTTTGTAATGCGGGTAGTAATTTGCGAAATTGCCAGGCCCGACGCCCGTAAAGGGATGGTCGGCATACATTTGGGCTGCGGCGTGCCAGTATTGCCAGCGGACCAGCATTGATTTTCCGCCGGGCAGTCGGCCGTGAGTTAGTCCGTACCAGGCGATTGCACAGCCGGCGACCAAGCCGAGCAGGAGGCAAAAAACCAAAATGGCTTTTCTGTGCCTGCTTAGCCATTTGCCAAAGCACAGGTATACAGCGAATATTGCCGCCGCAGCCAGTGCAGCGCCAATTGCGCCTTTGCTTTTGGTAATAGCAAGGCCGAAAATAACAACTGCGGCCGCAATGCCGGAGGTGATAAGCCAAACAAATCCGAGCGAGTCGAAGTTACGATTTTTAAACCTATCAATAAACAGGGCGATAGCGGCGAAAGATGCCAGCAGGGCGAAAGAGCCGGCGGAGTTACTCGTTGTGAAAAAGCCGCTGATATCCTTCGAGTACAAACGATGTTCGAACTGGAATTGCTTTAAGCTGTTGGGGGCAATGTGCTGCTGTGCAAGAACTGCGTTGGGGTCCTGCTCGTAAAATTCAATCAATTGTTCATTTTCGGAATACTGCTCCCAACACCGGTAGGCCGAGACGATTCCCAGAGCGGCAATGACAACTAAGACGAGCTTTATTTTTGAAGGAAAGTTCAATATCTGGACCAGCAGCAGTGCCATCAGTATCGTTGCCAGAAGCGCGGTAAAATCGTTAATCGCCGGTCTTTTATCCGCTGCTGCCAGACCTGAGATGGCAGCGGACACACAGAAAAGCGCCAGGCCGATTTCAATGCCGGTGAAGCGATATGAAAACCTCGAACTGAAAAAGCTGCACAGAAACCAGAGGACGAAAGAGAATATCAATATAGTTGATATCGATAGGCTGTACACAGTGCTGGTTAAATTAGCCGGCTGATCGGCTGATTGTGCGCTCAGGCCTTCAGTGAAAGTGGTGCGAAGCGCAATCACGCAGAGACAGATGCCAAAGAGTATGTATTCAAGGTACACTAAAGCTTTGTTTTTGGATACACTCGAATTAGTCTGCGGTCTTGTCATTTTCGACAGTGGTTTCAAGGACAGCGATAATGGATAGTACCATAACTGTTTGGATGAAGATTAGAACTGCTCCGGCAAAATTGACCTGGTATAGAAATGTTGCGCCGAGACTTGTGGCAAGTGTAGCTAAATATAATGTCAGAACTGCCTGGGTATCGGTGAGTCCGCGTTTTTTCAGGCGATGCGAAAAGTGCTGGGTGTCGCCGACAAACGGGCTTTTCCCCGCTCTTATGCGCAGGGCGGTTACGCTGATAAAATCGTAAAGCGGAACCGCCATAAC
>CAYLXD010000066.1:0-9971 GCA_964387515.1 uncultured Pirellulales bacterium | reverse complement strand
AATCATTCCAGCGTACGATATCTATTTTTTCGCCGCCGAGCTCGTCGACAACATTCTTTATTCTGCTGCCCCGCACACCTACGCATGCCCCGACAGGGTCGACCTTGTCATCGAGCGAAGCAACGGCGACCTTGGTTCGATACCCTGCTTCCCGAGCTAACGCTCTTATTTCGATAATATTCTCGGCGATTTCCGGCACCTCCATCTCGAAGAGCCTGCGGATAAAGTCAGGATGCGTTCGGGAGAGGATAATCTTGACCTGGCTTGCGACCTCTCTGACATCAAGAATCAAGCACCGGATTCTCTCGCCGGGGCGGTGAGTCTGGCCCATTATCTGCTCGGCCTTTGGCATAAATGCCTCGGTGCGATGGTCTAAATTGATAATGAGAGTTCCGCCTTCGTATCGCACTACCGAGCCGCTTATAATCTCTCCTTTTCGCTGCATGAACTCAGCGTAGATACTGTCCCTTTCATCAGCCTTTATCTTCTGTATCATTACTTGCTTGGCCGTTTGAGCGGGGATTCGGCCGAGCTGCCTTATATCGATTTGCTCATTGTCCTTAAACGCGGTAACCTCTCCGGTGGTGCGGTCGATGCGCACGACTATCTCGCTGTCCGGCTCGCCAAAGTGCTTTCTGACCGCCGAGACCATAGCCTCTTCCAGGTCGACAAATATGGATTCCCTGTCGATATTTTTGTCGTGAGCAATGTTGTCGACAATCCTTACTAATTCCTGACTCATTACCTTCTTTTCCTAACCGTTACTAATTTCTTTTCTTTTTTCCTTTTCCTGCTCAGCACCACAAAGAGCTTCGGGGCAAAAAAAAGTGGAAACCTATACAGTTCCCACTTCAGCGAAAAACGAACACTATGATGTAGCTCATCCCTGTACTACATCAGCGACCTCCCATAGCAAGCAACCTTGCTCGTTTCCCGGCACCGAAGCAGAAACATCGATTCACAAGCCACCATTTGCGCAGAAGCACAACCGTACAGGCGATTTATCCGGTCACTCTGCACTGTTCGCCAGTCCTGTCAAAATCATTTCAAGCCCCTTCAATTCGGCTCTGGTAGCGCTTTGCTAAATCCTTATAGCAAGGGTCATTATAGTTAAGTCGTCCAGCCTGTCAACGATAATAACTTTTTTGCCGAATTTACTTAATTTTTAGCTCAGGCCTGCTGTGAAGGACGCGGTTTGCAGCTAAAAGCTGCTCTTGGTCTTGCAAATGTCCGATAAAACAACATTTCTGACCTGCAGAAAAGGGTTTATTGCGTATTCTGGCCCGGCCGGCTCCATTGGTGTTTTCTCATAGCCTGGAACGAATTTGCTCAATTTCACAAGATTTCTTTTGACCTGCTGGTCCGCTGCGACGCAATATCTATATTGCTGCCGAGGGGTAATTGTAAAAACCTTAGTTGGTAACAGGGGTCAGACGGACGGTGAGTTTTTTCGGTGCAAGAGTTATCTTTTCAACCCGCACTTTTCTCTCTTCGCCGTCAAACATATCCTTGATTTCGAAGACGGGGTCGAACGGTTCTTCATTAAACAGTGAAGCGGCTATCTGCGCCGTCAAATCGTTCGGGTCAATATCTACAGCAGCAAGCCTGTCAGCGTACATCCTTCCGGCGATGGCCTTGATGGGAAGCGTGATATTCACAGCGCCGGCCTTGACCTTTGTTACGTTGAGGTTCAATAATCCACGGTCGTCAAGCGAGGGATTCAATTCAGTGGTTATGACCACCTGCACCCTTTTTAAAACAGCCGTTCCCATCAGCACTATCGTGTCCGGCAGAAAAAGCACCTCAGGCGCAGAAAATACGATTTCACCGTATTGTTTCGGCCATTTAGCCCGGGCAATGATATCGTTTATTCCCCTCTCGGTGACCACCAGGTCGAAAGGCTCGGCCCGCTGGATGCCGTTGTGGAGCTGAGGCAATAATTCATGCGTCAGATATTTGCTGACCTGCCCGTCGTAACCAATGTCAAGGGGGTTGTACCGTGCGGGTTTGTGCAGAAGCATAAGGTATGGCAATGAAACGGCAATGACCAATATTGCTGCCAGTTTTATAGCGAGCGAACATTTGCTCCTTGAGCCTTTGGACTTGGCGTCAGTGGGCTGCTGTGGTTCTGTTTCTTTAGCGGTTTTCAAATCCTCACCAAATATGCAAATTCAGCCTTGCTCAAAGCTATCGGTATGATTATAGTAATTTTACTGACAATTAAAAAGAGTTTTCAAGTATTTGCCGACAGGCTGAAAAAGAGAAAGGACTAAAGACAGTGGCAAGTCATTTTGCAGATAGACTTTGTGAGGCGGTAAGGGCCAGGAAAACATCTCTGGCTGTCGGCCTGGACCCCGTTTACAGCCGGCTGCCGGCGACGATAAAAAGCCATCGGGATATGAACGACGAGTTTGACTTGGCCGCGGCGGTGGATGCAATTTTCGACTTTTGCACCCAGACGATGAGAATTGTCGCACCGATGGTTCCAGCCGTGAAGATAAATATCGCCTTTTTTGAAAAGTATCTTTGGGAAGGGGTGGAAACTTATTACGCGTTGATTTCCGAGGCGGACGCTCTGGGCCTGGAGATAATCGGGGATGTAAAACGGGGTGACATAGGCCATACCGCTGAGTTTTATGCCGCCGCTCATCTGGAGAATCCGGAGATGGTCGGCCTGGAAGATACGCTCGCCCCCGATGCTATTACCATTAACGGCTTTGCGGGAGTCGAGGCGATAGAGCCATTTGTACAGGTCGCCGACCAGCAGGGCAAGGGCGTATTTGTCTGGGTCCGCTCGAGCAATCCCACAGCGGCGCCGATTCAGGATTTTGCTGACGGAGACGGCCAAATGATGTACGAAAAGCTCGCTGAAATCGTCGCAAAAATTGCTAATAAGCCTGAGCGCATCGGCAAAAACGGCTACAGCAATGTCGGAATGGTGGTCGGCGGTACCACGCCTGGGGTTACGACGGCGCTGCGTCAAAAGTACGATAAGGTGTGGTTCCTCGTACCAGGCTACGGCTCACAGGGGGCCTCCGCTGCCGACTGCGTCCGCTTCTGCAAACCGGACGGCACGGGAGCACTCATTAACGCCTCCCGCTCGGTTATCTACGCCTACGAAAAGCCGAAGTACAAAGAGCAGTTCGGCGACGACTGGAAAAGGTGCATCGAGCAGGCGGTCATCGATGCAAAAGTGGACCTGGCAAACGCAATGCAGACTTTGATATGACAGGCACGAATGCTTACTTTGGGTTGTTTGAGGAGGTTTACTGTCTGCCTATTATGGCGTTAAGCATGTACAGGTAATCAGATAACAATCTGGTTATAAGGAACTTTTCTCTTACTGATTCTATGCCTTTCTGCCCCATAGCTTCAGCCTCGTTTGGATTTTTCAACAAATGTATAATTCGGTCTGCAAATCCTTCTGTATCTTTCGGTTCCAGCAAAAATCCGTTCTTGCCATCCTCGACTTGAACGGGTATACCGCCTACATTTGAGGCAACTACAGGTGTACCTTTCCAGAGTGCTTCTGTAACGGCAAGGCAGAATCCTTCCCTGGTCGACTTTTGAATTATGACGCTGGAGAATCTTTGGATTGCATTTACTAAGGTTTCATTATTTCCAACAACGAATACAATATCCCCTCTTTTAAGAAGCTTGTTGGCTTTTCGCTGAACCTTGTTGTACATCCTCAGACCTTCGGGGTCGTCGCTGGCTACGTTGTAGCAGAAAACTAATCTGCAATCTACCTTTTCCCTGACCCGCGTGAATACGTCTATCACCCCCTCCGGGTCCTTCCATGGGTCGAGCCGGGAAACCTGGGTAATTATTGGCTTGTCCATAGGTATGCCGGCTTTGGTCACATTTTCCAATATTGTTGTTTTACTGATGCCCTTATTTTTCTGACTGAGTGGGTTGATGGCTGGGAACATCAGTCTTTGTTCTACCGGCAGGTCCTTTTTGAAATATTTTTCACTTGAGAAGACGATTTGGTCATATTTAAGTAAGAAGCTCTTTAGAAAATCCCACAATTCTTTATGCGGGTCAGTCAGGTCTATGTGACATCGCCATATCCAGGGTTGACGTTTTCTGTATGACCTTATTAATGCAAGCGGTTGAGGGTCGTGAATGATTACGCAGTCATGGTCAAGATGTGTAAATTTGGAAAAGTTGTCATTGACCTGCAGATATACGCGTTTTTTCCTTTCGGATAGATTTAGTGCTGCTCCCTGGAGAGCATTGTGGAAGCTCTTGGTAATCTCAAAGAATTCCTGACTTCCGTGCAGGATTCTCCAGCCGGCATCTATACCGACGTCGTTCATCAGCAATACAAGTGAATAGAGAATTTCCGCGACACCTCCGCCCTGATAAGTAGCGTTGAGATGAACAATATGTTTGCCATAAAGGCCTCTTGCTCTGGCGTAAATCTCGGCTAACGTTTCGTCAGGCACTATGTGGCGGAAGTTTTCAAGACTTAACATGTTGTCTCCTTAAATAAGTTTTTTATATTTTGACTAATTCCTCAAGTAGCAATCTGAGTTCATATACTGATTCTACGTTGAACCTGGCTTTGGAAATACCGTGTCCTATTTTCATTGAATATGCAGTTTCAGGCAGGATTGAGAACATATCTTCATCGGTGTAGTCATCACCGGCCGCTAAAATAAAGTCCCATTTGTTCTTTGCCAACCAGCGTTCTGCGGCGTGGCCTTTGCTTATACCAATATTTTTAACTTCGAGAATCTTGCTGCCTTCAAATACACCGATGTCTAAGTTCTCAGTGAAATTCAAAACAGCATCTCTCAATTCTTGAAGCCGGAGAGAGGCCAGTTCAGAATCCGCTCTGCGGTAATGCCAGACCAGAGAGAAGTCTTTTTCTTCAACGGAAGAACCGGGTGTTCTGTCGGCATATAATTCAAGAATGGGTCTTATCGTATCTTTCCAGTCGTTTAGTAAGGGTTCTATTACCTGCCAGTCGTCACCTTTCTCCTTAATCCAGGCTCCGTGTTCGGCAATTAGTGAGGCATCGGTATTGCCGAGCCAGTAATTCAAAGTTTCTTTATCCCTGCCACTGATTATAACGACCTTGTTTTTCGGTTCTGAAGCAAGTGCTTTTAACAAGGACCAAAGTTCTTTATCGGGTCCTGCTTTTTCCGGTTTGCCGGCAAAACCTACAAGCGTTCCATCGTAATCGAGCAGAAATAATCGTTTTGAGCTTCTGTCATATCCACTGACCAGTTTTTCCCTGATTGGTTTAGCGAGCTTATGAACAGAAAGTTCCTTTTGGCTTTTCTTCACACCAGATAGAGTTTCTAAAAAATCATTGGCCCATCTTGTAACAGTATAACGTGCAAGCCGGCCTTGCATTAATCTGTTGCGCTCGGTCTGTTCTTCTATGGGCATTTCGAGAGCTTCTTTTATCGCGTCAACTATCTCCTGTTTGTTGTTGGCATTTACTATAATAGCTTCTCCCAATTCGCTCGCAGCACCTGCCATCTCGCTAAGGATTAAAACGCCCTTGCCGTCTGTTTTGGTCGCGACGAACTCCTTGGCTATTAGATTCATCCCGTCCCGAAGTGGTGTTACCAAAGCTACATCGGCCGCACTATAAAGGGCAATAAGTTTCTCAAACGGCAGGAAACAATAGAGATACCATACGGGTACCCAGCCAATAGTTCCACGTTCGCCGTTAACTCTGCCTACCAGCCACTCAAGTTGTTTCCTTAACTCTCTGTAGTCCTCAACGCCGGTACGCGATGGGACCGCAACAAGTATAAGAGTAACCTTTTCCTTATATTTCGGATTTTGTGACAGAAACAGGTCGAATGCCTCCAGCCGTTGAATAATACCCTTGGTATAATCCAGCCTGTCTATAGATATAATTATTTTCCGGTCGCCTACCTTTTTGCGGGTTGTAGTTCGTATTTTCTTGACCTTCGGGTCGTCAGCAGCGCCGGCGTATCTGTCGTAGTCAATCCCCATTGGGAACGCATCTACTTTTACGACCCTGTTACCTATGACTAATTCACCCATAGAGTGTTCGGTTGCTGCTATTCGTGCTGTACTGCTGAGAAAATGCCTCATATAGTCATATGTGTGAAAGCCTATCAAATCTGAACCGAGCAGCCCTTTCAGCAATTCCTTTCGCCAGGGCAGAAGACGGAACATCTCAAAGGAGGGAAAGGGTATGTGGAGAAAGAATCCGATTTGTGCCTTTGGGAGCTTGTTTCTTACGAGTTCCGGAAGCAGCATCAGATGATAATCGTGAATCCAGATGTAATCATCAGACTCAGCTATTTTTACAACGGCGTCGCAGAAGGCCTTATTAACCTTTTTGTAAGCCTGCCAGTATTGGTCTTCATATACTGTGTATAGAGGAAAATAGTGAAAGAGTGGCCAAACGGTCTTATTACAGAAACCGTGGTAGAAATTTTGCATGTCCTTTGCAGAAAGAAAAACACAATGGCAATTCTGTTTTTTAAGTGCATTTGAGATTTGCCGTTTTTCTCGTTGTGAAATTCTGTCCGCAGCTATACCCGGCCAGCCTATCCACCGGCTTTGATGAGACTTGCCGCATGAGGATAGTCCGGTGGCTAATCCACCTGCGCTCGGCTGAAAGTGTAAATCATTAACACGCTTGACAACGCTAACAGGCAGTCTGTTTGAAACTATTAGCAATCTGCCCATCATTTCGTTTCCAATCATACACCATAGTTACAGGCAGTTCCATAATTTTTTACAGTCTCCACAAAAAGATTGTAAAGTGACAGGGATTTCAGGCGGCCAGATGTGTTTTTCTTGCTTTTTGGTGGTGGCGTTTTTATATTGCCTGTGCGGATTGTTGTGTGTTGTGTGATTTCGAATCATTGGTATTTTGCACTCTGGTCTTAAGAAGAAGAAAATGTCTCTGACTTCTCTTACTTTCATGCACAGGAAAGTTCTGGTTATGGGCCTCGGGCGGTTCGGTGGCGGCGTTGATGTTGTTAGATTTGCCGCCGGCGCCGGCGCAAAAGTAACGGTAACGGACTTGGCTCCCGCCAAGCGGTTGAGCGATTCACTAAAGCAGCTCGAAGAATTCAGTAACATCGAATATCACCTCGGTTCGCACTGCGCAGACGATTTTGAACAGGCTGATATTGTCGTCGCCAATCCCGCTGTGCCTGCCGATAACGAATTTCTGGAGATTGCTCGTCGGCACAACAAACTCATCACCTCGCAGATAAATATCTTTTTTGAGTTGTGTCCTGCGGTGATAATCGGCATAACGGGAGCCAATGGCAAAAGTACAACGGCAGCACTCACAGCGCATCTGCTCAGAGAACAGAAGTCAGAAGTCAGAAATCAGATATCGAGCATCGAGCATCGAGCATCAAGCATCAAGAATGTCTGGCTCAGCGGCAATATCGGCAATCAGCCGTTGCTGATGATAGCAGACCAAATCGGCCCTGACGACTTGGTTGTGTTAGAGCTGTCGAGTTTTCAGCTTGAGCAGTTGGCTCAAATCCAAAAAGCGCCGCAGGTTGCTTTACTGACAAACCTTACGCCGAACCATCTCGACCGCTACGGAACGTTCGCCGGTTACTGCCGGGCCAAGGAAAACATATTCAGGTTCCAAAAGCCGAACGAAAAGTCGCCACCGGTTTCATTCTTTAACGCCGAGGATGAGCTTGGAGCCGAATGGTTTGAAAAATACAGCAAAGATACGGGAAGAATTTGCCTGAAGTTTTCCACCGATGATGTAAGTGAGGAAATTCGCTCTGGTTTTACGTTGCCCGGCCGGGCCAATCTTTCAAACCTCGCCGCTGCAGCTGCCGTCGCGAAGCACTTCGGCGTGGGGGACGAGGCAATAAAAAATTGTCTGCCTGAATTCAAACCGCTGCCTCACAGGCTCGAGCTGGTAGCGCAAGTGAACGGCGTATCCTGGTACAACGACTCCAAGGCCACCACGCCCGACAGCGCAATCGCCGCGATGGAAGCGTTTGAACGACCGATAATAATCATCGCCGGCGGATACGATAAGAATGTACCATTTGACAAGTTCGGCGGAAAAATTGCCCGAGCGGCAAAGGCAGCGGTCCTGATTGGACAAACGAAAGAAAAAATCGCAGCGGCGATACGGGCAGGCCGAGCAGATATTCCAAGAGTCGAGTTTGCGCAATCACTGGCCGAGGCCGTGGATGTGGCCGAGCGGCTAAGTGCCCACGGCGATGTCGTTCTGCTAAGCCCTGCCTGTGCCAGCTTCGATATGTTTGAAAATTTCCAACAGCGGGGCGGGGTATTCCGCGAACTGGTCCGGAAAATCGGCGGTTAACTGTGGTGATATAGCCGCATAAAGCTACAAAGATTGTAAAAAAACCAGCCAATAAGCAGATCCGGCAGAGCCGCTGACTCGGCCGGCAGCATTTTTTTCCGAGATGTTTCGTAAAGGAACTTGCCTGATTTGCCGATTTGTAGTATGCTTGAAAGTAAGGGATTGGGGGTAAAAGATAAGATGGATAGTAAGCGCGAGCGAAGGATAGAGCAGAGACTGCGTTACCACTGGCCGATCTGGTTCGCCGAAGACTTCGACGAAATGCTCTCACAGGGACAAATGGTCGATATTTCCAGTGTTGGTGCATCATTTACGTGTCGTTCCGGTGTAAACTGTCCATATCTGGGCCAACGGGTAACCAGCCGCTTTAGCGTCCCTCGCTTTGGCTCAGACGAATCATTCGATATGGCAAGTTTCACGCGGACAGGCTCCGTTTGCCGCGTCGATGAAGTCGGCGGATTTCTCCGTCGTGTCGCGGTTCAATTTGCCGAGCCTCTGCCTTTCAGACCGGGTGAGCAGGTCGCTGACGGGGCGGACACCCAGCAAAGGCTAAAAGCCGTAACGATATAATCTCTGCAAGCCGGGAAAAAGCCCAAAACAACCCATGATTGTCCGCGCCGGGTGCGCGAACAACCCAACAAACCTCCAAAGTACCGCCTTTTTTTTGCCGATAACCAAATTGTGGATTTAAGGAAAAAAACTGTAGGGGCAGAAAAATGACCTCATCGGAGATTGAGAGCTTAATAACGGAGGCGACTGACAGCAGGCCGAAGGTGACGAATGCCGCTATGAATCTTTACATTCACAATGGCAGATTAATCTGCGGAGCCCGAATAGTTATGCCTGAAGATGCCGTCTTCGTCGCGTGCATACCGCCGGACCGGTTCAAAAACGGATTCAGCGACAGGGAATGGAAACTGATTGTGGAAAAAATAGAAAATATTATGGCAAAAGCAGAGCTTACGGTCAGCACTGCTGGCGTCCCGGCAGCCGCAGCGGCGTCCGAGTCTCAGGCTAAGGTGGAGACCGAGCAGAAAAGATTCATAGAGCGAAGAAAGGAACGGAGACTGCGTCATTACCGTCCAATATGGTTTGCGGAAGACCTTGATGAAGAACCTCTGTTGGGCCAGATGGTCGACGTCTGTAGCAGTGGTATGGCGTTTACCTGTGACAACGACGAGGCCTATATATGCCCGGGCCGGCGGATAACCACTCGGTTCAGTATTCCCCGTTTTGATTCGGGCAAGTCCCCGGAGACAGTAAGTTTCGAGCGGACCGGCTGCATCTGCCGGGTCGAGGATTTGAATGGCCTCTCGCGTCGCGTCGCGGTCCAGTTCGCCCAGCCCCTTCCTTTCAAACCGGCTGAGCAATTGACTGACCGCGGATACTGAATTACCTGTTTCATAAGTCTTTATTTTTTCATATTGCTGACATACTCAGCGAAACGCTCGACAATCCCCATACCTCAAGCGAGCCGGTGATGGGACCGTTTTTCCAAGTTTTTGATTTTCAATCAGCCCCGGTTCTTTTAATATAATCTCATGCTTAAAAAAGGGCTCGTCCAGATTTATACCGGCGACGGCAAGGGCAAAACGACCGCGGCTTTTGGCCTTGCGCTTCGCGCGGCAGGCCAGGGCAATAAGGTCCTGATTTACCAGTT
>CAYLXD010000065.1:0-10072 GCA_964387515.1 uncultured Pirellulales bacterium | reverse complement strand
ACCCACGACCTCTTGCATGCCATGCAAGCGCTCTCCCAACTGAGCTATGGCCCCAAAACCGCAGTAATTTAGCATATTTGGCCGATATCGGCAAACAAATTTTTCAGCTAACAAAGCATCATAAGGATTAAAGCTGTGCACCAATGATTGCCTTTTTCGTATTATAATGTAAAATAGCTTTTCGGGCTTCGTCTTAATGGTACATATCGGGAGCGTTTAGATAAAGATTGAGCGTTTTGATTACCAGACAGAAAATATCTATAACGGGCCGGGTGCAGGGCGTGGGCTTCAGGCCGGCGGTATATAGGATTGCGCGGATGCTGGGCCTGACGGGCTTTGTCTATAACGATACAAAGGGTGTAACAATCGAATTGCAAGGGCCGGAGCCGAATATAGCTGAATTCTTATCCCGCCTGCGGTCAGGACAGGATAAACCACCACTGGCGGAAATAAAATCACTCGAATCGTGTGATGTGGCAACCATAGAGGCTGATGATAAATTTGTTATCCGAAAAAGTGATTCCGAAGGTATAGCTCTGTCACAGATAACGGCTGATATTGCCACCTGCCGAGACTGCCTTGCCGAGATGGCTAACAGTAAAGACTTTCGGTATCGGTATCCGTTTATAAACTGTACGAACTGCGGGCCGAGATACTCGATAATCAAAAGTATTCCTTATGACAGGCCCAACACCACGATGTCGGTTTTTGCGATGTGCGACAGGTGCGCCGCTCAATACAAAGATGTAACCGACCGGCGTTTTCACGCTCAGCCAGTTGCCTGCGGTGCGTGCGGACCCAAAATCCGGCTGACAAACAGTGAGGGCAAGAACATACAGGAAGGAACTGACAAAGTGATTTTCGAGACGGCCCGTTTGCTTACGGATGGAAAGATTGTGGCGATAAAGGGCCTCGGCGGGTTTCACCTGGCGGTTGATGCCCTGAATAACGATGCGGTTGAGAGATTGCGGCAGCGCAAAAGACGAGACCATAAGCCCTTCGCGATGATGACCGACGGAATTGAAAAGATAAGAAAATACGCGGTTGTAAGTGGGGCGGCCCAGTGGCTGTTGGAAAGCCCGCAAAGCCCGATTGTATTGCTGCCGAAAAGAGAGGATTCAGCAATAGCGGCATCAGTTGCCGAAGGTGTCAATACGTTCGGCTTTATGCTGTGCTATGCGCCGCTGCATTATCTGCTTTTTGCCGAGGGCTTGGAAGTCTTGGTGATGACCAGCGGCAATATCTCGGATGAGCCGTTGATTTGCAAAAATGAAAAAGCTTTAGAGAGACTATCTTGTATCGCTGATGCTTTTTTGATGCACGATAGGGAAATTTACCGGCAGGTCGATGATTCAATCGTGCATTTCATTGACGATGAAGCTGTGCTTCTAAGACGGGCCAGGGGATATGTGCCAACACCTATTCTCACCGATGAAAATACGCCGACGGATGTGTTCGCAGCAGGAGCCGATTTGAAAAATACCTTCTGCTTCGCAAAACAAAATCAACTTATATGCAGCGAACACATAGGTGATTTGGAAGATGCGGAAGTTTATCATCACTATGTTGGTTCCATAGAGCACCTTTGCGGATTGTTTGAGGTTGAGCCGAAGACAGTAGTCTGCGACTTACATCCGGGTTATTTATCAACGCAGTATGCCTTTTCAATACCTGATGTAAACCCCGTTAGAAATAAGACATTAGAGGTATCTGCCTTGCATTTGGCAGGGATTTCTAACGGGGTAAAGGTTGTTCAGGTTCAGCATCACTGGGCGCATATCGCATCGGTGTTAGCTGAACACGGCCTTAATGGGCCTGTGATTGGCCTGTCGTGTGACGGCACCGGCTACGGAACAGACGAAGCGATTTGGGGATGTGAGTGCCTGATTGCATCATTAGATGATTTTGAACGGTTTGGCCATCTGGCGTATTATTCTCTGGCCGGTGCCGACAGAGCAAGTAAGGAAGCTATAAGGCCTTTGCTGGGATTGCTGAAAAAAACCTACGGGGACGATTTTAAGTTGGAGAAATTCAGATGGCTGCTTGAACGGATTGAGCCTGATATGGATAAACAGCGAATCATATCAGAGCAGCTCGACAAACGAATAAATACGATAGAAACTTCGAGTCTTGGACGGGTTTTCGATGCCGTCGCGGCCATGCTCGGCCTTGGCAGTTACAATTATTTTGAAGCACAACTTCCGATGGCGCTCGAGGCGATTGTAGAAAACGATGTTAAAGAGCATTACGACTTCGAGCTTATCAAGAAAGCTAATGAGCCGCTTCAACTTGATTTGTGTAAGATGATAAAGCAGATAATTGCTGATATTCACGAAAGAATAGGTGATGGTGTCGTCTCGGCGAAGTTTCATAACACCATAGCTGCTGCCTTGTTGGAAATGGCTAAAGCAGCGAGGAAAGGCAAAAAGTTAAACACGGTTGCGTTAAGCGGCGGGGTGTTCTGCAATCGGTATTTGACGAGCCAGCTGGTTGGGCTATTGAAGAAAAATGATTTTGCCGTATTATTTAATCGGGAAGTGCCGTCAAATGACGGCGGAATATCTTTAGGACAGGCAGCAATCGTCGCTCGTCGCCAGTCGCTCGTGACTCGTTAAACAGGACGAGGCTAAATATATGCAATTAGATGAGAAAAAAGCCATAGAAAAAGCAACTGCGGAAGGTTTTTTGAAGCTTTATAACCAAAAGATGAATACCTCTTACAAGATTGCTGAACATAGCGATTCGCCGGATATCCGATGCGAGGATACAACAGGCAATAAGATGAACCTTGAAATTACACTGACTGAAGACCGACCTGGCGATATTCAGGCGTTACTGGGACGTTCAGACCACTTGTCCCAGGAAGCATCGAAAGCTCGATATGAGGAAGTTAGACAAGGAAAAGGGAATATTTTTGAGTGTACAAGATGTTTATCTGGAAATGTTATGGCGATGATTATGAAACGAATCCAAAAAAAGTTAAAGAGTGACTATGGGCCTAATACTGCTTTGGTAATACGAGATACGTCAAGATTGGACTGGGATTGGGATGCGGTGGTAGAAGATGTAAAGAATATGCTAAATTTAACGAATAATCCTTATGATAAAGGAATCTGGATTGTTTCGAATAGCAAAGACAGGATATTCATAGTGTCATAAAGACAAAAAATAGCGCCACTTAAAAATAATGAGAGTAAAAGACTACAAAGATTTGAAAGTTTGGCAAAAAGGTATTGAAATAGTTGACAAGGTTTACGCATTAACGGCTAAATTCCCCAAAGAAGAATTGTACGGACTGACCCTTCAAATGAGGAAGGCCTCTGTGTCAATCCCATCAAATGTTTCAGAGGGATTCGTAAGAGGCCATACTAATGAGTATAGGCAATTTCTTCGCGTGTCGTTGGGATCATGCGCTGAATTGGATACCCAGTCGATTATCGCGAATCGAAGAAAGTATATAACAAAACACGAATTGGATGATCTATCGGAAGATTTAAATCACGAAAGTCGAATGCTTGCAAGTCTAATCAGCAAAATTTAACGAGCGACGGGGCACGAGCGACGAGATACGGATTATGTGTTTGGCGATACCAGCAAGAATAGTGGAGCTTCAGGGCGACAACGCGGTTGTCGATGCGATGGGTAACCGGTTCAAGGCTAAGACCACGCTGCTGAGCGAAGCTAAGCTCGGTGATTTAGTGCTTGTGCACGCCGGTTTCGCTATCTCACTTGTGGATGAAGAGGAAGCGAAAAAAACCTGGCAGCTTATTGCGGAAATCAACGATTATGCTCGAGAGAATTCATAAAGCACAGACTCTTATGGACTCAGCCTGCAAGGCATTGGGCCGGCGAATCAATATAATGGAGGTCTGCGGCACTCATACGGTCTCAATCTTCCGAAACGGAATAAATACGACGCTGCCTAAAGATTTGAAACTTTTGTCGGGGCCGGGCTGCCCGGTCTGCGTTACCGACCAGGGCTATATTGACGCAGTTCTGAAACTGGCAGAGCAGGACAATTGCCTGATTGCAACTTACGGTGATATGGTTCGGGTTCCCGGCACGCAAGGCTCACTTGAAACAAGGAATACAAAAGGTAATGTCAGGGTCGTTTTGAGCAGTGAAGATGCTCTGCAATTGGCGAAAGATAATCCTGAGAAAACCGTTGTGTTCGTCGCGGTCGGGTTTGAGACTACAGCACCGGCAACGGCGGTAGTCGTTAAAGAAGCAGCGGCGGAGGATATCGAGAACTTTTGCGTTTTGAGCGGCCACAAACTTGTTGTACCCGCAATGCGTGCTCTTTTGTCACAGAAGAACCATAACATAGATGCCTTTCTCTGCCCGGGGCATGTCAGTGTTATCATCGGCTTCGGCGCTTTTACCGAGATTGCAGAGCAATTCAATCGGCCGTGCGTTGTGGCCGGCTTCGAGCCGATGCAGATTATCGAAGGACTCGGCGAAATCTGCCGGCAGCTCGCCGAAGGCAGCGCTGAAGTAAAATCAATATACACAGCAGTCGTAACCGAACAGGGTAACACCGTGGCACAAAAGATTATTGCCGAGTGTTTTGAGCCGGTGGATGGCTGGTGGCGAGGCTTAGGGAAAATTGAAAAAAGCACGCTCAAACTAAAAGATAAATACAGTCGATTCGATGCCCTTAAGCGTTTCAATATAACCGAAACACCCGGTGAAGACACAAGCGGTTGCCGCTGCGGGGAGGTGCTGTGTGGGCTTATCGAGCCGCCACAATGCGGTCTGTTTGGAAAAAGCTGCACTCCCGATAGTCCTGTCGGCCCGTGTATGGTGAGTTCCGAAGGCGCCTGTTCAGCCTGGTTTAAGTACGGAAGAGAGAGACGCAGGCAATGAAGTCAGCCAAGAAAGACAGGATTTTGCTCGCGCACGGCGGCGGCGGCAGGTTGAGCGACGAACTTATCAGGCATCATATTCTACCGAGCTTCCATAACGATACTCTCGCGGAATTAGCCGATTCGGCAAAATTAAACCTTGCTTCCAGTTCGGTGTGTTTCACTGCGGACAGCTACGTCGTCAAGCCTTTATTTTTTAACGGCGGCGACATTGGTAAACTCGCTGTTTGCGGAACCGTTAATGACTTAGCTGTCGCAGGGTCGGTGCCTGTCGCTCTGGCTCTGTCGCTGATAATCGAAGAAGGTTTTGAATTTGAACTGCTTCATAAGATATTGCGCAGCATCAGCCGGGCCGCCAAGGCCAACGACGTTAGTATTGTTACCGGCGATACCAAGACCGTCGAATCCGGCGCAGCGGATAAGATTTTCATCAACACAGCGGGTGTCGGGGTGAGGTTAGACGGTGTGGATTTGGGTTTTGACCGGATTGCGGTCGGCGACAAGGTCATTATCAATGGCACAATAGGTGACCATGGGATGACTATTATCTCGCAGCGGGAGGATATTAAATTTCAATCTCGGCTAAAAAGCGACTGTGCCGGTCTGGCGGAGCTGACCTGTCGACTGCTGGAAAACACAAATGGAGTAAAATTTATGCGGGACCCGACCCGCGGCGGATTGGCAGCTACACTCAATGAGATATCGGGGCAGAGCCGTTTGAGTATTGAAATTAACGAGGCGGATATCCCAGTGAATCCGACGGTTCAGGCGGCAGCGGACGCGCTCGGCTTTGATGTGCTAACAATCGCCAACGAAGGCAAATTCGTCGCAATAGTCTCGCCGGAATCGGCGGATGATTGTTTGACTATATGCAAAAAGCACCCTTTGGGTAAAAATGCAGCTATAATCGGTGAGGTTGTGGAAACGACTGATGCAGCCGTTGTGGAAATGGTAACTAAAATCGGCGGCAGGAGAATTGTGCAGATGCCGTACGGACGAGAATTGCCGAGGATATGCTGATGCATGAAACAATGGTGGCACAAAGCCTGCTGTCGACGATTTCAGCCGAGGCCGCCAAACGCAGCGCAAAACCCGTCAGCGCCAAAATCAGCTGCGGAGTGCTCAACGCCATTAATGACGATGTGCTTTGTTTTGCTTTTGACGCCATTGCCAAAGATACAGCCTGTGAAGGTATGAAACTTGAAATAGAACACAAGCAATTGCAGGGGCGATGTAAGAGCTGCGCAGAAATTTTTGAATTTGAGCTTTGTCAGCCGGTGTGTCCAAAGTGCGGCAGCGGGGACTTTGAATTGCAGCCTGATGCAGCGCTGGTGCTGGAGGAAATAGAGTTTTCGACGGAGTGAGGATATGTATAAAGTTAAGGTCGGTAAGAAAATCCTCAGTGCAAACGAAGAATACGCCGTGAAAAACAGCCGGCTGCTTGCTGAACAGAAGAAATTGTGCCTGAATATGATATCGTCGCCTGGCTCAGGCAAGACAACGATTCTGGTCAGAACGATAAACGAATTGAAAGGCAAAATTAAGATAGGAGTCATCGAGGGTGATATTCAAACCGACATCGACGCCGAAAGGATAAAAGCAACCGGCGCACCAGTGATTCAGATAAATACCGAGGGAGCGTGCCATTTGTCGGCGGCTCAGGTCAGCAGTGGTTTGGAAAGGCTGCCCGTCAGTGATTTGGATTTGATTTTTATAGAGAACGTGGGCAACCTCGTCTGTCCGTCGGCTTTTGAATTGGGAGAAACCGGCAAGGTGGCTGTTCTTTCAGTACCGGAGGGCGACGACAAGCCGGCAAAGTACCCTGCTATTTTCGCCAAGTCAAAGGCGCTGCTTGTAAACAAGGTTGATTTGCTGGGTGCACAAGCACAGGTGGATTTTGACGTCGAACGGGTAAAAGCCGATGCTCGCAAACTAAACAAAAGCATCGAAATCTTTTTGATATCAGCCAGGACCGGCGAAGGGTTCGCCGAGTGGTGCGGCTGGTTATTAAGGGCGGTGGAAGAGCTGCGTTAGGACCTGGTCTTTGTTCCGTACAAGCCGTGCTTGAGGATATAGTCGGCGACGGATGGGGCGAGCATATCGGTTACGTCGAGGCCGGCGGCCAGTCTGTTTCGTATCTGGGTGCCGCTTATATCAATCAGAGGTGTTTGGATGATATTTCGCTGAAGTTTTTCGACGCGCTGCCGGCCCCAGAGGGTTTTGAATTTGGCAAAATCCGGCGGCTTACAGCCGGCTCTGTACATCACCGACAAATCGCATTCATCAATCAACTCGGCAATTCCATACCAAAGCGGCAGCTCATCAATACCATCAGCACCCATGAGCCAATAAATTGAAGTATCACTACTGAGGCGGCGCTGAAAGTGCCTTACGGTCTCCAGCGTATAGCTCGGCTCAGGTTTATTCAGCTCGCAATCGCTTACACCGAACCTCTCGTCGCCGGCT
The DNA here is from genome assembly GCA_964387515.1 of uncultured Pirellulales bacterium. Lineage (GTDB taxonomy): Bacteria > Planctomycetota > Phycisphaerae > Sedimentisphaerales > Anaerobacaceae > CAVXEF01. The sequence goes on along the minus strand of CAYLXD010000065.1, from coordinate 2,741 downwards.
GTTGCAAGGGTTATCATTTTCAGCCTGTCACCGGCGCCTGCCTTCGGCGAGAAACCTTTCAGCGGTGAGCGTTTCGCGGGGATGAAGATGACTTTTGCTGCGCCAATCTGTTCTGCCGCGTGTGCAGCAACAGCTGTATGACCAAGATGAATCGGGTCGAACGTGCCGCCAAACAATGCTGTTTTTCTTTTAACCATAAGAAACTAACAGGTAAATTGTGGGTTCTTCAGAAAAATATTACAGGAAAAATAAAAAAATTTTTGTCCATAAAAAGCCCGTATAAACCACAAAAACCAATGAAGAGGTTGCCGGGATTTCGTTTACTTATAATTTTTTACCGCGTCCGAAGCAAATATGAATTGACAAAGAGCAAATATTTTTTCTGACACCAAATGCCGCCAAACAGGGTTATAAGTTCAATAAAACGCGCTTTCAGCAACTGTGTACAAAATTCAATCTCTGAAGTTTTGCAAAGACAGAAGTTAAAACCGAAGGTCGGGCAAAACCAATGTCGCAGCAAAACACCTCGGCATCATTATACCAACAGATATAATAAACAATATGGGAAGTTGTGTAAAATGTTGATGATAAAAAATTTTATGAAGGATTTTTAAGCATTTGGACGATAAAAAATGTAATTGAGGTTGTTAAATTTTGTATAATCTACTTAGCAGTGTTTTTGGAAATGAGTTGTTGAAATGTTAATTTGAATGTTGAAAGGATTTAATCAATCGAAAGGCGGTGATAGAATAATGGCAAAGAGAAAAAAGAAAGCAACCAAGAAGAAAACGGCCAAGAAGAAAAAAGCAAAGAGAAAAAAGAAAAGGTAGTTTAACGAGTTAGCTAAGATTTCAGTATTGCAGCAAGTTATGCGAAGATGGAAGGCTCCACCGTGGCGGTGGAGCCTTCCGTTTTTTTTATTGACTATTGATTATTGATTGATTATTGAATGCGCGATATGGATTACTTCACCTATAAAAACGGCAAGCTGTTTGCTGAAGACGTGGATGCTGAAGAAGTTGCCGCCAAGGCGGGCACGCCGGTTTATATATACAGCAAAGCCACCTTCATAGACCATCTGCAAAAGATTCAAAAGGCCTATAGCCGGCCTGATACGACCATCTGCTATTCCGTCAAGGCCTGCGGCAATATCAATATACTCAAATTTATGGCCGAGGCGGGCAGCGGGTTCGACATTGTCAGCGGAGGAGAACTGTATCGCGTTCAGCAGGCAGGCGGCGACTGCTCGAAAGTAGTTTACGCAGGGGTCGGCAAAACCGACAAAGAAATTATCGAGGCACTAAACGCTGACATCGGTTACTTCAACATCGAGTCGGAAGCTGAGATGGAAAACTTGATTCGTCTGGCAAAACAGGAAGGGAAGCGCCCCAAAGCCGCACTGCGTGTCAATCCCGACGTTGACCCTAAAACGCACATATATACCACGACCGGCAAAAAGGAAACCAAATTCGGCGTTGACATCGAACGGGCAAAAAAGGTCTTTGCCGATTACGGCAGCAGTGATGCGGTGGCTCTTTGCGCGATTCACATACATTTAGGCTCAGCCGGCCGCACCATTGAGCCTTATGTTGAAGCGATAGAGAAAGTATTGGCTTTAATCGACCGGCTGCGCAGCGATGGGTTCACTATTGAGGCGCTAGATATTGGCGGAGGATACGGCGCCGATTATGTAACCGCCGAATCACCGACCGCCGCTGATTACGCCGCCGCCATTGTGCCGTTGTTGAAAGGCAGGAATCTAAAGCTCATTCTCGAACCCGGCGCAAGTATTGCGGCCAATGCGGGGATTTTAGTAACGCAGGTCTTGTATCTGAAAAGCAGCGGCTCGAAAAAATTTGTTATAGTTGATGCAGGTATGAACGATTTGATTCGTCCGCCTTTGTACAACGCATTTCACTTTATTTGGCCGACAAAAGTCGACGAAAAGTTTGTACCGAGCCGGCGGGATAGAGATTTGCAACCGGCCGGCACTAAAGTTGTCGATGTAGTCGGGCCTGTCTGCGAGAGCACTGATTTCTTTGCCAAAGACAGGGCTTTGCCACCGGTTAAGCGGGGAGATTTCATTTCCATTTTTACCGCCGGAGCTTATGGTTTCAGTATGGCAAGCAATTATAACGCCCACCCACGGCCTGCCGAAGTCCTCGTCGACGGCGATAAATACTCCGTCATCCGAAAACGCGAAACCTACGAAGATTTAACCTCACTGGAAAAGTAATTCATCACGAACCATAAGTTTATAAATGTCGCTCGACGAAGCTTGTATCTACTTTGCCTTTTGTGAACAGGTTGTGGGAGATAATGTCCAGGCAGACCGGTATCGTTGTTTTGATTGGTTCGATGATAAACTCACTCAAGGCCCTTTTCATAGTGTTTATCGCTTCAGCTCTATCGGCCTGATAGACCAAAAGCTTACACAGCATTGAATCATAATTTGTCGGGACGGTATAACCCTGATAGACGTGGGTATCGATTCTGACGCCGGGGCCGCCCGGCGGGATATATTTTGTAATGGTGCCGGGGCAGGGAGCGAAATTATTTTTCGGATCCTCGGCATTGATTCTGCACTCAATGGCACAGCCGCTGTGCCTGATTTCGCGCTGACTTAGCTCGAGTTTTTCGCCGGCGGCGACCTTTATCTGCAGCTTAATGAGGTCGTGGCCGGTTACCAGTTCGGTAACGGGATGCTCGACCTGGATTCGTGTATTTGCCTCAATGAAGTA
>CAYLXD010000064.1:5867-10144 GCA_964387515.1 uncultured Pirellulales bacterium | reverse complement strand
AATTTCAAAAAATTCGGAAAAATTTGCAAAAATTGCGCTGTTTTGACGCGTTTTGAGCCCTTGCGCGCGGGGTACTTGCGCGTTTGGTGCTATTCGGACAAGCGGAGTCTGGATTTCCTTCGGTGACGTTCGGGACAAGCTCCTTCGACTTCGCTCAGGACTTTCGCTTCGCTCCAGCTTGCGCAAATGATCGCGCAGCGAGTTCATTGTTCGTAGTTCATAGTTCATAGAAAAATTAGTCACAAACGCGCAAGCAAAATCGGGGGGATTTTCCGAGAAGACATCGGGCTCCAGACGTGCGGAAACAACACCGCAGGTGTCAACCAAATGCACAAGTTTTTGGCAGGCACAAAGGCACAGAGAGCTTCGGGTTTACGGTTTGGGAAAATGGGGCTTCTTATTTTTCACGTCTTCTTAAAATCACCGCACCGAGGTGAGCAGGGAAATTAACCACGAATGAACACAAGTTTTTAGACACTGATTTACACTGATTGACACTGTTATTTCTTAGGTTTCCTTAAAAACACCGCACCGAGGCCGGGCAGCAACAGCGAGACGGGTGTTAGAAAAGAGTTTTGTACAGGAATATAAGTATATTAGTATATGCATATATACTAATGTGGTGATTTAAGAATCAGGGTTTTTTGCGCGGCGGCACGCAGACATAAGACACCAGACCACAGACGCAAAACTTGGCTGGTGCTGCCGGAGGCCAGTTTCAATTTATTATTTATTATTTATTATTTTGGTTGAGATTGCCACATCAAAAGACAACCCCCCGGCGGGCCGGGGGGCTAAATATAAATGAACGAACCCTGCCATCCGTCTTCGTCCTATGGACTTCGCCGTGACAGATGGCAGGGCTGACCATCGCAATTCAAAATAGGTTTGACGGGGGCGGGGAACTATCAATTTATTATTTACTATTGACGATTTACGATTTTGAGTTGAGATTGCCACATCAAAAGACAACCCCCCGGCGGGCCGGGGGGCTAAATATAAATGAACGAACCCTGCCATCCGTCTTCGTCCTATGGACTTCGCCGTGACAGATGGCAGGGCTGACCATCGCAATTCAAAATAGGTTTGACGGATGGTTATAGCATTATTATACTGTTTGGTTTAATAAAAAAGGCGCATTTGGGAGAGTAGAATGGATAAGAGTAAAACGGATACGTTCGCTTCTGACAGGCGAATCATAGCTGACGGTATAACCTTCGATGACGTGCTGCTTATACCGGCCAAGAGCGATTTTGTGCCGAGCCAGGCACAGACCAGCACGAAACTAACCAACAATATCACGATAAATATCCCGATTGTCTCGGCTGCTATGGATACGGTTACCGAGTCAGCCCTTGCGATAGCTTTAGCACAGGAAGGCGGGGTCGGGATAATTCATAAGAACCTGTCAATCGAAGAACAAAAACGCGAGGTGATAAAGGTAAAACGCTCCGAAAACGGCGTGATTCTCGACCCGGTGACGCTGGCGCCCGATGAGCCTGTCAAAAAAGCGTGGGACTTGATGAATGAACAGAACGTATCGGGCATACCAATTCTCAAAGGCAAAAAATTAGCCGGCATCCTCACACGGCGAGACCTGAAATTCATGAAAGACTATGACGTCGAGATAAGCACGGTAATGACAAAAGATAATCTGATTACCGGCCCGGCCGATACAACGCTCGAACAGGCGAAAGAAATTCTGCAAAAGCACAAGGTTGAGAAGATGCTTTTGGTCAACTCGAAAGGCGAACTGGCGGGCCTGATTACGATGAGGGACATTGACCGTGTTCAGCAGTATCCCCTTGCAGCAAGAGACAAGCGAGGCAGGCTGCGGGCCGGGGCGGCGGTGGGCGTGCAAGACTATGAGCGAATAGCCGCTCTGATAGAAGCTGAGGTCGACGTTATCGTGGTCGATACGGCGCACGGCCACTCGCAAAACGTTATCGATACCATAAAATCAATCAAAGATAAATATAATATCGACGTCGTTGCGGGCAATATCGCAACGGCTGAGGCGGCGGCGGATTTGATAGCAGCCGGTGCAAACGCCATAAAGGTCGGCATCGGTCCCGGCGCGATTTGCACAACGAGGGTAATTTCAGGCGTGGGGGTGCCGCAGGTCTCGGCGATAATTAACTGCAGCGAGGTGGCTGACAAACACAATATTCCGGTCATCGCCGACGGCGGAATAAGACACTCCGGCGATATAACCAAGGCAATCGCGGCGGGGGCTTCAAGTGTGATGATAGGGTCGTTGTTTGCCGGTCTGAAGGAAAGCCCTGGGCAGTTGGTCATCTACAAAGGCAGACAGTTCAAGGAATACAGGGGGATGGGCTCCTTGGGTGCGATGGTCAAAGGCTCGGCGGAAAGATACGGGCAGAGAAGCTCAGAAGAGAAAGGTAAACTCGTGCCGGAAGGCGTTGAAGGACGAGTGCCGTACCGCGGGACTTTGAGCGATTTTGTGTATCAATTAGTCGGCGGACTGCGGGCAGGTATGGGCTACTGCGGGGCGCGAAGTATCGAGCAGTTGAGAAAAGATTCACGATTTATCCGTATAAGCGCTGCGTCCGTCAGTGAATCGCATCCGCACGACATACAGATAACAAAAGAGGCGCCGAACTATTCAGCAATGGAGCCTTTTGAAGATTAAACAAATTGTTCATAGTTCATTGTTCGTAGTTCATTGCAACGAACAATAAACACAGAACAACGAACAGAAGACAATGCCGCATGAGACAATAGCCATTTTGGACTTTGGCAGCCAATATGGTCAACTGATAGCAAGGCGGGTTCGCGAGCACAACGTATATTCGGTGATTGTCAACTCGGATACGACGGCGGAGGAATTATCGAAATTGGGAGTTAAAGGCCTGATACTGTCGGGCGGGCCGGCAAGCGTATATGATAAAAATGCGCCGAGGTGCGATGAGAAAATCTTCGAGCTGGATGTGCCGGTTCTGGGCATCTGCTATGGGATGCAGTTAGGCTGTCAGATTCTCGGGGCTGAAATTGTTCCCGCTAAAAGCCGGGAGTACGGCCGAACAACTCTGTCAATAATCGACAAAAGTGATTTGCTTGCAAACCTGCCGGATTCAATCACAGCCTGGGCGAGCCACGGCGACCAGGCCGGACATTTAGGCAGCGATTTTGTAACACTCGCCACCACAGAGACCTGTCCATATGCTGCGGTAAGGCACAAACAGAAGAAATTCTTCGGCGTTCAGTTTCATCCCGAGGTCTCGCACACCCCTAAGGGCAGTGTGATATTAGAAAATTTTCTCACACGTGTTTGCGGCTGCAGTGGGGACTGGAAGATGAGCGACTTTGCGGCTGAGACGACCGAGGCGATTCGCAAACGCGTCGGCGATGCGACAGTGATATGCGGCCTAAGCGGCGGAGTGGATTCATCAGTTACAGCTTCGCTTGTTCATAAGGCCATAGGCGACCAACTGGTTTGCATTTTCGTTGACAACGGCCTATTGAGAAAAAACGAACGAGAAAACGTTGTATCGACCTTCCGCGACCATTTTCATTTTGATTTGCGGGTTGTCGACTGGTCGAAGCAGTTTTTAGCCGGGCTTTCCGGCGTGATAGAGCCGCAGCAGAAGCGCAGAATAATCGGGGCGGAGTTTATCGAGGCCTTTAAGTCTGAGGCGTCGAAAATTCCCAAAGCCAGGTTCCTTGCTCAGGGAACGCTTTACCCCGACGTTATCGAATCCGGCTCGAAGAATGGTAATCCGGCAGCCAACATAAAGCTGCACCACAATGTCGGCGGGCTGCCGGCAGAATCAGGCTTTGAACTGATTGAGCCGCTACGGGATTTGTTCAAAGACGAAGTCCGCGCGGTCGGCGAATATCTGGGGCTTCCGGAGACAATAGTGTGGCGTCATCCTTTCCCCGGCCCCGGACTGGCGGTAAGGATACTCGGCGAGGTTACACCCGAGCGATTGGAGATTCTGCGAGCAGCTGATGAAATACTTATTGATGAAATAAAAGCAGCGGGGATGTATCGAAAGATATCGCAGGCGCTGGCGGTCCTTCTGCCGGTCTCAACGGTCGGCGTGATGGGCGACGAACGCAGTTACGAAAACGTCATTGCCATCCGGGCGGTCGAGACTCCCGATTTTATGACCGCTGATTTTTCGCAAATCCCTTATGAACTTCTGGGAACGATATCAAGCAGGATTATAAACGAAGTGCGGGGGGTTAATCGGGTTGTGTATGATATTTCCAGCAAGCCGCCGGCAACAATTGAATGGGAATAACACAGCCAC
>CAYLXD010000064.1:0-5767 GCA_964387515.1 uncultured Pirellulales bacterium | reverse complement strand
TTTTTTTAACAAAAACCACCACAAAACATTTCAGTCGGCCCGAATAATTGCCGTAATATACTGTAAATATGAGAGCACATCGCCTAAATGAACATTGGCTGCGGATTGTCTGTGCGGGTCTGGTTTTAGCGGTCGGCGGCTGCGCAACTCAAGCAGATAACCCGTCAAGCAGGAGCCACTCCACCAATTCCACGATGGTAAATTTACTCAATTTGCCAAACGGGGTTATTGAAGGGTCAAAAAAGGGCTTAGAGGACCTGTCTGAAACGTCGGGCTACGTTCTTGAATCTGCCACTGCGAATGTTAACAATTGGCCGGAAAGAATTGTCAAGGACACTAAAGAGTGCTTTTTGAGACCGGATAATTTGACCGCTCTGCTGCTGGCCGGCGGCGCAAGTGTTGCAATGGACAGCAGCGGCGCCGATAAAAAACTGAATGAGAACTTCGACGACAATCATGTCTTTCGCGGTTTCACAGATGAGGGTCTTAATGTGATTGGCCATCCATGGACACAGTTTGGGATGGCGACTCTCTGGTATGCTGCCAGCGCAAAAAACCATGACGAGCTCAACAAATCGCGGGCACAGACAATGATAGAAGCGCTGTCGGTGACGGGTGTGGTGACAATGGGCCTGAAAGCAATCAGAAACAACGAATCTCCGAACGGCGAGGACTGGGCCTGGCCGAGCGGCCATACCGCGAGTTCCTTTACGGCCGCGGCGGTGCTGGATGAATTCTACGGCCCAAAGGTAGGTGTCCCCGCATACGCATTTGCATCGCTTATAGCCTACAGAATGTTAGACACCGGCGACCACTGGACCAGCGACGTTGTTTTCGGTGCGACTTTGGGCTGGGTCGTAGGGCATACCATTGCAGGCAGACATAAACAGCTCGAAGTTGCGGGCTTCACAGTGCTGCCTTATACCCGTGGCGGGCGGGACCCGGCAATAGGGGTGAACTTAGTAAAGCAATTCTAACGACCGCTCTCGCCGGCCGCCAAGATTTGTCTGTCTGCGAACTGTCATCCGCCGCCATCGCGAAGGCACAGCGAGATGCGTTATCGCCAACCGGTCGGATTTCTGAAATTTTTATTGTCAGATAACAAGCCGGATATATAATCCGCTAATTGAATCCGGATATTTCCTTTGTCAGTCTGAAACGAGGGCTATAACCAATGGATAGTCTGGTTCCAACAAAAGTATTCTTAACTAAAGGAGCTGGTCGGCATAAGTACCAGCTCAAATCGTTTGAGGAGGCGCTTCGCAAAGCCGGTGTCGCTCAACAGAACCTGGTTCAGGTTTCATCAATTCTGCCGCCGGGTTGCAAGACTATCAGCCGAGAAAGCGGTCTTAAAGGACTTATCCCCGGACAGATATGCTACTGTGTTATGGCACGGGCGGACACTGATGAGCACGGCAGACTGGTTGCCGCTTCAGTAGGAATCGCCGTCCCGAAAGACAGCACACAGTGGGGATACCTCAGCGAAGTGCACGGCTACGGAATGAATCAACAGGAAGCGGCGGATATGGCTGAGGACCTTGCGGCGGGGATGCTCGGGACCACATTAGGGCTGGAAGTCGACCCAAACCAGGCCTGGTCGGAAAAAGAGCAGGTCTACCAATCAAGCGGACTGATTATCAGAACCTCGAATGTTACGCAGACCGCGCAGGGCCAGAAAGACCTGTGGACAACAACAGTGGCGATAGCAATGTTTTTGTTCGACTAAAAGTGGCCTATGAAGTTTTGCAAACTACCGATACCCCGCAACACAGGGTATATAATTCGGATACACCCCCATTATGACACAAGCGGTTAACTTCGGAGCTCTGCCGGAAAAATACTCCGCTTTGGAAAACGCGGCGGTAGTGATAATCCCTGTGCCGTACGACCAGACGAGCACATGGATAAAAGGTGCCGACAATGGGCCGGCTGCCATAATCGAGGCTTCTGCAAATATGGAACTCTACGATATAGAAACAGACTCAGAAATTTATCGAAAAGGCATATTTACCGACGAGCCCATAGAGTGCGAAGGTCCTCCCGAAGAGATGATTGATGCGGTCGCCGGAAAAGCCGCCCATTATATCAAGAAAGGCAAATTTACGGTGGTCATAGGCGGTGAGCACTCGGTCAGCATCGGCCCTGTCAGGGCACAGGTCGAAAACAACAAAGATATTACCGTGCTGCAGCTCGATGCTCATCTGGATTTGAGAGATGAGTACAACGATTCAAAATATAACCATGCGTGTGTAATGGCAAGAGCTAAGGAACTTGCTCCTATCGTGCAGGTGGGTATAAGAAGCATGGATTCTTCTGAGAAGGAATTTATGAACCTTGAGAATGTCTTTTTCGCAGAAAATATTTACAAAGACCATCACTGGTTCGCCAAGGCAATCTCAAAACTTACCGAGAAGGTGTATATCACAATCGACCTGGATGTTCTTGACCCTTCGATAATGCCGTCCACAGGGACGCCGGAGCCCGGCGGCTTGTTGTGGTACGACTGCATTGCATTTCTGAAGAAAGTTTTCGAGCGGAGAAGCGTTGTCGGCTTCGATATTGTGGAGCTATGCCCCAACGAAAACAACAAAGCACCGGATTTTCTGGCGGCTAAACTTATTTATAAGTTATTAAGCTACAAATTCATGGGGTAAAATATTCGACTAATCGAGCTTCTTTGACCCGGGGAAAATAAAATGACTTTAAGCGATAGCGGCTATCCTCATATAGACCAACCAAAACAAAGCATCTAATTTTTTAGGCGATGCTTAGCCAAGTCAGGTATAATAGGAACCTGCAAATATCTGTCAAAGAGAAAATGGACAGGGCAAAGATAACTCAACAGAAATGGAGTTTCGGCCGCTGCACCGTAATCGTAGCCCATCCGGACGATGAAACCCTCTGGGCGGGCGGCACTATACTGATGCATCCGGACAGCCAGTGGACCGTGGTAACGCTGTGTAGAAAATCCGACCCTGACCGCTCAGAGAAGTTTTTTCGAGCTCTCGAATCCCTGAACGCCTCAGGCGCAATGGGCGACCTCGATGACGGCCCCGAACAGTCGCCGCTGGCCGACCAAAAAGTCCAAAATACAATACTGACATTGTTGCCTTCAGATAAATTTGACCTTATTATTACCCACAGCCTCTGGGGAGAGTACACACGGCATCTCAGGCACGAAGAGACCGCAAGGGCAGTTTCAGCACTGTGGGAAAGCGGCAGATTGTCCGCAAGCCAGCTATGGATGTTCGCCTACGAAGACGGCGGCGGAAAATACCTGCCTCGGCCAATTGAGAATGCCGATGTAAGTATAAAACTCCCGGAAGAACTCCGGCGGGAAAAATACGGTATTATTACCCAGACTTATTGCTTCGGCCCTGACAGCTTCGAAGCCAGAACTACTCCTTCAAAAGAGGCTTTTTGGTGCTTTAGGTCAGGTGAAAACGTTCAGAAACACCCTTTAATTCAGGAGTTTAAAAAATGAAAGTTTTGGTACTTTACGACTACCCCCCTTCGCCGGCGGGATTAGCCACCCAGGGTAATCTGCTCCATAAAGGTCTGGAAGAGATGGGCATCGACGTCCATTCAGTCCACTTCGAATCAGCACAGGAGAAAGAGTGGTATTACCGATGGTTTGAGCCCGATATCGTTGTTGGTATCGGCTATTGGGGACATACACCATATCTTGTACTGCACCCTCAAAGGTACGGCGTCCGGCCCGTACCCTGGCTTGTTGCCGACGGCTATATGGCCAACTACCTTGAGGTCCTTGAGGCACTGCCCCTTATTCTGGTTACCTCAAAGTGGGTTAAAAGCGTCTATATCAGAGACGGTCTGAGCGGCAATAACATTGAAGTTCTGCACGTGGGCTGCGATACCGACTCTTTTATACCGAGGGACAAGAGCGACCCTAAAGTTGCCGCCGTTCGTGAAGCCCTCGGTGTTGCACCGGACCAAATCATGATTCTGACCATAGGCGGCGACGCAACCTCAAAAGGCGCACAGGAGGTCATGCAGGCTTTGGCAATTATTGACACAAAGGCACCTGACTGGAAATATGTCTGCAAAGTCTGGCCTCAGCCCAGAACAGAACGGCAGAACCTCGTGGATATGCAGCTGGCAACACAGTTAGGCATCGAAAAAAATGTCATTTTCACCACTAATGTCATTTCACGAAACTTTATGCCCTACCTTTTAGCGGCATGCGACATCTATGCAGCACCATCCCGCCTCGAAGGATTCGGGATGATACAGGTCGAGGCAGCCTCCTGCGGAAAACCCGTTATAGGTATCAAAGCTATGGGAATGCTCGATACTATGGCCCACGGCCAAAACGCGTTTCTTGCCTCCGTTGCACAGGAAATCAGGCTAAGGGAGGCGACCGTGGGCGACGAATCCGGTTACGACGCGGCACACAGGGTCGTCTTCAAGAGACCCAGAATCGTCGATTATCGAGCCAGCATCCACGATATAGCCAACTACCTGCTACAGCTTATGCAGGATGCCGAACTGCGAAACAAAATGGGCCAGGCTGGTCGAAAACGGGCGGTTGAAAACTACCACTATCGTATCATAGCAAAAAGATTTGTCGAGCTTATCTCGACAAAACTGGGGCTCTCATAATTATGAAAAGACGCAACATTGCTTTGATTGAACAGGCAAAACAGACTGCACTAAAAGTACTGCTGCACAACGCACATGGTCCTTACAGGGGGCTTCCCAGGACCGCCGGATGGGGTTATCCGGAACCATACACGCGGGATATTTTGATTAGTTCCCTTGGAATCCTTGTAAGCGGCAATCAGAAACTAATTGAAGTGCTTCGCCGTGTTCTCGAAACCCTTGCAAAAAACCAGTCTTCTCACGGTCATATCCCGTCACTGGTACACGACCGTGAGGACCGCGGCTCAAGCGATGGTACACCCCTGTTTCTTATGACTGTGGCGCTTTTTAGAGAAGTTACCGGCATATCTGACTTTCTCGAAGAAGCTGTGCAAAAGGCAATGGTCTGGATGGAATATCAAAGCCCATCGGACCGCGTTATTGTCGCACAACTGCCTACAAGCGATTGGCGGGATGAACAGTGGATTTTAGGATACGGCTTGTATGTAAACACAATAGTTTACACATATCTGCGGCTTTTTGACCGGAATGACCTTGCCTCAAAACTTCGGGACTCTATGGGGCGATTCACCATAAAGGGCGAAAGGCAGCAGCGGCACGTCCACGAGGGTCTGGTCCTGCGATACAAGCCGTATTACGCCTTGTGGTCTTACAAAGTGTATCGAAGCGAGCGTTTTGACCTGTTAGGTAACAGTCTGGCGATTCTTTCAGGAATTGCCAGACCACGCAGAGCCAGAGGGCTTGTTGCCTGGATAGAAACAGAATGTGCTTCGTTAAGAAAAAATGACGACCTGGCTGTTGATTTACCGCCCTGCCTGCTGCCCTCTATAAAACCCGGCGACCCCGACTGGATGCCGCGATATGCGCGGTATAATCAGCCTGGAGAATACCATAATGGCGGAATCTGGCCTTTTATCTGCGGGTTTTACATTGCGGCCCTGGTAGCTGCCGGAAGATATCAGCTTGCCAAAAGGAAACTTACCGCGCTTGCCCGCCTTATCCAGCCTGCTCGCCAAGCGGATGTGGAATTCGGCTTCAATGAATGGCATAGAGCACAGGACGGCACCCCTCAGGGCGAGGACTGGCAAAGCTGGTCTGCCGCTATGTATCTGTACGCCGCTGCCTGTGTCGAAAAACAAACGAC
>CAYLXD010000063.1:0-10239 GCA_964387515.1 uncultured Pirellulales bacterium | reverse complement strand
TTACCAGTTACCAGTTACCAATTACCAGTTACCAATCATTCGTGCCTTTATCCCTTAAAACCGCCAACTGAATGTCTGTCGCGCAGCTTGCTGCGATACCGGCAAGGGCACACTGAGCCTGGGCGAAAGGCACTTCCTTGTCGATACGCAAAATAACGACTCTGCCGTCGGCAGGCAAATCTTTCAGTCGCATGTCTATCAATTTAGTGAGTTTTTCAACTATATCAGTGTAGTTTGCTGCTGCGATTTTTTCCGCGCCGACCGCAAAATCTGTTCTTTCATCGGTTGTCCTTATAACGGTAACGGTAGTCACCTGGCCTTTGCGTTCGAGGTCGTTTTCGGCAAACCCACACTCGTCCGGTACCGCCACCGGAAAATTTTCCGCCTCGATAAACTGACAGACCACCAAAAAGAATATAATCAGCAAAAACACAATGTCTATAATTGGCGTCATATTAAATGACCGCATACCGCCTTGAAACCTCTTGTTTGTTCTTAAGGGCATAAGCCTTTTCTTTTATCTTCTCAGTGTAAGGGCACGGACTTGTCGGCTTGCAGTGATGGTTTGCCGGCAGCGACGCGAATCATCTGTTTTTGCTCCGGCTGTTGCGCTGCGCCGGGTTTTTTCAGACTGTTTCTCATTTCCGTAAGTATATTCTCTGCCTCTGCCGTCGCGTCGCTGAGCAATGTCTCGATTCGGTTCGCGAATACGCCGTGTATCGCCAGCGAAGGTATCGCGATAAACAGCCCCCAGAGCGTTGTCACCAGAGCGACTGATATTCCCTCAGCCAACTGTGCGGCTTCAGGCTGACCGCCGGCTGTAACTATGGCGTTAAACAATTTTATCATTCCAAAAACCGTGCCGAACAGACCCACCATCGGCGAGACATTGCCGATTAAGTTAAGCCATTCAATCCTGCGACCAAGTCGCAGTGCCTGCTCCTGCAGCGATTCGAAAAGCAGGTTTCGCATCCGAAACCAGTCCCCTCCGCTTTTGTTGATTGCCCTGACTACTGCCGTGCTGACAAAATCGTCCTGCTTGGCAATCCTGGCCGGTAATTGCCCCCCATCAAACCGCTGTATCTGCTCGATTATCCCGTCGCCGACACCCCGGGGAACAAGTCTTTCGCGGCGAATGCTGAGACTGTACTCAACTGCCAGATAGACCGCGACGAGTGACATCGGCAGAAGTACGAGCCAGACTATCGGCCCGCCTGCTACCACAAATTGCTCAAACAATGTCTGGCTCTGTCCTGCTGCAGCCGCAGAACCACCCGACTGGCTGCGCAGCGCAGCAATCAGCGCTACCACCAAAACCGCCAATCCAGCTAAGAAAACAGTTTTTAATAAAAAAGCCTTACGCATCGTTTGCCGTCCCATCTCAATAATCAATTATTGATTTACCTAACTCTTTAACTGTTGTCATCACAGACAAGAACGAATTCACCGCCGCTCTGTGTCGCTATCGCTTCCAACATTTTACGGTCACTTTCGGCCGGCCAAAAGCCTATGGCATTGATTTTTATCTTCGGCGAAAATTCCCTCAGCAGGTTCGATATCCTTTGAGAAAACCTGCGGGTATTCTCGGTTGTCAGCTCGAAGCCGTCTGTAAGAAAATAGATAACCGCCGGACTGTTTCCGGAGCTGTCACGTATCTGCACCGCCCTTTCCAGGGCCGCCAGCGCGTTGGTTTGGCCGGCCGGCTGAACCGAATCAATAAAACTGTGCGCAGCCGATTTGGCTTTTGGAGTCGCCCGTAACAGACGCCCGCCGCCGGATTCAAGCAGTTCTTTACCGCCGAAAAATATAATGTAGAAATACTGGTCGGGCTGCAAGGCTTCGATGGACTTTTTCAGGTTCTCCCGAACCCGTCCGAACATCCCCAGCATACTGCCGGAGCTGTCCACCACGTAGCAAACCTTGCGTTCTTCTGTTCGGCTGCCGAAAAACTCAACCCCCTTTGGCAAATTGGCACCGCCCACAATAGTCCCACTTCTTCCAACGGAAGGAGCAGGCGAACTGCCGTTTGAAAAATCCCGCACTACTGGCTTGGGCGTATTAAAAATCGGGCTCGTCGGCAGTAATCGCTCCCGTGCCTTTGCAATATCTTCTCTGACAGGTCTTTTCACTTTCGGCTTAGGTGTTACGGGCGAGGCCTGCATGAACTTTTCCACCCTGCTCACTTTCGCCGTCGGTATCGGCCTTCGGTAGTCACCTGCTCGTGACTGTGAGAACCTCACAACACCAAAGACCGTCAGCACCGCAAGATGCACAGCGATTGAGACCGTCCACGCCCAGAACGTTATGCTGCCGCTTCGGCAGTACGCAGTATTCCTTACGGAAATTGAAACCGTCCGTTGTTTCATCGACACCGCCAAAAAAACACTCCGTTATTTTACTGAGATAAAATCGGAAACCACACTTCAAACGCCGATGGTTTTGGCCTTTTTACTTATCCTGCTATTCCACAATTTCCACCTGTGAATAGGTCGGCGCCAGCAGCTTATAAACCAGTATCACGTCGCCGTTATCCAGGCGAATACATCCGCGCGAGCCTGCTTCGCCGATTAGATTAGGGTCTTTCGTGCCGTGAAATGCAATCCCTGTTCTGCCCATGGCATCTCCCTTGATGCCTTCGAGTCCTATCCACCTTGAGCCTAACGGATAATCCGGGTCCTGGGCTTTATATACTTTGCCGGTATCCGGGTCCGTCCACGTGGGAGTTTTAAGTTTACCGCCGGCTTTGATCCGCCAGAGTCCCGTTGGTGTTTCCCTGTCCGGCTTGCCCAGGCCTACTCTAAAGCTGCGAACGTAGGTATTCTGAAGAAACAAATCCATCGTAAAGCTCGAGCGGTATATCCGCGCGTGGAATGGGCCGTTAATCACTTTTATATTCTCTCCCGCCTGCAGACCCTCAGGACGATAAATGTTGTTGATTTCCTGCAAAATCTCGTATGGCACCTTGTGCCGCGTGCTGATTGTCGATAGCAGCTCTCCGCGCTTTACCCTGTAACTGCCGCAGAGCCTGTCTTGCGGAAAAATCTTTGGGCTAAACAGCCACTTATTTGCCAATTGCGCAAGCTGCTCTTTTACAAATGCTCTTTGCTGGCTGCTCATCGCCATTGGAAGCGCCTCGTTTAACTTGTCACGCGCATCTATAATTCTCGTCGGCTTTGCATTGATGTCCGCCATAGCCTTGGCTATAAGCTCAGCAACTTTTGGGTTCGCTTCTGCCATCGGCCCGGGCGGTATCTCCTGCAACTTCGGTTCAGGCTCAGCGTTCGACACCTGACCCGCTGCCTCCGTCTCGCTTAAGCCTCCAGCCGGTTCACCCCTGTCTTTGCCAAAAGGATGGTAACCGCCAATAAAAGCAATTACCAAACCGGTAATCACCAATGCCGGAATAATGTATATCCATTTTCTAATTCGGTCTCTTCGTCTGCCGTATGAACTGGAAGGATAACGAGCCATTTTTAGTCTCCTTGCCCCCGGCTACAAACAGGTGGGATTACAATATATTATTTCCTCGTCGGTTACCAGGAAATCCATCGATACATCATGGTCTCTCATCGGCACTGCCTCGACCACCTGTTCTGCAAAAGCAAAGCCGCATCTTTGTGCTCTAAGCGCAGTATTAGCAAAAAATCTATCGTAGTACGAGCCGCCGTGGCCTAAGCGATTGCCTTTCCTGTCGAATCCCAGCGCTGGCGCAACGACCAGGTCAATCTCTTCTATCGCCGTTGGCACCACTGTCACCGGATTTCTAAGGCCCGCCACATCGGTCGAAAAGCCGGTTTCCAGCGAATTTATCTGCACAGGTATCATATCCTTCCGTTGCCAGGACACCTTCGGCACTGCCACTGTCTTGCCGAGCTGCCACGCACGAAGTATTGCCTCGGAAGTATCGGCCTCGTACGGCAGTGACAAATACAGCATAACTGTCGATGCATTCTGAAACTGTGGTGTTGAAGTCAAATTCCGGCACGCCTTTTTACTTTTAGCGGCCCTTTGCTGCTCGCTCATCCCGAGCAGACACTTCCGCAGCTTTTCGCGCAGTTGCACTTTCTCCATCCGAATCACCCTTCTTTCTGATGTTCCTTCAGACGCGCTTATTACTTTGTATCAATCTTTCCAGCTTTTGTAAATAATGCTTAATATTTTTTTCGTATCCGATGTCTCTGGGCTTGTAATATCTCTTCTTCATCCGCGCCGGTATGTACTCCTGCGCCACAAAGCCGTCCTTGAAATTGTGCGGGTATTTGTAATCCGTTCCAAAACCCATTTTCTTGGCGGCCGGATAGTGGCTGTCCTTTAGATGTTTCGGCACAGGTATTGTCGGCTGCTCTTTTGCGTCTGCAACCGCCTGCCAGATAGCCGAGGCTGCTGCGTTTGACTTCGGCGCACAGGCGACGTATATAGCCGCCTGGGCCAGCGGCAGTTGCGCCTCCGGCAGACCCACAAATTCGGATATCTGCACCGCTGCCGCAGCCAGAACCGTCGCCATTGGGTCGGCGTTGCCCACGTCCTCAGTTGCACAAACCGCTATCCGACGCGCGATAAAACGTGCATCTTCACCGCCTGCTATCATTCGGGCAAGCCAGTAAACCGTAGCGTCGGGGTCGCTGCCCCGCATGCTCTTCTGCAGCGCGCTTGCCAAATCGTAGTGCGTATCACCTGTGCCGTCGTAATCGATTGTCTTTTGTTGTATCGACTCTTTCGCGACTGCCAGGTTAAATTTTATCTTACCCTTACCCTGATGCGAAGCCTGCGACAGCACGCCAACCTCCAGGGCCGTCAGGGCCTTTCGAGCGTCGCCGTCGCTGGTCACCGCCAGAAATTTCAGCGCCTTCTCATCGACCCCAATATCATATTTACCCAACCCTCTTTCGCAGTCGCTGATTGCCTGCTTCAGCAATTGTAAAATGTCCGTTTCTTCGAGCGGCTCAAATGCGAAAACGGTGCTGCGGGAAATCAGCGGCGAGTTGATGGCGAAAAACGGGTTTTCCGTTGTAGCGCCTATCAGGATTAAAACCCCGGCCTCCACGTCATCCAGCAGAACATCCTGCTGAGCGCGGTTGAAGCGGTGGATTTCATCGATAAAAAGCACCGTCCTTGTTGCGCTGGCGGCGAGCCTGTCGCGGGCGGCGGCAATTACTTCGCGGATGTCCTTAACGCTCGCAGCCGGCGCACTTAGATAGTGGAACTTCGCCTTGGTATAGTTGGCTATCACCATCGCCAGCGATGTTTTGCCTGTGCCCGGCGGGCCGTAAAATATCAGACTGCTGAGCCTGTCAGCCTGCAGCATTCTGGTCAGCAGTTTTCCAGGCCCGAGGAAATGTCTTTGCCCGAGGAATTCGTCAAGGTTTCGCGGCCTCATCCGGACCGCCAAAGGGGCCGCCGATGCTATATTGACCTCCTCCCGCTCATTAAACAGCGTTTTATTGGACCTATGCTGCTGCATTGGATTGCCTATTATAACCGCGGTGCCTGCAACTGTCGAAGCTATTTCCGCCGCTTTTGAGGTAAGGGCTGAACTTCAGTAAAAAAGGCCGGTTCGAAAACCGGCCTTTTTATTTTGCCTCATCCGTCAAACCCAGCCGCTATTTCCCATGGGTACATTTGTAGAACTTCTTTCTCAGCAGTTTCGTAACAGGCCCCGGTGTACCGTCCCCAATGGTCCTGCCGTCAATCTCGACTATGCCGATGACCTCCGCCGCCGTGCCGGTAAGGAAAAACTCGTCACATACGTACAAGTCGAACCTTGTCAGATTTTTTTCGACTATCTGCAGCTTCTCCTCCCTGGCCAGCCTGATTACAACATCTCGTGTTATACCTTCCAGCGCGCCGGCTTCGGCAGGCGGCACGTAGATTACTCCGTCTCTTACGATAAAAACATTGTCACCTGTCGCCTCGGCAACATAGCCTTCGTGGTTATACATAATTGCTTCGGGCACATTATTGTCCAGCGCCTCAATCTTGGCTAATATGTTATTTAGGTAATTTAAACTCTTAGCCTGTGGCGGAATCGCCAGCGGATGATTGCGAACCGTCGTCGCACTGATTACCTTCATCCCTTTCTCGTACAGCTCCTCTGGATAAAGCTGAATGCTGTCTGCTATGATAAACAGCCTGCTCTTCTCGCATACGAAGGGATTTAGTCCCAGCGTTCCCACTCCACGGGTAACCACCAGCCTGATATAGCCGTCAATAACCTTGTTAGCTTCAACCGTCTTTTCCACTGCACTGATAAGCTTGTCTTTGGTCATCGGTATTTCGAGTCGAATTACCTTGGCTGATTCATAAAGCCGTCTTATGTGAGCCTGCAGCTCAAAAACCCTGCCGTTGTACACACGGATACCCTCAAAGACGCCGTCGCCGTAAAGCAGACCATGGTCTAAGATTGATATCTTTGCATCCGCCTCGTCAACAAGTTTGTCGTCGAGCCAAATCTTCAGTGCCATAAAATCCTTCCTTTTATGAGTGCATAAGCTATAGGTTTATCTGTGCACTTGCGCACTTGTGCTCTATTTTGCCGTCGGCCAGTGTTATTATCCGCCCGGCTCTCTGGGCAATGCCTTCATCGTGAGTAACCATTACAATTGTCTCACCGGCTCTGTTCAGTTTTTCAAAGACCTTCAGGATATCATTTCCCGTCTCAGAGTCAAGGTTTCCCGTCGGCTCATCGACCAGAAGTATCTTCGGCTCATTCATCAGGGCCCTTGCTATAGCCGCCCTTTGTCTCTCGCCGCCCGAAAGCTGATAAGGCTTATGATTGGCTCTTTTGCCTAAGCCGACTTCCGAAAGCAGTTCTCTGGCTCGTTTTTTCGCTGCTCGCCGCCGGCCGAGCCAGCCCAGAACGCCTGTCCCCGCCATCGTCGGCAGCAGCACATTTTCTAATACATTTAATTCGTCCAATAAATGGTAAAACTGAAAAACAAAACCTACCATTTTATTGCGGAAGTGATTCAATTTCCCCTCGCCAGCCTTGTTCAAATTACGCCCTTCGAACCGCACAACGCCCTTATCAGGTTTGTCCAGCGCTCCTAATATATGAAGCAGCGTACTTTTACCGCTGCCTGAGGCTCCCACTATTGCCAGAAATTCGCCCTTTTTCACAGATAGGTCTACCCCTTTGAGTACTTTGACCTCGGCTGTGCCCATCCGATAAGATTTACAAATCCCTTCGGCCTCTAATATATATTCTTGCTTGCTCATAACTGACTTACCTGCAATGTTTCTACGGGTTTTAACCTCGCTGCTTGCCAGCTTGGTACCAGCGCGCCAGCAAGACAAGCAGCAATTGCTGAAAGGATAATAACCGCCAAAAGCCTGAATTCCATTTGGTTCGGAATATCACCTATAGCGACGAAAATGGTTCTGTCCCAGAGCTGAAACCCAACGTGCTCGAACAGCCAGTTTTCTATCTGGTTTATATGCACCAGAAACCGCCAGCCGGCCGCCGCGCCTATCGCCGAACCGAAAACGCCGACCCAAAAAGCAAAGCACAAAAAAAGCAGCAGTATGTTACTGTTCGAAGTCCCGACGCTCTTAAGTATCCCAATGTCTTTGCTCTTGTGGCTGATAATCATATAAAAAACTACGAGCACAATAAAAACCGTCGTAACGCCCACAAGCACGAACATCGCCGTAAGCATTGTCTGCTCTTTTTCCATTGCTGCAATAAATGGACGTTGGTAATCCTTCCAGCTTTGTACCTTTACCGTATCAAGCGTCTCCGCTGCTTTACCACCACTGTTTTCTTTGGCAAATTGCCGCCATAACAGCGCGACCTTCTCACAGCCCGCCTCGGGTTTTGTGTTCGGCCTGAACTTGATATGGAGCCAGGATGCTCTTTTGACGGGCCTGTCCATACCGCAGAGCGACTGCGCCTGTTCAAACGGAAGATAAACGAATGAGCCGTCAACCCGCGCCAGACCGCTGTGCGAGGTGTCACTGTAGTAAAAAGTCCTCGTATCGACCTCACCTGCACCTGCCTTGGCCAGTGCACCTTTCGGTGTCAGAGGAAAGCAGCTTATGCTCAGCGCCTGCATCTCAGGCTCGGCCGCATAAGTATACTTGCCCTTGGCGTCACGCCCAATCCACAGGTCTATCCCGATAACGCAGCCCGCAAGATTCGGGTCGTAGCTCGGCTTAAATGTCCTCGAAACGTCGCTCTTATTGTAGTGCAGCGTTTCGCCGAAACCCGTAGCCTGACTGTGTCTGACCGGGTCAATACCCATAATCTCAACACCGACGCTGTGCTGTGAGCCTTTTGGGTTTATCAGCGCGTAGCTTTTTACCGCGGCCGATACACCTTCAATAAAGTCAGCCCCCTCAAGTACCTTCATAAAATCTTCGTAGTATGCGAAGCCCACCAGTGATTCGGTGCCGACAATACAGTCACCAACGAAGCTGTGGTTCTTCTGCTTGAAGTCATTTACCAGCCCTGTCATCACCGTCATCACAACAACGACTGTAAAAACGCAGAGTGCCACGGCGACGAGCGCAAGATAACTTATCCGCTTTTTGAATAGATATCGAAATGGCAAAATAACCTTGTACATTCACTCTGCCGACTATTCGTATCTTAATATATTCACCGGCTTTGTCCTCGCGGCGACAACAGCCGGTATCAGCGCCCCGACAACAGCCGCCGCAACGGCAAAAAGTACGATAGGTAAAGCCCAGCCCCAGTCAACCTCATTTGGTATCCTGCTGAACATATAAACGCTGCTCTTCCACAGCTTCAGCCCGAATATCACCCTTATCCACTCTTCGATGGCGTTTATATTCTTTGTCACGGCGTAGCCGATGGATGCACCCAGCGCAGAGCCTATTATCCCAACGCAGGCGCCGAACCCTACAAAGACAAGCGCCACGCTGCCGCCGCTTGCCCCGCAGCTCCTGATTACCGCAATGTCTTTTTGACGTGTCTCCACTATCATATAGAATATGCAGAAAACAAGCACAACCACCGTCAAGCTTATTACGCCGAATATAAACAGCAGTACCCCCATCTGCTTTCGAAGTTCAGCGGCGTACTGACTCTGCAACTGCCTGGATGTGCTGATGTCGGCCTGGCTTATAAAGTACGGGCCCCAGCCGAGATGCTTTTCGGCAAACTCCTCCCATACCCCTCGAATCTGCGCCATCGCGGAATCAGTCTGGGCGTCGTCGGCAAGTTTAATTTGAATCTGGTCTGCGATTTCGTCTTTTTCGTTCGGATACAGTACTTTTTGTAGTTGTTCTATAGGCAGATAAACAAACTTTTCATCGGCGTAGTACATTCCTGTAAAAAGGACATCAGCGATTGTAAACGGTAAAACTCTCCTCTTGAATTGTTTGCTGCGCTCGTCGTCATCCCAGGTCTCTATTACCGCTCCTGTGGTGAGCACAGCTTGCTTTCCAATCGTCTTTTTAATCTCGTCGAAATCATATTCATCGGTTTTTTCGTCAGGCTCTGCCACCACGCCCACTCCCACAAAGCCCTCTAATTCATCCGCTGAAGAACCGGCCCCAAACGATGGCACTGCGTCGGAGTCTTTTTGTTTGAGCAGAAAACGCTTAAAGCCCGTAACCTTTTGCCTGCGGCCGGGCTCAATCCCCCAGATTACTACCGCACGGACGTTGCCTTTACCTAAATGTACCAGACCCGGAGCTGATATGGTTGCCGTTGCAGCTTCAACTGCGCCCAGTTTCTCCAGACGCTCGATAAGTATCGGATAACCTGCAAGCTTAATCGGCGGCGTCAGAACAACGTCTCCCATCGTCTCAACCGCGCTTTGTTCGAAGGCGACGATAAAGCTGTTAAAGAGGCTGGTTACGACTATCAGCAGTGAGCACGACAGGGCAACGGCGGCGATGCTCAGCAGCACAATCTTTTTCTTACGCAGATACCGCAGCCACAAAAATAATTTCAGCATCCCATACCCACTTTTTTACTACAGAGACCGCAAAGCTACCAAATCACGTATTTCGTTTATCGGTTGCGCTGCTCGTTTCGTGTCTCGTCTTTCGGTTGCGTTCACTAAACTTATCCCACGCAATTGCCAAATTGTAACACTGCCTGCTAATCTTGTCGTATGTATCTATTAGTCTTTCACATATTTTGACGTCGACCATAGAAGAATATAAATCTTTGGCTTGGGTTAAAGAAACCATCGTTTCATTAGACTCTGCCATTGCATCATCCAGGTATTTTTGAAATCCTTTTTTCTGATGCCTTTTAGAGTGACCCTC
>CAYLXD010000062.1:0-10370 GCA_964387515.1 uncultured Pirellulales bacterium | reverse complement strand
CTTGCGATTTTCAACTCAGGTGCAAAGAGCAGACCCTGTTCGTCAGGGTCGATACAAGGCCGTCTTTTTATGATTCTGCGATGCGCTCGAAGCTGGTGTCTCGGCTTATGCGCAGCTCTCAGGCCGATTCGGCTGTCATCAGGGAACAGCATCGGCTGGGCTTGTGATTTTCGCGATTGGCCGAACCTGACAGTCGGGATTAGTTGGGCTTTGGGTGCGGCAGCCAACGGCTGATTAAACTCCGAGCAAAGCACTCCGGCCATTATCTCATTCAGACAGGCCAAAACTTTCAGCAAACGGCTTTGTGAAGGCAGTTGGAATTCCGAAGACCCCGGCCAACCGGAGACAAAGTCCCCGCCCGGCCCAAATCTGCACACGGGCTCAAATTGTTTGTTTATGCCGTTATCCATACTGTCCAATCCTCTATCACATATTCAATCGGTAACACACTGACAAAGGCCGCAACAAAAACCGTACGAAAGTCTGCAAATTAAAAAAATTTTATGCATCGCGGTTTGCCAGCTTTAGAGCTGCGATAATATAGGACGAATGCCACCGTGTTGGTGCCGTAAGGAAGATACTTAAGCCTGCATTTGACGGCCTGCGCTCATCAAATATAATGGCTGGCGGTAAATTTTGAGGAGTATAAGTTATGAATACCAAAAAGTACCTCACTCTGGCAGCTATAGTTATTTGCTGCGTTGGGTTTCTCGTTGTAGGGGTTGCGGGCGTTAGTATACCGGAGCAGGAGCAGATTCGGGTTTTTGGAAAATCCACTTTAGAAGGTCTAAATGGCGTGGCGCCCTCGGTCAAGCTGATTATACCCGAAGAATACCGGCGCACTATAAAATTAACCGACGGTCAGCTCCAGGAACAGGTCACCAGCGCATTGCAGAGTGCCGGCATAAGAATCCTTGAGCCGGCAGACTCAGCATCATCGGTTGAGCTTCTTTTCGTTACCGTTTCACTCAGCAAGGTCTTAGCAGAAAGGCCGATTTATTTTTTTAAGGCCGAGACTGAGCTTTGGCAGCAAGTCGAGCTGGTCAGGGATAGAAGAATACGCACAATCACGCGGACTTGGCCGCTTCGACCGGAGTCGCGATTGATTGTGGCTGGCTCGATGAAAGTTGAACAGGCAATCAAAGACATAATATCGGGCCAGATGAGTAACTTTGTAAACGATTATCTCTCGGCCAATCCAAAGCCGCAATCCGAATAAGAGCGACACCCGGTTTTTACCGCCGGGATACTTGACAGATGCTGCCAGAAGCTGCTATTGTATAAGCGATTAAAGCGTTTTGGCGGCGTAGCTCAGATGGTTAGAGCATGGGATTCATAAGCCACTTCTCTGGTTGTAACTGCTTTCCACATAACAGCTTAAAGCACCTTCTTGGGCCAAAAATGAGGGTTACAAGTAGTTTACAAGTGAGTGACAAGTAGAAACTGGAATGGTTTACTGGTGGCGACTGACACTTTTTTGACACCGCACCAAAAGTGTAAAGGAAGCTACTACTTAACTGCATTGAGTTCCTCAAGCTTTCGCTCGAGCATTGCCCGGAATTCAAAATCCTGAAGGAGCTTATAAGTGGAACATACCGGAATCGAGGTTCAGGCGAGAACGTGTCTGGCCGAAGAGGAAAGATTATAATGACCGCCCTTTATGAGACCTACCCGCGGTATCTGGAGCCGGGATTTACTCCCTTTGACCCGCTGGAGCTTGCCAGACAGACCGAGGAGATTGTCTGTCGTGGCGATTGTCGCAAGTACACGAAATTCTACTGCACAGGTGTGTATGGAGGAATCGCGACCGGCTATGTTTGTGGGTGCTGCTTGCGCTGTATCTTCTGCTGGGTTGATTGGAGTCGCGACTTTCCGGAAAAATATGGTGTTTTTCGGTCTCCGGCTGAGGTTTTCCATCAGCTTGACCGCGTTGCACGTAAGGCCCGAGTCAATCAACTCCGTATCTCTGGGGCAGAGCCAACCTTGGGCAAGTCTCACCTTTTGGGCTTGTTGGAAAAAGTAGAAAGTTCGCCGTTTCGCCTCTTCATTCTTGAAACTAACGGAATTCTAATTGGCGCCGACCCTGATTATGCAAGGCAGATTGCTCGCTTCAAGAAAGTCCACACGCGAGTTTCGCTAAAGGCAGGGACACCTGAGGCTTTCACCAGCAAGACCGGTGCCAAGCCTGAGAGCTTTGCCCTGCCGTTCCAGGGAATTGAGAATCTGATGAAAGCAGGTGCAAGCTTTCATGTTGCAGCTATGACCGCAGACCCCAGAATCGTTACCGAGCAGGAGCGTCAAAGCCTTCTGGACCGACTTGCGTCGATAGACCCGGCACTGGTACGCAACCTTGAAGAAGAGGTGGTTGACCCGTACCGTACCACACTCGAAAGGCTTCGACATGCAGGTATCAAGTTAGAGTGGCGCAAAGGTCGGACCCTGTAGGAGCGCCACAAACAATTACGTAGCAGGGTAAATAATGACTATACGTCTGAGTTAATGTAGGTTTTTCTCCTCGATAATCGCTCGGGCTGCTTCAGCTCCTAATATCCATTCAAGACGATTTGCAACCCATTGAGCCTCGTCATCGAAACCGCTCCCTTGGTAAAAGCGAAAAAGATTAGCATAGCGACTGACGACATCGAATTTGATACTATGCTGTAGCTTGCGCAGGCAAACAGGGCAAAGGTGCAAAGGTCGGGCATCGCTCTCTTCTAAATGATTGGAGCCGTTCAACACACACTTAAAATATATACAATGTTTTAAGCCGAACATGTGGCCCGTCTCATGCACCAGAACCTTGCAGCTTCGCCGCAGCAGGACCTTTTCATAATCCTTGCCCCGTTTTTCTCCATAGAATGCTGGGTCATAGCGGGCAAAGCTATAGACACCGACACGCTCGCTAAGTGAGGCCTGCCCGAAGACGAAATTCCACGAAGGTTCTGGATATAGGTCATCCATCGTAATAGCAACGACACAGAAAGCATCAGCAGGAACATTCTTTTTGAGAATAGCTAATATATCACTGGTCAGGACTTGCCGATTTCGGGTGTAAGGATTGATACGACTTGTAATATCATTATCGTTTAGAGCCAGGCACGGAAGGACCTCCACTTGCATAGCAAAGTAGGCAGCAGCATACTCTCTCAACCGTTCTACGAAGGAGATTTGGCCTTTCGGAAACTCTCCTAATGGTTGCAGGTAGATTTTGCTGCGGGTTCTGTCCGGCCGGTTTGGCTTATCTCTAACGAAATCATCAAAGCTCTGTCCGCTTTCCGGATGTACAGCTAACCAGTCCCCAGGTTTTGGGGTGGGTATGGGTTCAAAGCCGCTGCCGGGTTCTAATGCCTTCCTGATAGTTTCCGCAAGCCCCTCGGTGGAACCGATGGCTTTGAGTCTCTCTGAGGCGGTAGGTGGTTTGAAATCCATAGCCAACGTCGCCGATAAAGCTAAGAAAATTGTAATTGAAAAAAGAATCGTCTTCATATCGCTCAAACTGTAGCAATTCACAAAACATATCCTACTAAAATTTATCCTGGTTTGACTTCCGTGTCCAGGTTCAAAAAGCTCTTTTGTGTATCGCTCGTTGAAGGATAAATGACTCCGCCCTCAGTAACGACGGCGTAAGGTGTTAGCTTATGACCTGAGAACTTGCCTGGTCCTACTATATGGACTACTTCTACACCCTGTGCAACGAGGTAATCCCCCAGAAGCCTACGGTGGCATTTCCAGTAGAACTTTTCCGCACACATAACAGCAGTCCGTGTAGTTGCGGCCGTTGATAGAAGCTTCTGGACGGCTGTGCGGAACTCATCTGTTGCCATATGGTCGGCATAATTACGAAATCCGAGGCTTTTAAGGCCGGCGTTTGGAGATTTGTCATCTTTTTTGATATGCCTGCGGCCTCCTAAGGCTTCCAACCACATGTACCGAATATCCTTCGACTCCAAAAGCATGCGCAGGACTTCGCGATTGAAATGCGGGAACTTACGCGAACTCGGATACCGCCTTATGTCGATAATCTCGCAGACCTTAAATCCCTTCAGCAGCGATAAAAAATCCTCAAACGAACGATTGGAATGCCCGATAGTGAAAAGCTGAACCATTTCTTCAGAGCCTTGTCAGAGGAGTTCCTAAATGCAAAAAGTGTCTTTGAGAATGCGTATTATACTATGTCCTTTTTGGCTTTACCGGCCCTATCTCACAAAAAGCGAATCAAGCTGGTTTGTGGCTGGTGCTTAGCACCGCAATCACCTTTGGATGAAACGTCCTGCTTCTGGTATTATAATTTAATAAACCTCAGAATCAAAGAACCGATTATGCAGGGCTCAACCAGATGGAAGAAGCTTCGACACAGGCAAAGGAATATTCCCGCCAAAGAATTCGATTAGCTGTTTATCAGCTGCTGCTGACGTTGGCTTTTCTAATAGTCATGCTTTTCTCCGGAGCATCTGTCTTGCTAAGAGATCTGGTTGTGCACTGGGGCCAGAACTTCTACATACAAGCAGGCATTTATCTGGTTCTTTTTAGTGTTGTTTATTATTTGCTATTTGTTGGTCTGGATTTCTATGGTGGTTATTTGCTCGAACACAAGTTTCTGCTTTCCACTCAAACAATAGTTAGTTGGTTTAAACAGAGTATAAAGAAGTGGCTGCTGTCTTTCGTGGTGTTTTTAGTGGCAGGAGAAGCGCTTTATGTCTTTTTGAGACACTTCCCGAATAATTGGTGGCTCCCGGCGACGGCAGCGTGGTTTTTGTTTACCGTCGTGCTTGGTAAGATAGCACCAGTTTTGATAATACCTTTGTTTTATAAATGCAATCCACTGGACAACAACACGCTTAAAGACAGATTGCTGAAGCTGTGCGAAACTTGCGGCATCGGAATCAAAAAGGTATTTGAGATTCAGTTGAGCAAAGAGACGCGAAAAGCAAATGCAGCGGTTGCTGGTTTAGGAAGAAGTAGACGCATACTCTTGGGAGACACTCTATTAGAAAACTACGCAGATGATGAAATAGAGGCGATATTTGCTCACGAGCTGGGGCATGTGTGCATGCACCACGTTTGGAAAATCCTTGCCTTTGGAGCAGTAATTTCTCTGGCCAGCTTTTATCTGACTTGTGTTTTATTCAAGAGCGGGTTGGATTTCTTTGGCTTTAGCCAAATTTCTGACATCGCCGCTTTTCCCCTTTTGGCATTAATTTTAATGCTGATAGGATTGTTTTTCATACCCATTCAGAATGGTTTTCTGCGTTACCTGGAAAAGCAGGCAGACATATTTGCCCTTAGCCATATACCGAACAAAGACAACTTTGTTTCTGCCATCACAAAACTGGGTAGTCAGAATCTAAGTGACCCTTCACCGAGTAAGCTTGTCAAAATTTTGTTTCATACGCATCCACCTATTTCAGAAAGACTGCTTTATGCAAGTCAGAAGAACGAAAAAGACTCTTAAACAAGAAAAGCAACTGAAAGCTTTAATCAAAGAACTGGGCACGCCGTTTTCAGTTGCATTAGGAATCAACTTGCGAGATGCCAAGGAAAAAGAAATATTTAAATGGTTTTTAGCCTCGGTTCTGTTTGGCAAACGCATATCTTTCCGCACTGCAGCAAAAACTTACGAACAGTTCAAATCATGCAACGTCTTAACTCCTAAAGCCATAGCTGATACAGGGTGGGATGGTTTGGTACAAATCTTAGATAATGGTGGCTATGTCCGGTATGACTTTTCCACTGCTTCTAAACTGCTTGATTTGATTAAACAATTACAGCAAAGTTATGGCACCCTGACTGAATTGCACAAAATAGCCAGGAATCCAAAAGATTTGGAAGGCAGGCTTATGCAATTCAAAGGTATTGGGCCGGTAACAGCGAATATTTTCTTGAGGGAATTACGAACAGTATGGAAAAAGGCAAATCCTGAGCCGCTGGATTTGGTAAAACAGGAGGCGGCCAAATTCCGAATAGACCTAAATAAGTTCAACAGGAAAACAAAAACGTTTATAAAGTTAGAAGCAGCGCTGATAAGAAGTAGTAAACAGAAAAAAGATAGCTCCGCTCACAGGTCTACCCCACGTTCTCGGGCCACTATCTAAGTATATGAGTATTGCCGATTCGCACACGTTTCAGACCAGCACCTCTGGCGGCTTCCAGACAGCGATTCGCTTGGTCCCATGATGTTCGTGGCAAATCCATCATAAGAAAATCGCCGTGAAAACCAAGAAGTGCGTATGGGATATCCGGATTAATGTTGGCAATGTACGATGCTATTGCCTCAATCTCCTGAGCTTCAATATAACCTGGCACAAGTAAAGTGCTGGCAACAATTGGTGGAGGCTCCGGCCTTTCTGTAATCCTTTGAGCTGCTCGGACGAAATTTTCCAGGGTACGCTTGTTATCGACACCGCAAAGAGCATAATGAATATTTGCATCCATAGCCTTCAAATCAAATTTTACACAACCGCCGCTTTCCAACGATAGGCTCATCATTTTATCCAGAAGATTAGGATTCATGGAGCCGTTTGTCTCCCAGCAGATGCGTAATATCCTTTGAGGGTTCTTCTTGCGTGCCTGTCTTGAGGCTGCTAATGCGTGGGGCAATTGACATGTAGGGTCGCCGCCAAAAAAGCAGATGCAAGATGTACGGTCAGTTATCGCTTCTTCGAGTTCGCCGGACGTGTGCGTTTCACTTGTCGTGGAATGATTTCTGTAGTGCCAATTCTGGCAAAACAGACAGTTAAATGTACAAGCTTCATAAAAAACGGCCAGATTTAGATAGCCTTGTTCTGCTCCAGGCTGGTATGCCCATTTGGGATAGCCGGCGCCGGTGCCTCCGGCGCACACCCAGTCAGCTACGCAGTTGGTTGGAAGCGGGTCATAATACCAGGATACTACAGCTCCTTTGGGAGTACCGCCCCTCAAACGCCCATTTTCATTTCTTCGCACGCCACAGTAGCCTCGTCCGCCGATTGCTATCCGGCAGTTGTTTTGGCAGAGTCTGCACTGTGTACCTTCAGGGTCGGATGGCGGCAAAACAGGAAGGTCAAATTTTTGCCGGCTTGCAGCGTGAATTTCCTTAAGCTCTGTTAGACATTCGCTGTCAGCTTCACGAATGCACTCAGCACAAAGTGATAATACTTTAGCTGTTTCCTCAGAGGTCTTACCGCATTTTTTACACGTGGTCATAAACAGTATGCTTATTGAACAGGTTGACACGAGATTTGAAGATGGCTGCCTTGTTCTGTCACAAAATTGACGGGGTAGAGAATTTCCATTTTTAGGCCCTTGCTGTCAAGCTCAGGATTTTGTGGCAGCGTCTCAGCTTTTCCCATCACGGCTTGGCCAGCCGTCCAGGCGGCCACAAGCGCATCAAGAATATCGTCCGGTGCTACTTCTTTGGGTTTGCGAGCTTTGGCAACGATTTCTCTCACGTTCGGAAATATAGGAGATAGAATTCTTATCCGTTCCTCTCTACCTACGACCCTACTCTTTTTATGCTGCATCGGCTGTTCGTGATTAAGCGCCCAAAATAATACTTCGGGATGAATTTCGCGTACTCGGCTCTGAAGCTCCGGTGTCATTAAATCATCTACCTCGTGAATTTTTTTCATCAATGCGAAGGTTTGTCGATTTAGCTTTTTCCGGGTATATTCAAAGGAAATTTTACTGGCTGTTTCATAATCTTTGGCCGAAAGGCAAGGTCTAATCGGTGCAGGGAATACACTGCTTGCTCGTGGCCCACGAAGAATTTCACGTGCAGCAACATCACACTCACGTGGTCTGTTACCGTCACTTAAACCAATAGGAATATCGACGCAAACTAATTTACAATCCGTTGTTTCTGAAAGCACGTCGGTGAAGATACTTGCTATAAAGACATTTTTTAGGTTAAATTCACAGGATGTGTCTGTTCTGTTTTTCATTGTTACTGAAGCAATAGCAACGAACCAGCCTGCTTTGCAGCCATCTACGCCGGCAACTTGAAACGATTGCTCTGGTGACATCATTTTTACATGCTTTTCTTAAGAAATGAAAGGTTCTGTGAAATTTCAGCGATTGTTTTATCGCGACTTTGAGTTGTCAAATTAAATAGTTTTGTGCTCGGATAATTTTTTACTTCAGAAATAAGGCCGGTCCCTTTTTGTGCTACAGTGGCCAATACGAATTTGTCGGATGCAAAAAGCCGACGTACTGCTGTAACAAACTTTTTTGAGAAACACTCCATTTTGCCGATTTCGTCGATGATAAATAATTCTGCATCGCTGTGGTTAACATCCAGGATTGGTACTACAGACTTTTCAAAGCCAGAAACATCTACGCCGTATTTGCCGACTTTGTAGGAAGATTTGGTATTCACGTGGGCGAGAATGCCGGTAGCGCCATCGAGGCGGGTCCAGCTAAAACCTTTGCGGGTATTGTTTTCGCGAATTTCATGCGTGTAAAAACCTGATATCTTTTTGGGGTCGAGATTGGCTATGATTTTCATTACAGCGGTTGTTTTGCCGCAGCTCGGAACGCCGGTTAATAAGATTTTGTCGGATTTCGATGACATAGCTCGATACTTGTTTATAGTGAGCCTGCCTGCCCCGAGCTCCGTCGAGGGGGTCGAACCTACTTGTGGTTCTCTGCTTAGCTTTTGCTTTTACTGGCGGCCCAGCTTTTGATTTTAGATGCTGTGAATGTATTTAAGACATCAGCTTTTGTTGCCCAGCCTCGCGCAGCGGTTGCCACGCCATAGCCCATCAAGCCGAGACCACCAATGCTGTGGGCATCAGTTCCAATGACTAATTTCACCCCTGCCTCGACTGCCATCCTGCAATGGGTATCCTTGAGGTCCAGCCGCCAGGGATTCGCATTTACCTCCAGGGCGGTGTGTGTTTGGGCAGCATGTTTAATCACGGCGGAGATATCAATGTCCATCGGTTCACGCTGGCCAATTAGCCTGCCGGTGGGGTGGGCAATGCAGTGGACATACGGATTGTCCATTGCTTTTAGTGTGCGGCTTGTCACCTTTTCGCGTGAGCTGGCAAGACCGGAATGTATTGCAGCTATCACAAAATCGAGGTCAGCGAGCAATTTCTTGTCAAAGTCCAGAGAGCAATCGGCAAGGATATCAACCTCGGTTCCTGCCAGAATTGTTATGCCTTTGAGCTGCTCATTGAGCTTGCGTATTTGCTTAATTTGCTGACTCAATCGCTTGGCCGATAGGCCGTTGGCAATCGCTGATGACTTGGAGTGGTCCGTGATACAGATATATTTATAACCCACATTTTTCGCTGCTTGGGCAATCTCGGATATGTCACAATCACCATCAGAGGCATTTGTGTGGGCGTGAAGGTCGCCTATTATATCTTCGGGCTCAATCAATTTCGGTAGCGAGTGTATCTTTGCAGCTTCAATCTCGCCGCGGTCTTCCCGCAGGACCGGGTTGATATAATCAAGACCGAGCTTTTGATATATTTCTTCTTCGACAGGCCCTGCAATCATTTTATCTGCTTTGAACAAACCATACTCATTCAATTTCAACTTTGCTTTTACGGCAATTTCTCTTAGACGCACGTTATGCTGTTTCGACCCTGTGAAATATTGTGCCGCAGCACCGAAGCTCTCTTGCGGCACAACACGCACATCGACGTGGACGGGGGTGGTTTCTATCTGGATAATCGCAGAGCCCTTTGTTGGCCCAGCGGCGAGGACCTCTTTGACAAATCCTGCAGCGGTAAATGCATCTATTATTTTTTTGCCCTTTTTAGCAGCAACGAGTATGTCAACATCGCCTATGGTTTCGGCTTGTCGCCGCAGTGAACCGGCAGGCTGGATTTTCCCGATGTCGGGAAGCTCCCGGAGAAATCTGGTGACTATATCCGCGGCTTCGACGGCTTGGTCGAGGCGAATTCGACCGGTGGACTTTTCAAGAAATTCGATACCTCTGGTTATTGCCTCAGCCTTTTTATCGCCAAAGCCGGCTAGTTTTGCTAAAGAGCCGGATGCAATCGCTTTTTTCAGTTCGGAAATGGTTTTAACATTTAGATTTTCGTAAACTGCTTTTATACCTTTGGGTCCCATACCGGGTATATTGAGCAGTTCCAACAGTGTTGGTGGGATTTTAGTGAGCAGTTGTTTGTGGGCGGTGATTTGGCCGGTTTTTACAAACTCTTCAATTTTGGCAATGCTTGATTTTCCAATACCAGGTATTTTCGCTAACTCTCCGGTTGCCAACATAGTCTCGACATCGGTTGGCATATCGCCGATGATTCGCCCAACCTTTCGGTAGGTGTTGATGCGGAAACGGTCCTCGCCGACGATTTCCATGATATCAGCCATTTGGTTAAAAAGTTCGCTTAGGATGGAGTTTTTCATAAGATTAATTATAT
>CAYLXD010000061.1:0-10433 GCA_964387515.1 uncultured Pirellulales bacterium | reverse complement strand
CCTGCTTTTGCTGAATGGGTGTGAACGATATCCGGCTGGAGCCGCTTTAGGTGCTTTTTGATTTGGAAGTAACTTATGGTGTCGTATAGGGGGCAGATTGCACGAATCATTTTAGGGACGACGATTACGTTATATTTTTGGTTTTTGGTTTGCTCGAAAAGCTCGCCTTCGGGGCCTATGGCTGGGCCTGTGATGAGCGTAACATCGTGGCCGCGCTGTGCCAGCAGCTTGCAGGTAATCAATGTATTTTCCTGCGCGCCACCGAGTATCAGCCGAGTTATTATATGAACGATTTTCAATATGCCTCCTGCATACGCTTTAGGCGTATTTAATCCACATTAGGCAAAGGCCTTGAGCAGGGGCAATAGGCCCTGCTGCAGTCCGGTCTTTGGCTTCAAGAATTTGTCTTATCTTTTCGGGCGTTAATCTGCCGAGGCCGACTTCGACTAAAGTGCCGACAATATTTCTGACCATATTGTATAAAAACCTGTCGGCTTCGATATCTATATAGACCCATTTGTCTTGCTGCGTAACCTCGCATTGCATTACGGTGCGAATTGGGTTTTCGCGTTTGTCAGCGGCTGATGCAAAGGATTTGAAGTCTTTTTTGCCGATTAGCATCTTCGCGGCGGCGTCCATTGCAGCAACATCGAGGGCCGCAGGCCGGTGCCAGCAATTTCGGGTTTTCAGAACGTTCCGCTTTTTGCCGGTGAAAATTGTATATCGGTATAGTTTGCTTTTAGCTGAGCCGGAAGCATCGAAGGTTTGGTTTGCCTCAACCGCCTCGGTAACGACAATGTCCTTTGGCAGCCGGTCGTTAAGCGCCTTGACGAAGTTTTCAGTCGGTATCGGCGAGTCGATAAAGAAGTTTGCGACCTGGCCGAGGGCGCTGACACCGGCGTCGGTTCGGCTGGCACCGTCTACCTTGATGAAAACGCCGGTCAATTCACCAAGCGCCCGTTCGAGTTCGCCCTCAATGGTTCGTTTGTCTCGCTGGCTCTGCCAGCCGCTGTAGTTCAGGCCGTCGTAGCTGATTGTTAATTTTATGTTGCGAACCGCCATCGAGGCCGATTATAGCAGCCTTTCCGCTATCTGAACAGCATTGAGGGCAGCGCCTTTTCGAAGCTGGTCACCGGCAACCCAGATGTTGATACCGCGGTTGTCAGGTATGGATTCATCCTGGCGGATTCGGCCGACAAAGATATTGTCCTTGTCGGTGGCGTCAATGGGCATCGGGAAGCGATTGTTTTTGCGGTCGTCCAATACCGAAACGCCCGGCGCAGTACTTAAAAGGTCCCTGACCTGCTCTGAAGTAATCGGGTCAGTGAACTCAAGATTGATACTTTCACAGTGGGCCCGGAAAACAGGTATGCGAATACAGGTACAGGTAATCGCGATGCTGGGGCAGTCGAAAATCTTACGGGTCTCGAGGACCATCTTTCGCTCTTCGAGATTGTAGCCGCTGGCGTCGAGCGCAGAATTATGGCTGAATACGTTAAAGGCGATTTGATACGGGAAAGCTTTACAGGTCGGCTCTTTGCCTTCGAGTATTTCACGACTCTGGTTTTCCAGTTCGAGCATTGCCTGCATCCCCGCTCCGCTGGCGGCCTGGTAGGTGCTGACAACCATCCGCTTGACCGGATTTGCCTTGTGCAGAGGCCAGACCGGCACGATGCCGATTATCGTCGAACAATTCGGGTTTGCTATGATACCTTTGTGCTCTTTTATCTTTTCAGGATTTATTTCGGGGATTACCAGCGGCACTTGCGGGTCCATTCTAAAGGCTGAAGAATTATCCACTACGACCGCACCGGCTTCTGCCGCAGCGGGCGCAAACTCCTTACTTCTGTCTCCGCCGGCGCTGAACAATGCGATGTCAACTCGCTCGAAACTGTTCCCGGTCAGTTCCTCGACGATATATTGTTTGCCCTTGAACTCGATTTTTTTGCCGGCTGAACGGCTGCTCGCAAGCATTTTTACCGAGTCAAACGGAAAATCTCGCTGCTGCAGAATCTTTAAGAACTCCCGGCCGACAGCACCGGTTACTCCCGCAATCGCTAAATTACAAGCCATAACCAAAACTCCTGAAAGAATTCTTCATACCCAAACAAAAGGCAGCCCAACAACGACTGCCCATTTAAACTTGATAAAACCCAAATGTTGTCGGTAATTATAGCATTCTCGCCGGTAGAATGCAATAGCCAATCACAATAATCCACGACAACAACCCAACTTTGAGTCTGACCAATACAAAAGCCCCCCTGCTTTCTTGCTTGCCTCTGCATCTCCTGTCGCAAGACAAGGCAGCAGGCGAAAGCAAGAAGGGGGGCTAAGGCATTTATACAAAAGGCCTTACATTCTCAATATCTATTCTTTAAGGCAGCTTCAAAATCACGTAGCGCGCGTATCGGCCGTCTGTGATTAGAAACAAAATTGCCTCGTCCTTGCCGGCTTTCTCCACTGCCTTGTCGAAATCTTTGGTATTGGCAACAGCTTCACGATTGACTTCCATAATCAGCATACCGTCTCTGATACCGCCGAGTTCAGCCAGTGAGCCGGGCTCAACCTGAGTAATAACAACGCCCTTTAGTCCCTTATAACCCAGACGCTCAGCCAAATCATCGGTCAGGTTCTGAACGGTAAGACCTAATTTTTCGATGGCCTGCGATTTGGTCGCTGCGATTTTTCCCTCCGACGGACGCTCGGCAAGTGTGATAGTAAAGGCCTTGCGATTGCCATCCCGCAGCACGACAAGCTTGACTTCTGTACCGGGCTTGAGCATTGCTATGCGATTACGAAATTCATTATCATTTTCAACCGGCTCACCTTCGAATTCTACAATAACATCGTTATGCTTAATGCCGGCTTCTTCAGCAGGCGAACCTTCGATGACCTGCGACACAGCTACACCCTTGGTGCCCTTGGCAAGTCCGAGACCTTCAGCCAGCTCGGGTGTCAACTGCGTCATATATATCCCCACATACCCTCGAACAACCTTGCCCGTATCGATAAGCTGCTGCTGCACACCCTTTGCCAGGTTTATTGGAATGGCTAATCCGATACCTATGTTGCCACCCGGGCCGATTATCGCCGTATTGATACCAACCACTTTTCCATCAAGGTCGATTAGCGGTCCGCCGGAATTGCCGGGATTTATAGCAGCATCGGTCTGAATGAAATCCTGATAGCTAATCTCCTCCAAGGGCAACCCACTTCTGCCCTTGGCACTCACGATGCCGGCTGTTACAGTGTGGCTCAGGCCAAATGGGTTGCCGATAGCAACTACCCACTCGCCGACTTGTATTTTATCAGAGTCGGCGAGCTTCAGGTGTGGCAAATCTTTCCCCTCGATTTTTATCACAGCCACGTCGGTATCAGCATCGGTACCAATTACCTTTGCCTCGATTTCTGTGCTGTGTTCGGCTATTCTGACCATAACTTTGTCTGCACCGCCTACGAGGTGATTATTGGTGAGGATATAGCCGTCCGGCGAGATAATAAAGCCGGATGCCTGGGCGGTACGAGTGGACTTCTGCTGACGCTGCTGCGAATTCGGGGGACGCATACGCCCCTGGAAGAATCGCTCGAAGAACTCGTCACCGAATGGGTTGTCCCTGTCGCCAAACGGCCAGTCCGGTATTGTGTAGTAGGGGGTGGTAACAGTCTTTTCGACCCTTATACCGACCACGGCAGGCGATGCCTTTTCGGCAATCTGGGCAAAGGCCTTGCCCATCCCTCGCAGGGCAGCAATACTGTCGGTATCCTGCGCAAAGGCCGGCAGTGAACCAGCAAGCAGCACAAACACCAAAAAAAACGAAATAACAAAACGACAGGACAGCCCCCTACTTCGATTGAAACTTAGAACTCGCATTGGCAACCTCCTATTTCCTATAAGGTTATCAAAACAGTAACAAAAACCGTTAAATTAACCGCAACAAGAAAAATTTGATTAATTTCTATACGATTTTATTACCCGTAGGTTCACAACGTCAAAGATTTTTTCACACGCCCGCAGCAAAAAATGGAAAGGCCGACTCTTTAACCAATTTCGTCGTCAATCCAGCCGAGCAGTTCTTCGAGTTCGTCGAGGGTAATATCACCCATATGAGCAATGCGGAAGGTCTTTTCTTTTAGTTTGCCGTAGCCGTTTCCGAACACCGTGTTATGTTTTTTCTGTATAGCACTTATTACCTCAGCAACGTTTATACCTCTGGTGTTTTCGACCGCTGTGAGTGTGTTCGAGGCATATTTTTCTTCACAGAACAAGCCGAATTTTTCTTTGGCCCAGCCCCTTACAAAGTCGGCCATTTGTTTGTGCCGGGCCCAGACGTTCTCCATACCTTCTTTGAGCAATCTTTTGCACTGGTAATTCACGGCCATAATGTGAGGGATATTGGGCGTGACAAGCGTCTGGTTCTTGGCGTCGGATTCCACCCAGAGTTCAAAGTTAAAGTAATAGCCGCGGCCGGGAATATCTTTGCTCTTTTCCACAGCACGCTTGCTTACAGCAGCTATCGCCAGTCCCGGCGGAATCGCAAAAGCCTTCTGAACCGACGCAAATGCCACGTCCCAGCCAAGTTCATCAAAGTGCAGAGGCATAGCTATCATTGCACTGACCGCATCGACAAAGATAAGAACGTCCGGGTACTTTTCCTTCATCATTTCACTTATTTCATAAACCGGATTCATCAGGCCGGTGCTTGTCTCACTATAAACAATGGTAACGGCAGCGTATTTACCGGCTGCCAGTTTCTTATCAATCAACTCAGCGGTGGTGGCGTTGCCCCATTCAACTTTCAGTCGCTCGACCTTCTTATCGCACTGCTCTGCTACCTGTGCCCATTTGTCGCT
The DNA here is from genome assembly GCA_964387515.1 of uncultured Pirellulales bacterium. Classification (GTDB taxonomy): domain Bacteria; phylum Planctomycetota; class Phycisphaerae; order Sedimentisphaerales; family Anaerobacaceae; genus CAVXEF01. Next base: position 5,582 of record CAYLXD010000061.1, on the reverse strand, counting down.
GAAGGCTCCGCAGCACGTGCAGAGGACGGTTTCGTCCGGAGCGACGCAGTTCCGAATGGCGGCTTCCCAGATTCCGGAGGCTGATGACGTGGACAAAAACACATATTGCTCCGTGAAGAGAATTTTCTTTAGCATCTCGACGGTCTCAGCGTGAAGCTGGGCGTATTCCTTGCCGCGATGTCCCAGTGTGGGGCGTGCAAGCTGCTGCAGGACGTCTTCATTGACCTTGACCGGTCCCGGAATGAACAATCTCGGTGGGTTTTTCCAATCTACCATTTCATCTTCTCCAGTAAAAAAGTTGCGGGCCCCGTTCTCCAACACACCGTAAAACGGCAACCCTTACAATTTGTTAATCGTCAGACCTGTGTACATCTTTGGATAAAAGTAAGTCGACTTCTGCGGCATTTTCTCACCGGCCTCGACCACCATTCGTATCTGCCGCATTTTCGGCGGATTCATAAAGAACGCCACCTGCTTTTGGCCGCTCTCGACCCTTCCAATCAGCTCATCGATTTTATCTCCGGTGTCTTTGACATATTCGATATAGGCGCCCGAAGCCAGCTTTTTCTCGTCGATGCCGAGCATTTCCTCCAGTATCAGTTTATGAAGCACGGAAACATCGAGCGACCTCCACGCCGGGCTCATATTGGGTGCCGCAGAATCCATCAGGCTGCTTTTTTTTAATACCGCCACATAAAAGCCGCCATCGCCGGCAAAGATACCGAAGGCGTTCCTGCCGCGGACCTGCTCATTGCTTATTTGCGCGAGCATCTTTAGACCGGCTTGTGTCCGGGTCTGCGGTGGGTCAAAACGGTATTTGGTAATCTCGAACTTTTGCGTCAGTTTATCGAGTAATTTCTTAAAATCAAATTTTTCAAGATTACTCACAAGACGATGTGTGGCAAGTATGACCAGCCCTTCACGCTGTGTGTTGACAAAGGCTGTCATCTGATACTGTGCCGCGGGGTTGCTGGTTTGTCTGTAATAGCTTAAAGCCGCCTCGTAGCGATGATGGCCGTCTGCTATGATACAGCTCTTATCGAGCATCATTTTCGAAATCGTCTCGATGTCACCCTTTGCGGTTATCGCGAAGAGCCGGTGACGGATATTTTGCTCATCGACAAAATCGATTAACGGCTTCTGGCGAGCGGCGTTTTCAATAATTCTGTCAGCAATTTTCTGCTCATCGTCGTAGAGCATAAATACAAGACCAAACTCGGCTGAGGCTGCTCTTTTAAGATTAAGCCGGTCAATCTTGGGCTCATTAAGGGTATACTCATGAGGTTTGACCTGGCCGTGCGGCCCGAATTCCTCCAGCTTGGAAAGGGCTATAAAACCGAGGCGCTGAAAGATAGCCCCGGCTAATTCAAAATCCTGAACGTAAGAATAGACAGTCTCCTCGGAATCCTGCTTCAGTACACCTTTTTCTATCCAGCTATTGAAATACTCGGCGGCCCTTGTGTACTGGTTGTTGCTTCCGGTGTCGGATGCGGTAGTTTTTCCCTTCGTTACACGTACAATATTGTAGGAGCTTTTTTCGTAAAGCTGCTGCTGCTGCTGGGCCTCGCTGATAACATCGTAAGGCGGAGCAATACAACTGCCCACATTGCCAACTACATCGGCGTTGAACCTGAACGCTCTGAAAGGCTTAATTTCCATTACGGCGGCCTTAGTATCTTTTCCTGTTTTTGTACTGATATTAACCTTTAAGTTCCCGTATAATGATTTTCAAAAATCACGAAAGGCAAGGATAATACTAAAAGTGTGGGAAGTTGTCAAACACGATTATGACGCAGAGGTGAAAGTATGAAACAGATAGTAATGCACCCCATCGGGAAAATCTGTTCGCCGTATAAAGAGAGCACGGATATCCCCATCCAGGGAACTTTTAAAAGCGATGTGGAGGCGTGGATTGAATTGAAAGATAAATATGCTGGTGGGCTAAAGGACCTGGATGGATTCAGCCACGCGATAATCCTGTACCATTTCCACAAATCACAGAGAGAGGAAATCGAGGGCAGACCTTTCTTAGAGCAAGACAAACACGGGATATTTGCGATAAGAAGTCCGCATCGGCCCAATCACATAGGGCTTTCCATTGTGAAAATCAAAAAAATAGAGGCTAACAAGCTATACTTTACCGAGGTCGATATGCTGGATGGAACGCCCGTCCTCGATATAAAACCGTATGTCAAATATTTCGACGACCGAGAAGAAGTCAAGTGCGGCTGGCTGGATAAACACTTCAAAGATGGCAATATCCCGGACGAAACTATTCTAAGATGATAAAAAGTAAACTGCTGACTTTGCTTGTTAAATTTGGCGTTTAGATTTCTTTTTCTGCGCCAGGTATTGATTTATAGCAGCAGCGGCGATTCGGCCCTGGCCCATTGCCAAAATTACGGTAGCGGCGCCTAAAACTATATCTCCGCCGGCATAAACACCGTCCAGTGAGGTTTTGCAGTTCTCGTCGACAACGATATTTCCCCACTTGTTAAACTCCAGGTCCGGCGTGGTCTGGCGAATCAGCGGATTAGCAATATTACCGATAGCGATTATTACGGCATCGACCTCGATTCTAAATTCCGAGCCTTCGATTGGGACAGGTCTGCGTCGGCCTGATTCGTCCGGCTCGCCAAGTTTATACTTGAGGCATTCGATAGCGGTTACGCGGCTGTTTTTGTCACCTATGATTCGTTTGGGGCTTTGCAGGATGTGGAACTCGACGCCTTCTTCCTTTGCATGCTCAACTTCTTCGATACGGGCAGGCATTTCCTGTTCGCTTCTTCGATAGACAAGATAAACCTTTTCCGCCCCAAGTCGAACGGCCGTTCTCGCTGAATCCATAGCAACGTTGCCGCCGCCGATAACAGCGACCCTTTTCGAGACCGCTATCGGCGTATCGGCGCCTTTGCCGAAATCATAAGCCCTCATAAGATTGGAGCGTGTCAGGTATTCGTTGGCGCTGTATACGCCGATAAGGTTTTCGCCTTCGATACTCATAAATCTCGGCAGACCCGCGCCGACTCCTATATAAATAGCATCAAAACCATCTTCTTTCATCAACTGCTCGATGGTCATCGTCCTGCCCACTACAAAGTTGCAGACGATTTTGACGCCCATCTTGGCAAGGACGTCGATTTCTTTTTGTACAATCGCCTTTGGCAGACGAAATTCCGGTATGCCGTACACCATCACACCGCCTGGCTTATGAAAGGCCTCGAATATGGTAACATCGTGGCCTGCCTTTCGGGTATCAGTAGCCGCCACGATACCGCCGGGCCCTGAGCCGATAACCGCAACCTTCATCCCCGTCGGTGGCGCAACCGCTGGGACGCTCTCATTATCCTGGTCGAGGTCGGCGACGAATCTTTCGAGTCGGCCGATTGAAACTGCCTTGGCGGTGTCCTTGAATTTCAGGCCGACCGTACACTTTTCCTGGCACTGCACCTCCTGCGGACATACCCGCCCGCAAACAGCCGGCAGCAGGGAGTTTTCCTTGATGATTTCCAGCCCCTCTTTGAAATTACCTTCAGCGATAGCAGCTATAAAGTCCCGTATCCTTATCCGCACCGGACAACCCTCAACGCACGGGGCATTCTTGCACTGCAGGCATCGCATTGCTTCCAGCCGGGCTTGCATCTCGGTATAACCGGTCGCCACCTCATTGACGTTGCTTATTCTTTCGACAGGGTCCTGGGCGGGCATCTCCTGCGGAGGGATTTCGTATCTGTCTTTGGGTTTAAGCCCACCAGCCTTTTGCTTTTCCAAAAGCTGCTGCAACAATTCCCGTCTCTCTTCTTCCATCACGGTAAAACATCCCCCCAAATTCCGATATCCAAATTCTCTAAGCGAATTATTTCGGTCATTTGAATTTCGTCATTTGATATTGTTTCGGTTTTCGATATTCGGATTTCGAATTTTAAGCTTTATCAAGCCCTATCTTGCATCTGTATTCTTTATATTTTTCGTGCGCCTTCTGTTCGGCGTTCTTATAAGCGTCCAGTCTTTTCAGCATCAGGTCAAAGTTGACCTTGTGCCCGTCGAATTCCGGTCCGTCAACACATACGAACTTCGGCTTGCCGTCATACTCGATTCGGCAGCCGCCGCACATTCCGGTGCCGTCAACCATAATCGTGTTCAGTGAGACCTGCGTGGGAATGTTAAATTCTTTTGTCACCTCACAGCAGAACTTCATCATAATCGCAGGGCCTATCGCGAAGACTTGGTCTGGTTTTGGCTGACGCTGACATACCTCTTTCAAAGGCTCGGTTACCAGGGCCTTTCGACCGTAGGAGCCGTCGTCGGTCGTCACCATCAGCTCGTCGCTTGTCCGGGAGAACTCATCTTCGAGAATGAGCCTGTCTTTGGTTCTCGCCCCAAGGATGCTGATGATTGTATTACCGGCTTGTTTGAGGGCCTTTGCGATGGGTAGCAGCGGAACGATGCCTATCCCGCCGCCGACGCACACACACGTACCGAAATTCTCTATATGGGTGGGCCGGCCTAACGGGCCGACAACGTTGGCAATTTCCTGACCTGCCTGCAAATCAGATAATTCGGCGGTGGTTTTGCCGACACGCTGCCAGATTAGACGAATGGTGCCTTTTTCGACATCGGCGTCGGCAATCGTCAATGGAATCCGTTCGCTGTAGTTACTGTTGATGCATATAATAACGAATTGGCCGGGCTTCCTCGCTTGTGCAACAAGCGGCGCTTCTATATCCGCAGCGAATACGTTTTCTGAGAGCTGTTTTTTGGATACGATTACGTGAGGCACACCTTGTTTCCTTTCAGGACCTTTTCCCGGATGTATCTGACGGCGTTATTAAAGATTGTCATCCCGTCGGCCTCGCCTTTGTTTTTCAAACGCGACCATTGCGGATGCTGTGTGTGCCGAACGTGCCTTTCGGGATGCGGCATAAGACCCAGGACCCGCCCCGTAGAATCCGTCAGGCCCGCTATCGAATCAACCGAGCCGTTTGGATTAATCGGATAGCCTCCCTCTTTGCCGTTTTGGTCTACATATTTGAACGCAATGTATCCATCGGACTTCAACTTCTCCAGGTCGGTTGTGCCTTTGGTAACGACTTTGCCTTCCCCGTGCGCGACCGGCAGATAGATTTGTCTGCCCTTCTCGATAAAGATACATCTGTCGGTTTGTGGAGCAAGGTACACCCATCGGTCCTCGAATTTACCGCTGTCGTTGTAGGTTATGGTTACGGCCCCTTGTCGGCCGGTCCCATCGCCGGGCAAAATCCCTGCCTTGACGAGGGCCTGAAAGCCGTTGCAGATTCCGAGCACTAATTTACCGTCATCGATAAATTTTTGAATCGGCTCGAAGAGATGATGCCTGACCTGGTTTGCCAGGATTTTGCCTGCTGCCACGTCATCGCCGTAGCTAAAGCCACCCGGAAAGACAAGTATGTGGAACTCCTTAAGCAGCGTCTTGTTCTCGATTATCCTGTTTATATGCACCGCCTGCGTTTCCGCACCCGCCGATTCGAGCGCATAGACAGTTTCCATATCGCAGTTTATCCCTGCTGCCCTCAAAACTATCGCTTTAACCTCTGCCATATTCC
>CAYLXD010000060.1:0-10477 GCA_964387515.1 uncultured Pirellulales bacterium | reverse complement strand
ACAATATATTTTCGTTCGGTAGTCTGGCCGGAAACGGTTGATTGCTTCCAGACCCTGTTACCCTGCGGGTCGTATTTGAGGGCGATTGAATTGCTGCCGATAACGGCTCTGCGCAATTTGCCATCTGCGTTATATTCGAAGGATATTGTCGGCGTCTCAGCGAGCCTGCCGTTAGCATCCCAGACAAGCTCATCGTCGCCCGCCTTTGTCATTGTATCGCTGTCGAAAACCGTGCCATTGACAGTATTAGTATCGTATTCGTAATAGGCATCGCTGTCGTTAACGGCTTTTCTTTCGATATTGCCGTCATCTCTGTAATCGTAAACAGCCGTCGACTGGTTTTGTTATATTCTCTGATGGCCTAGAGAACAGTTTGCTGGATCGTAGGACCGGAACTGTAGCCCATGCTGCATCAATCATGCTGGGTTGGTTACGTGAACCTCCTGATAGAGTTTCAAGGGTTCTTGAGCAGAACATCAATACGGTCTTCCGTGAACAGTCGCATGATGACTGTACCATTGTTCTGATGGCGAAACCAAAGAAGAACAACACATCCTAAGGATATACCCCCGATAGAGCAGCCATTTTGGTTGGCAAGGAGCTTCTTCGAGGGGTCCCAAGGTCGGTGGCACCTGCCATGTCATTTGCTGGCGGGTCGGGCTTGAGACTTGGGTTTGGTAGAAACGGAACCTACAGATGGACGGGTACGAGATTGATTAGGGCCTCGTGAGTGGGTCACTAAGTGGGTCAGTTGTCACGTGATAGCTATTTGTTAACAGCTTGTCAGTAACTTGCTATTCACTTGTAACTCTCGAAAACAGCCGATTTCGCGTTTGTAACATCTTCTAAAGAAAGCATTTACATACAGTCTTTTGGACTTCGAATCCGAAGGTTGCAGGTTCGAGTCCTGCCGGGCGCGGTCTCGGCTGGATTCTCCACAGGACGCCTTACGGCGGAACCTCAAAGGGTGTGGGAAAAGAATTTTCCCACCTCGTCGGGGTGACAGGAGCGACCCTGAGCGCAGTCGAAGGATAGCGACGGGTTTGAGTCCTGCCGGGTGCGGTCTCCTTTTGGATCCAATTACGCCCCCTTCAAAAGGTGGTGTTTTTCGAGTTATAGACCAAATGCTGCCCTTTATGAAGCTGTTGTGGACGATAGTAAGTAGGTTTCTGTACACCAGGACCGTATTTTTTCACTGCTTCTTTTTCGATGTAGTCCATAATCATAGCAAAGTGAATAGCAGGCTCAATTTGTTTTTTTCTTGCTTTCCGGTTCGGATAAACAATACTTAGGATTTTGCGTCTTTCCCACAGGGTGGGTTTAATTTTCAACTTCACTGAAAATCCATATTCTGAAAGAGAATCAGGATTAGGTGTGAGAAAGATAGGAGTTTCTATTTCTTCACAGCCACAGAGAGAAGGTACAGTACACGGTGTAATAAAACCGTCATCCAAACCTATGTCGAAATTTCTCTTTTTCATCTTAACAAAAAATAGTAAACCGCCTGAATACCAGTCTCCTTTTATTCGCTCAGATGCGAGTTTTGCAGTGTTGCGTGGTTGAACATCCAGTATTTCAAGTTGCTGGTCGAGAACCAATGTCATAGCTTCATCAAACGAATGTTTGGTATCCCGAAGGGCCTGACCTGCACCATAGGTTCCAAGAAGGTTGGAGATCGTATCTTCCCAGGAAAATGCAGAGGGAAACTCTGAATAAATTCCCGTACACTTGTAACCAAACCAGGTGATGATTTCATGCCAGGTAGCCGCGGTGTAGGCAAAGTATTGCCCAAGTTCAATTGAAACGTTACGTGCAATACGCTCTTTGTCCTTCTGCGGCAAATTTTCCCAGTTTTTGGGATAAGTAAGCTTGACAAAATATACCGAAGGTTCTCTCAATTTAAATGAAAATTCAGCCTCATTTTTCATTAGGTGTTCGAAGGTTTTTTCTGCAAGTACAGCTGTCCAGTCAGCGGTTTTACGTAGATGGGCGAGGTCAATGTGTCCTGCCTTACATGTATATATCTGACCATTTTTTTCTGACCGAGAGTTATGGTGTCCTAAATTCCGGGGGTCTGGAAAACGAGTTCCTATTGTTTTAGTAGCATAAGCCCCCATTCGAATCGGTGGCTTCCGGCACCCGCCGGTCCCGAGCAAAAGTAATGATAAAAAAGTAACAGCTAAGGATTTCACAGATGTATTTTACCTAAATGACCATTGTTTTGTCCAGAGAATTCTGTCAGCGATTTGATATACTCTGGCGGTTCCGGTCAGAAACGTGCTATTTCAGCCGGTTCTGACGGTAGAGAGCTAAGGGAGTCATCGATAGTATTTGGATTTTTTTGTAAGCGTTTATTTTGACTTGTGGCAGGTCTTTGTTTGAAGAGGATATATCTTTTTGACGGAGCGGACTTTGAACTCGCGGCCGGCCGATTAGCTGATTAAGAGTCATTGGGCGATACAGGATTCGAACCTGTGACCCGCTGATTAAGAGTCAGCTGCTCTGCCGGCTGAGCTAATCGCCCGTCAACCCGAGAAGACAACGCGTCATCAGCTTGCGCCACGCGTTTCACTATCTTGTAGTCTTACCACTTGTGATTGTCAAATAAAAACTTATGACATTGTGGGATGTCCGACACACACTCGAAGCATCAATATTTTTGCTTGACAAAGTCGTGCTATTGAACTATTAAAGCTGCTTATCGATAAAAAATCCGGACCTTAAAACAGTGGAGTAATTACAGTGCTGCCTGCAAAGAAGACCAGTAAAATGAGAACCCGTACGCGTCGCAGCCATCATAGGCTGAAAGCTGCAAATTATTCGGTATGCCCGCAATGTGACCAGGCGAAGCTGCCTCACGCAGCCTGTGAAAACTGCGGTTACGTTAATCCGAAGATAACCTTAAAGTTGGGCAAAGAGGAGAGCAGCTAAGTATGCGAATCGCAATCGACGCAATGGGTGGTGACTACGCACCGGATGAGGTTATCCAGGGCGCACTGGAGTCAATCGAGCTGCTTGGCGACGAAGACGAGATGATTCTCGTAGGCCCGTCGGACACCATTGAGTCGCAATTGACCGCGCTAAAGGCCGGCCGAAACCGGCTCAGCGTCGTCGACGCGCCGGAAGTTATCGCTATGGACGAGCCTCCGATTGAAAGCCTGCGCAAAAAAGTCAAAAGTTCCATCGCGGTCATTGCCAAGCTTGCCAAGCGGGGCCAGGCGGATGCCGTTATTTCCGCCGGAAATACAGGGGCCTGTGTCGCGGCCTTTCAGATGAGGATGCGGAATCTTCCCGGTGTTAATCGGCCGGGAATAGCGGTGGTCTTTCCGACCTTCGAGGGCCCCGTAACGATATGTGACGTCGGTGCCAACATCGCGTGCAAGCCGATAAACCTCTATCAATATGCCGTAATGGCCAGCATTTATTCGAAGCATCTTCTCGGTGTCGAAAACCCTCGCGTCGGCCTTATGAGTATCGGCCAGGAGGACGCCAAGGGTAATGAAATGGTGAAAAGGGCCCGCGGGCTGATGAAATCCGACTCCAATATGAAATTCATCGGCAATATCGAAGGCCGTGACATCTTCCGGGGCGTTTGTGACGTCGCGGTTTGCGATGGTTTCGTCGGGAATGTGGTTTTGAAACTGACTGAAGGGGTTGTGGATGGCCTTTTCAAGGCGATAAAACATGAGCTCGGCTCCGAAAAACTACTGCTTGCAATGAAATTCAAGCCCGTAATGCAAAGAATCTATAAGAAATACGACTACAATGAGTACGGCGGCGCGCCGCTGCTGGGAGTTAATGGAACAGCTCTGATATGTCACGGCGCCAGCAGGAGCCGGACATTCAAAAACGCTATTCTAACAGCAAAAAAATACCATACGCGAAAAATAAATGACAAGATTACAGACTACTTATCAACAACATCATTTTGTGACGAATCACAGAAACACCAATCTCAGGACAGTTACGTAAGGACAACGGATGACCAGACAGATTAACGGAGGGACCGTCCCCTATCGCGCAGTTATAACTGGTCACGGTTCGTTTGCGCCGCCGAAGATGCTGACTAACGAAGACCTGGCTAAGATGGTCGACACCACGGATGAATGGATTACGGCCCGCACAGGAATAAAGTCTCGCCATGTTACTGGTGACAATGAAACTACCGCATATTTAGCCACGGAAGCAGCTAAAAGGGCTTTGAAACAAGCCGGTCTTGATGCCGCTGAGATTGAACTTATTATTGTGGCCACTATCACGCCGGAGATGGTCTTTCCTTCGACGGCGAGTTTTGTACAGCTGGCTCTGAGGGCAAAGAAGGCGTGGGTCTTTGATTTGGCCGCAGCCTGCAGCGGATTCGTGTATGGCTTGTCTATTGTACAGCAATTCCTCGAAAGCGGACGATACCAAAACGCCCTTGTGATAGGTGCTGAAACTTTGACAAAAATCACCGACTGGAGTGACCGAACAAGTTGCATTCTCTTCGGCGACGGCGCAGGAGCGGTTGTGCTTGAGCGAAAAAAGGACGGGCGCAGCGGTATCCTGTACAGCATTATGGCATCGGATGGAGACCGATGGCGGGCCTTGAATTGCCAGGCTTATGGTTCTCGCTATCCAGCAGATAAAAAGCTGGACGACCCGAGGAAAATATATATGGAAATCAAGGGCAGAGAGGTCTATCAGCAGGCCATTCGGCGGATAGTTGAGACTGTTACGCAGTGTATGGAGCGTTGCAACCTGGGCATCGACGATATCGCAATGGTCATTTCGCATCAGATGAACGCGAGGATTATTGAGTCTGCGGCCAAGCGCCTGAACCTGCCGGATGAGAAGGTCTTTTTGAATATAGCTGAGTATGGAAATACGTCAGCAGCTTCGGTGCCGATTGCCTTCGACGAGTGCGTCAGAGAGGGAAAAATTAAAAAAGGCGATATTGTTATTTTTGTGGCTTTTGGCGCAGGGCTGACCTGGGGGGCTAATGTAATTCAATTTTAGTAGTACGATATAACGCAATACGATATACGCAATACAATATACGAGAATATGAAAACCGCTTTTCTATTTCCGGGACAGGGCGCTCAGACTGTTGGTATGGGCGCCGATATTGTTAATAACTTCCACGAGGCGGCGGAAATTTTCAAAAAGGCGGACGATGTCGTCGGCTTTAACCTGAGCCAAATCTGTTTTGAAGGTCCTGCGGAAAAGCTCAATACCACAACGATTTCACAGCCGGCGATTTTTGTAACCTCTGCGGCGATACTGGAGGTCCTGCGCACTAATCAACCCGACAGTGCATTCGCAAACGCTGATGTAACCGCCGGCCTTAGCTTAGGCGAATATACCGCCCTGTACGCGGCGGGTGTGCTGAGTTTCGATGATGCCCTTGTTCTGGTCCAGAAACGAGGCCGGGCGATGCAGGCCGCTGCCGAGGCTGCCGAAGGCGCAATGGTCAGTATAATCGGCCTCGATGAAGAAAAGGTCAACCAGCTTTGCAGGGAAGCTGGTGAGGGAGAGCTTCTGGCCGGTGTTAATTTCAACTGTCCCGGCCAGATTGTGATAAGCGGAACCAAAGACGCCTGTGGGCGAGCCGAAAAACTGGCGCCAAAATACGGAGCCATCAAAGCCGTTAAACTGGCCGTTGCAGGTGCTTTTCATACCGAAATGATGTCCAGCGCTGCCGATGCACTTTCGCAAGCCTTAGAGAAAACCCGGATTTCCAAACCTGCTGCTATCAAAGTTATTGCCAATATCAACGCCGATTATTATCATAGCGGCCAGGAAATAAAGCAGGGGTTGATAAAACAGTTGACCTGTCCCATTCTTTGGCAAAAATGTATGGAGAGACTTTTGGCTGATGGTGCCGAAGAATTTTATGAGGTTGGCCCCGGCAAGGTACTGACGGGCCTTATGAAAAGAATCAGCAGGAAAACAAAAGTCAACGGCATAAATGACTTACAATCCTTAAGAAAAGTCTTGGAAAGTTGACCTTGATGCAAAAGTGGACAAGGAATGTGGATTATGAAGACGAAGTTAAGTTTGTTACTTTTGGTTGCGGAGGTGTTTATTGTGAGTAACTGTTTTGCAGAAGATGAGGTTGCAGCAAAGATAACACCGGCTGCGATAGAGGCCCGCATAGCAGAGATTCGGATGGGTGATATCACGGTAAAGACCAAGCCGGCCTCTGACGTTAAGGTCCAGCAGGTGCGTCACGAATTTCTGTTCGGTACGGCGATTCCAGACAGCCTTGCGGAAAAGAGTCCTGATGCTATGTCGGCAGCAGACAGGAAGATGTACTTGAAAATCTTAAGCGAGAATTTCAACTACGCGGTGCATGAGAACGCCCTGAAATGGTATGACTGCGAGGCCGAACGCGGTATTGTTGATTATTATAGGGCGGACAGAATATGGGAAATCTGTCAGGATTATAACATACCGATGCGCGGCCACTGCATTTTCTGGGCCAAAGACAAATTCATTATGCCTTGGCTAAGTGAGCTAAATAATGACCAGCTTCGCGCAGCAATCAATCGTCGTGCGATTGATGTTACAAAACATTTTAAGGGGCGCATCGAAGAGTTTGACCTGAACAATGAAATGATTAATGGCGACTTTTTCCGTCGTCGACTCGGCTACGGCATTATCAATGAAATGGCCTATATGGCCAAGATAGGCAACCCGGATATTACCCTATATGTAAATGATTACGGTATTCTTGTTGAAGGGGGTTACAATGCCGGCCCTTATATAGAACAAATCGAAAACCTTCTCGCAAACGGTGTCCCCATCGGCGGGATTGGATGCCAGGGCCATTTTGTCTCTTCCCGTAAAAATGACTCTTCCGGCAGAGCTGCTACTACACCCGAGCACGTTCAGAAAACTCTCGATAAGCTTGCCGAGTTCAATCTGCCGATTAAAATCACCGAATGTCTTTTCGAAGCTGATGACGAACAAGGCAAGGCCGAAGCGCTTCGAATGTTTTTCCCGATTTGCTTCGCGCATCCCAGCGTTGAAGCAATTCTAATGTGGGGCTTTTGGGAGCAGGGCCACTGGATGCCACAGACGGCTATGTGGAAAAAAGACTGGACACCCACCCCCCAGGCCTTAGCTTATCGCGACCTTGTTTTTAACAAATGGTGGACTATAGTCTCTGGCAAAGCTGATAACGATGGCATCTTTAAAACAAGAGCATTTTACGGCGATTATGTAATCACCTCGAACGGCCAGACGAAAAAAGCAACTCTCAGTAAGAAAGAAAAAGCGATACAGGTAAGTTTTGAATAGTGGAGATTTCGCAGGTAGCTGCGCTGACTCGCAGGGACAATCGTGGATTACGCATCAGGTGTGGGATGACTTTTAGCTGTTCTAACCCCCATATCCGCTTTGACTTGGAAATCTTCTTGCAAATTGAAGGCTTAAATGCTAACTAAGCGCTTTTCAAAAGCTAAAAGGATTGACGCAATTTGCGGAGAATAAAAATGTCGGAGAAAAGATTGGCGGTAGTTACCGGTGCTGCAAGGGGAATAGGCCGGGCTATCGTTCTTGAGCTGCTCAAGCAGAATCGTGAAGTCGCAGCCCTCGATATAAACGCCGAGCAGTTAAAGGAACTTGAAGGCATCGTAAAGCAGGCCGGTTTTAGCTGTGTAACGCGGTGCGTGGATATTACGGACACTGCAAAGTTTACGGAAGTACTTGAATCCCTTGCCTCCGAATACGGCGGGATAGGCATTCTCGTAAATAATGCCGGCATCACCCGGGACGGCTTGCTTATGCAGATGGGTGATGATGATTTCGACAGTGTTCTTGCTGTTAATCTTCGGGCTGCTTTTGTTGCGATGCGCGTCGCGGCCAGGTCTATGGTCAGAAACAAATACGGCCGTATCATTAGTCTAAGTTCGGTTTCTGGTGTTATCGGCAACGCGGGACAGGCCAATTACGCCGCCAGCAAGGCTGGTCTTATCGGTTTGACCAAAACCATCGCCCGAGAGCTTGCAAGGAAAAATGTAACGGCAAATTGCGTCGCGCCGGGCTTTATTGTTACGGAAATGACCGATAAATTGCCCGAACCCGTTAAAGAAGCTGCTAAACAGATTATACCCCTGCGCCGTTTCGGAAGCGTCGATGACGTCGCAAAGGCCGTCGCTTTTCTGGCTGGCGATGAAGCTGCATATATCACAGGCCAGGTACTTTGTATCGATGGCGGAATGGCAATGTAAAAAAAAGAAAAAAACATTTGTACACCGGTGCCCTAAAAGGTAATATACCTGCCGAAATAATCGACGCCGGCAGCTATTGTTAGTAGTTTTTGCTGCTGGTGAAGCTTTTTTAGGGCATGAAAAAAACCCATTTAAGGAGATAAAACAAGTGAGTGCTGAACAGTTGGATGTCAAGGCGATTGAGGGAAAAGTAATCGACATAATAAGTGAGCAAATGGGTGTAGATAAGTCTGAAATAACACGCGAAACTTCATTCATCAATGACTTAAATGCCGACTCGCTGGATACGGTCGAGCTGGTTATGGAGTTCGAAGACGAATTTGATATGAGTATTCCCGACGAAGAAGCCGAAAAAATCCAGACGGTCGGTGCCGCGATTGATTACATCATAAATACAGCACACGCCAGAAGCAGCGAGTAACCGGCGAGTTTGACCCTTACGATGAATAGACGACGAGTTGTTATTACCGGCCTGGGTTGTGTTACCGCTTTGGGCGATTCCGTCGACGCCCTTTTTGCTGCGCTTTGTGCGGGAAAAAGCGGTGTCTCGAACGTCGAATCATTCGATGTCACTGACTTTCCGGTCAAGTTCGGCGGTGAAATAAAGAACTTCGACCCGACCAAACAGATCGAACAACGCCAAGCAAAGCGGATGGACCGCTTCGCGCAACTTGCGGTCGCCGCCGCCAGCCAGGCCGTCAACGATAGTGAACTTGATTTTTCCAAAGAAGACCTCTTCCGTAGCGGTGTCATCGTCGGTACAGGCATAGGGGGAATCGGGGAAATCGAACAGCAGCACATAAGGCTTCTGAATAAAGGGCCCGGCAAGGTCTCGCCTTTTTGTGTCCCGAGGCTTATGGCCAATGCCGCTGGCGGAAATATCGCGATTCAATACGGTCTGTGCGGGCCCAATTTTTCCGTCTCTAGCGCCTGTGCCTCCGCCACGCATGCTATCGGCGAGGCCTTCTGCAATATCGTCGCCGGCCGAAGTGACGTCGTAATAACGGGTGGTTCAGAGGCCGCCCTGACACCTGTCGGATTGGCTTCCTTCTGCGCAGCAAAGTCGCTGAGCACACGAAACGATAACCCTGCCGCAGCTTCAAGACCGTTTGATAAGGACAGGGACGGCTTTGTCCTCTCCGAGGGTGCTGGAATCCTGGTTTTGGAGGAGCTTGACCACGCAAAAAAACGCGGCGCACACATACACGCCGAGCTCCTTGGCTACAGTGCTAATGACGATGGTTTCCACATCACCGCTCCTCTGCCGGACGGCCGGGGTGCGGCAGGGGTAATGCAGATGGCACTGGCCGATGCAGGCATAGAAAAAGAAAAGGTCGACTATATCAACGCCCACGGCACCGGCACGGAGCTAAACGACATAGCTGAAAGCACCGCCATCAGAACAGTCTTTGGCGACCACGCCTATAGGTTGCTTATCAGCTCCACGAAAAGCAGCCTCGGCCATTTGCTTGGTGCAAGCGGTGCTGTTGAGCTGATTGTTTGTGTCAAGGCAATTGAGGAATCGGTTATCCCTCCTACCATTAATCTTGAGAACCCTGACGAGCGATGCGACCTTAAGATGGACTTTGTACCGCTGCAGGCCCGCAAGGCGAACGTCGATGTTGCTATGAGCAATTCTTTTGGCTTTGGTGGTCACAACGCCTGCCTCGTCGTCGGTAAGGTTTAAGGACTTGTCCGCCGCAGGAGGATTTCCGCCCCTTCGATTTGCAATTACCAATTACCAGTTACCAGTTACCAGTTACCAGTTCTTACATCAGCTAAAGTGTCTGGAACTTCTCTGCCTGTGATGCTTACTGCCGTTGGACTAAACAGTTTGAAATAGCAGTCGGCTTGGTTATAATCCTCAAGATGAACATAATATGGGCCTGTTTATTGCTGGTAGGGGGGTTGATTATACTATGGAAGTGCGCCGGGCTTTTGGTCTCTGGCGCGGTTGGCTTGGCACGTCGGCTCGGCGTAAGTCCGCTTGTTGTTGGTCTTACGGTTGTAGCGATGGGCACCAGCGCTCCTGAGCTTGCAGCAAGTATCGCGGCTGCGCTCAGAAATGCCGGTGACATCGCCATCGGTAACGTTTACGGCTCGAACATCGCTAATCTCGCCCTTGTAGGTGGACTGTGTGCGATTATTCGGCCGATTACGGTCCAAATGCGAACGCTGCGCCGCGAGATGCCGGTGATGCTCGCCGTGGCACTGCTATTGTGGCCGGTGCTGCATAATTTATATCTGTCGCGTCCGGAAGCCCT
>CAYLXD010000059.1:0-10831 GCA_964387515.1 uncultured Pirellulales bacterium | reverse complement strand
GCTCTCGGATGAGCAGATGGTGTCTTTGCTTGAAACGGCTGAGCGAAAGGCCTCCGGTGAAAAGAAGTCTCAGATGCTCAAAGACGTCAGAAGTAAGCTCGCCGAGCTTTACATCAAAGGCGGTAAGTTTGAGCAGGCGGCGAAATGTTTGGGGCTGCTGCGGGAAGCTGCCGAAAGTCCCGAGGAGAAAAAGGTGATTTTGGCCCAGCTATTGGACGTGTATTTGAGATGGCCGAACCTGGAGGCTGCAAAAGGCCTGGTGGCCAATCGCCTGCTTGAGGGGGATTTGGACCCTAACAGCGTGATTGTGCGGTCGATTGAGAGTTATCTAACCGCAGGAGGGGGTAGCGCCGACCCCAATGTGGTTATAAGAGCACTAATGCAGGTGGAAACCCCCGAGGTAAGACCGATGTGGGCCGGGCAAGTGGAGCACTGGTCACAGCGGCTTGGTCCGGCCGGCGAGCCAAATAAGCCGGAGTGAATAAATAGTAAATAGGTAACGTCACCTAAATTTTCACTCCGCAGGGCTGTTTTTTAATCGTTCAGAGACTACCAACAGTTTTCCTGCGGGTCCATATTGCAATTCAGCCATTCGAGCGCAAACAGGGCGAAATCCTTAAAATCAACTTTGCAGTCTTCGTTCAAATCCGCATTGGGCAGTCCATCGCATAAAGTGCCGCTGTCTATAACAAAGTTATCTAAATAGGCCTGGCCCGAAATCAATGGAACTCCAGTTGCGTTGCCACCGATAGCCACGCCAACCATCTTTCTGTTCCATACTCCTTGGACAATACCAGAAACGGTTTTCCAGGCGTTCACACTGCCGTAGCCCGTATCACTAAGATACAACTGGTCTAACTGGGCGTCATAAGAAATATATAAAGTCCCACTATCCGAATATCTGAGCTTGTAATCATCAGCATAGGGTGTGCTTGCTCCATCCTGCTCATACCAATAAATTGCATAATCCTCACCGTAGCCCGCGGCCAGTTCAATATAGTTATACCTTTCCGGGAACAGCAAAAAATCATAGTCGTAAATTATTCCGATAAGTATAACGCTTGATGTAGAGCTACCACCGCTTCCATTATGGAAAAAATCAATCTTCATCTGAAAATCCTCAGTTGTTATAATCGTCCAGTTCGAAGAACCATAAACCGCCGTTTCATCGTAAGCATTGCTATTGGACCCGAATTCGAGTCTATGATTGATTTCATTAAGCCAGACGTTACATGGCCCACCATTGGCGCTGAACCAGGTATCGCCAGATTCAGGCTCACTCACACCAAAACGCCCCCACATATCTCCTTTGACGTTGTCATTGAAATTGTCGGAGCGCGGTACAGCTTCGACAAGGGCACAAAAGCTGGTTGATACAATAATGGTTACTAAAAGATACATTCGTGCATTCATCTTCTGCCTTTCTGAATTAATTTTGTGAATTTATTAATAGTACAAGCGATTTGCCTCCTCAAAAAAACTATTATAGCATTTTAAATGCCATTTTTCAACCTTTTTTTTGAGGGAAGTGGGGAAACGGCAGTTGCCCAGTTATCCTGCTTAGGCAACGTAATGCAGCAAGCGAATCATTTATCTCGTGTGGTTTTTTACCTGATGTTTTCTGAGTGGCCCGACAATGTTTTTTTGACCTGACTACCATTAAGGAGTGAATGCAGCGGGCGGCCGAAGTGGCGTTCGGGCCCGGCAAAAGCCGGCAAGGGTCCATTCGGGCGGGTCGCGATTGATGCCTTTTGGCCGTCGGAGGAGGCCCAAAAATGCCGTTTGGATGCGGTTTTTGCAAAAAATACGAAAATTCTTAATTTTTTTAATTTTTTTTCATTTTTTTGTAGTTGCAATCATTCAAGTCAGTCTATAAACTACAGTGTTTACGCTTAAAAACCCAGAGGTCATGATGTAACTCTCTGCCGGGTCGGCATTGCAGCGGCGGCGAGAGAAAGGGTAGAGTGTATCTTTTTTTGATGTGAGCGGTGTTGGTATTTGGGCCATTATCGCACGGTGGCTGTTTAATTGCTGCTGTAGCTCAGTGGTAGAGCGCGTCCTTGGTAAGGACGAGGTCATGGGTTCAAGTCCCATCAGCAGCTAAATGCAAGCGGGACAAGCCGAGACAGTTGGCACCAGGTCAGCCTGGTCACAGCGGCTGATGGGTGCACAGCGGGCTGTTTTGGTATTTGAGTTTGTTATATACTTGAAGGAACTTTGCGGAGCCATATTTGCAGGGCACTAAAATATTAACCCAGCATATTGGAGGTTAATGGTAAGATGGCTAAGGCTGTATTTGAACGGACAAAACCACATATCAATGTTGGAACAATAGGACATGTTGACCACGGGAAAACGACTCTTACTGCTGCGATGACGAAGGTAATGGAGATGAAGGGACTTTCGAAATTCAAGAGCTATGACGAGATAGCCAAGGCTTCTGAGGCACAAGGTCGTCGCGACCCGACGAAGATTCTGACGATTTCCACTGCGCACGTGGAGTATGTAACTGAGAAGCGACATTACGCCCACGTTGACTGCCCCGGCCATGCTGACTACGTTAAGAATATGATTACAGGTGCGGCTCAAATGGATGGTGCTATTCTCGTGGTCAGTGCTTACGACGGCCCAATGCCACAAACCAGGGAGCATATTCTGCTTGCCCGTCAGGTGAACGTACCGAAAATGTTGGTCTTTCTGAACAAGGTGGATTTGGTGGATGACCCTGAACTGATTGACCTTGTTGAAATGGAGATAAGAGACCTGCTCAACAAGTACGAGTTTCCGGGTGATGACACTCCTATCATTCGCGGCTGTGCGATTAAGGCGATGCGAGCAGAGAGCCTTGATGACCCTGAGACCAAGCCGATAGTCGAGCTTCTTACCGCGATGGATGAGTATATTCCTATTCCGCCGCGTGAGACCGACAAGCCATTTCTTATGCCGGTCGAAGACGTTTTCAGCATTAAGGGTCGCGGGACGGTCGGGACAGGCAGAGTCGACCGTGGAGTGGTTAAAGTCGGCGACGAGATTGAAATTATTGGACTGGCAAAAGAGACTCGCAAGACGGTGGTTACAGGCGTGGAGATGTTTAACAAGACGCTCAGCGAGGGTCAGGCCGGTGATAACATTGGAGTGCTTTTGCGTGGCGTAGAAAAGAAGGACTTAGAGCGTGGCCAGGTGATTGCAGCGCCCGGGTCAATTACTCCACATACCAAGTTTCAGTCTGAGGTTTACGTATTGACGAAGGAAGAGGGCGGTCGTCATACGCCGTTCTTTCCGGGCTATAAGCCGCAGTTTTATTTCAGAACAACCGATGTTACGGGGTCAATACTCCAGTTAATGAGCCGAGACGGCAAGGCCGCGGAGATGTGCATGCCCGGCGATAACATAGCTATGGAGGTGGAAATTATTTCCCCGATTGCTATGGAGGAGGGACTTCGGTTTGCGATTCGCGAGGGCGGCCGGACCGTTGGTGCCGGCGTGGTAACCAAAATCCTTCAATAGCGGGTTCTAAATAATTGTTACACTTTAACCAGTGGCACAACCAAGGATGTTCACAGCGGTCGTGCTTTAATCTGTCGATGGTGTGTGCAGGTTAATACTGGCTTGTTTCGGCTAAGGAGAGCTTGCGGCTGTCGCCGATGCTCTAAAGCTATCCGGCCTTCGCAGCCGCTCCGGCGGAGCAGGCTGGCGATGGAGCGCGGAAGGGTTTTATGGCTAAAAAGAAGAGTAAAAGGGAATACGTTTGGCTTGAGTGCTCGGACTGTGGCCAGAGAAATTACCGCACAAATATCGGTGTGGCGGCTGGGGTGCCTAAATTAGAACTGAAAAAATTTTGTAAAAGCGAACGTAAGCATACCGTTCACAAGATACGGCGAAAATAAACGGTAATTGATAAGTGATTATTGCAAAAAACGCGGAGCAGTCGATAGAAGATAGTCAATAATTGATAATAGGCCAGTAGCTCAATTGGCAGAGCGTCGGTCTCCAAAACCGAAGGTTGGGGGTTCGATTCCCTCCTGGCCTGGGTTTTATGGTGGCCGGCGGGAGTGGCTCTATACGCTGAGCGAGTCACGGAGAGACGAGATAATGATATTTAAGATTTATAAGCGAGGCCAGGGCAAGTATACGAGGCTCTGCAGCGCCGCCGGTGCGGCGGTAATTGTAGTCTTTGGCTGTATGCAGCTTTATAAGAAGCTTCAGGCAGCCAGCCTGGGTTTGAGCCCGAAAGCGGCATTGTGGGTTGCGACCATGACCCCTGTCGCGTTGTTTGTTGTATTGGCTGCTGTGATTTTCTGGCTGATAAACAAGCCTTCGGTTGCGGATTTTATGATAGCGGCTGAAGGTGAGATGAAAAAGGTCAGCTGGTCGAGCAGAAAGGAAATAGCTGTTTCGACGTCGGTTGTTATCGTGGTTGTGATTGTCTTCGCTGTGTTTCTGGGTCTGACGGATATCATCTTTGAGCTGTTGTTCAGTGAGGTTATTGGTATTTGAAGTGGTTTGAGGCCGGCGGCGGCCGGCGTATTTTCATAGTGAGCTTTGAAATGCAGTGGTACGTTTTGCGGGTTGCGGCAAATAAAGAGATGGCTGTCAAGGAATCTCTTGAGCAGAAAGTAAAGATGGCCGACTTGAGTGACGCTGTCGGCAGGATTGAGGTACCGGTTGAGAAGATTAAGCGGATTCGCGGCAACAAGCAGACTGTGTACCAGCGTAAACTTTATCCCGGTTATGTGTTTATGGAGATGGAGCCGACCAAGGACGGGCGGGTTCCCGAAAAGACCTGGTTTATGATTAAGGAAACCACAGGCGTCGGCGATTTTATCGGCGCAGAAGGCGTACCAACCCCGATGCGGGACACGGACGTGGCAAAGATGCTCCTGGAGGCAAAGAAGCCGGAAGAGGCACCGAGCATCAAAGTCGAGTTCAAAAAGGGAGACCAAATCAAGATTCGCGAAGGTGCTTTTGAAAACTTTGAAGGGGTTGTTGATTCGATAGACGCCGAACGCGGGGTTGTGAAGGTAATTGTTACGATATTCGGCAGGAGTACGCCGCTGGATATAGAATACTGGCAGATCGAGAAGATATAATTCGCAGCTTGTGTTGTTGGTTCTGTGGCCCGGACGGCGGGCAAGCAGGTATGAGATTATGGCCAAAGAGGTAGCGGTAAAAATTAAGTTACAGGCCCCCGGTGGTCAGGCGACGCCGGCCCCGCCGATAGGCCCTGCGCTGGGTCAGCGTGGTGTTAATATCGGTCAGTTCGTTTCCCAGTTCAATGAGCGCACAAAGGAGCTTAATGGAACAATTGTACCGGTCGTGATAACGGTTTATAAAGACAAGAGTTTTACTTTTGAGGTCAAGAGTCCGCCGGCGGCGGTTTTGCTAAAGCAGGCGGCGGAAATCGCAAAGGGCAGCGGCGTTCCAAATAAGGAAAAGGTCGGAAAAGTTACCTTTGAGCAGGTCCGCAGGATTGCCCAGACGAAGTTTAAGGATTTGAACGCCTATGACCTGACACAGGCGGAAAAGATTATAGCCGGTACCGCGCGAAGTATGGGCATCGAGATAGTCGATGAATCTGCCCTCGCAGGGGACAAAGCTGTTATGGTGGAGTCCTCCGCCTCCGACCCGCCGCCCCGCCTCGCGTCGGAAGACGCGGGGGCAGGTGAAGTGAAGACAAGCGATTGAGTGTTACGGGAAGGATTTTATGGGATTTAGGAGTAAAAGATATAAATCGGAGGCCGAGCAGGTAAGCAAAGAGCCGGTTAGTCTTGCTGAAGCGGTTGAGAAGGTCAAATCGCTGAGTTCAGTGAAATTTGACCAAAGCGTAGAGTGCGTGGTGCATTTGGGTATTGACACGAAGCAGGCTGACCAGTTGGTTCGCGGCTCGATATCTTTGCCTCATGGTGTAGGCAGGCAGAAAAAGGTGGTGGCTTTCTGCGAGGATTCGCAGATAGAGGCAGCGAAGCAGGCCGGTGCTATTGAGGCCGGCTGCGATGAGCTGGTAAAAAAGGTCACGGACGGCTGGGCCGATTTTGACGTGGCGATTGCGTCGCCGAAGGTGATGGGTAAGGTTGGTAAGCTCGGCCGGATTCTTGGACCACAGGGCAAAATGCCCTCGCCGAAGAACGGCACAGTAACCAACGATGTTGCAACCGCAGTGGCCGAGTTTGCCGCCGGCAAGGTGGAGTTCAGGAACGATGCCGGCGGCAACATCCATGTAGTCGTGGGCAAGCAAAGCTTTTCGGCCGAGAAACTTCTGGAGAACATCGAGGCTTTTCTTGCACATATAAGAAAGGTTAAACCGGCATCGGCAAAAGGCACATATATCAAAAAGGTGTGTATATCGGCAACGATGAGTCCAAGTATAATGATTAACTGTTGATTGGTAAGATGAGCAAATACATAAAAGAACTACTGCGGGCGGAACTTCAAAAGAAGGTCGTCGATGAAACAATAAGAGATTTTCTGGTAGTCAGTATGCGGGGACTCGGCGGCGTTGATAACAATCTGATGCGAGGCGAGCTGAAGAAAAAGGGCATCAGATTAACGGTCGTGAAGAATTCATTGTTCAAAAAGGCGTTGCGCGACTGTCAGATGGAGCCGGCGTCGGAATTGTTCATTGGTCCCTGTGCCGTTGCCTATGGTGGTGACAGCGTAGTTGACGTTGCAAAAGAGCTGGTTGAGTGGAAGGGCAAAGTCGGGACTATTGAGATTAAGGGTGCTTTTCTGGACGGCTCGGTGATGGACGGCAAAGCGGCGGAAGGGCTTTCCAAGATGCCGACGCGAGCGGAATTGCAGGGTGTGATTGTGGGACTGGCACAATCGCCGGCAAAAAGACTATTGTCAATTTGTGTTGGACCTATGAGTACTATCGCAGGCTGTATAAAAGCGATAGCCGAGAAAGGCGAGAAAGAGGCAGCGTAAGAGTTTTGGGTTGCTTTGGTGGCTGCCCCCCGTGCTTTCCTGCGAAAGCAAGAATGGGGGTTAAACGAGACGGCGTAGTTTCGGCTACCATCAGGCAATAGATAATAGGAGTTAGTTTAAGATGGCAGAAGAAAAGCAAATCGCGGATGTAGAGCAGGCCAAGGAGGCTCAGGAAATTAAGCAAAGTAAGGAAGTAAAAGAGACTGAGCAAGCAAAAGCAAAGGAGAGCAAGGAAGCTAAAACAGCAAAGAAATGGAGCAGTGAAACAAAGAAGCTGGGCGATAAGATAGTTGCCCTGACATTGATGCAGGCGAAAGAGCTTGGTGATTACCTGAAAGACGAATATGGTATAGAGCCTGCCGGAGGCGCACCTGCCGTTATGGTGGCAGGAGCCGGGCAGGGAGCTGCGGTCGAACAGGTTGAGGAGAAGACCAGTTTCAATGTGATACTCAAGAACTTCGGCGATAAGAAGATTCAGGTTATCAAGGAAGTGCGGGCTTTGACAGGGCTGGGTCTTAAAGAAGCGAAGGAGCTTGTAGAGGGTGCTCCCAAGCCCGTCAAGGAAAACCTGAGCAAGGAAGACGCCGAAGCTGCGAAGAAGAAGCTTGAGGCGGCCGGTGCAGTTGTTGAGCTGACATAAACGAAACAAGTTACGACAAAGTGACCTTGTTGCAGAACAACGAGCTGACAGGGAACTGTCAGATGTTTCAGCACCAATCTCTTTGGTGCTGGAAGGTCAATTTAGACTTTTAATACCGGAGAACAGCAATGGTGAAGATTGGTGCGGGGCAAACCGTTCGAAATTTCGGTAAAGTTCGGGACGCAGTTGAGATACCGGACCTGGTGGCAATCCAGAGAGTAAGTTACAATAATTTTTTGCAGGAGGACGTTGCGCCGACGAGAAGAAAATGCGTTGGACTCGAATCACTGTTTCGCGAGATATTTCCCATCGAAAGCTATGACAAGGGCATGCATCTGGAGTATCTCTACTACGAGCTTGAGAAGCCCCGTTATAGTCCTGTGGAGTGCCGGCAGTTACGGCTGACATACGGATATCCGCTGAAGATTGCCTGCAGATTGCGTACCAAGGACGGCCAGGACCTGGCGGAGCAGTCAATATACCTTGGCGAGGTGCCGGTTATGATAGGAGGTGGAGAGTTTATCATCAACGGGGCAGAGCGTGTAATCGTCAACCAGCTTCACCGCAGCCCAGGCGTCGATTTTCTTATCGACAGCAAAGAGGGCGACCGGATACTTCACGGCGGCAGAATCATTCCCGAAAGAGGCAGCTGGATAGAGATAAGCGTTACACGGAAAGATGTTTTGGTTATCCGGATAGACCAGTCCAGCAAGATACCGGCGACGATTTTTCTTCGAGCGATAGAGCCTGCCTGCGGCGGCACGGAAGCGATTTTACGGATGTTTTATCCGACTCAGACTGTTACCAGAGCCAAATTGACGCCGATGATGTGGGCGGTGGGGCCGATTGTAGATACAAAGACCGGCGAAGTTATCGTAAAGGCCGGGGCCCAAATCAGTGACAAGCTTTCTGTTGTGCGTCAGAGCGGTCTTAAGGAAGTGGAAGTTATCAGCGAGGTGCGTGATACACTGATTTTGAATACTCTGGCGGAAGACGATTGCCAAAGCCATGAACAGGCGCTGTTGAAGTTTTATGTGCGGTTAAGGCCGGGCAATCCGCCGAGCGAAGAAAAGGCAAAGACCTTCTTCGCTGAGAAATTCTCCGATACGAACAGATATCGTCTGGGAAAGGTGGGCAGGTTCAGACTCAATCGAAAGTTCAAGCAGTCTGTTGATGAGAATGAGATGACGCTTCGACCTGAAGATTTCCTCAACACTATGAGGTATATAGTGGCTCTGAGAAACAACGAAGGAGAGCTTGATGATATCGACCATCTTGGCAACAGAAGGTTGCGTACTATCGATGAGCTGGCTTCCGATGAAATCAGAAAGGGTCTGCTGAAGCTTCGCAAGACGGTTCAGGAACGAATGAGTGCGAGAAGAGACGATGAAGAACCGCTGCGTATAGCGGATTTGATAAATTCGAAGAGCGTATCGAGCAGTATCAACTATTTCTTCGGGCGGGGTGAATTGAGCCAGGTGGTCGACCAGACCAACGCTTTGAGCCAGCTGACGCATGAGAGGCGGTTGTCTGCTCTGGGGCCGGGGGGCTTGAACAGGAGGCGGGCTGGTTTTGAAGTTCGCGATGTTCATATCAGTCACTACGGCAGAATCTGTCCTATCGAGACGCCGGAAGGTACGAATATCGGCCTGATTTCCTCACTGGCGATATTTTGCACGGTTGATGAGTACGGTTTTCTTCTTACGCCGTACCGAAAGGTTAAAAATCGCAAGGTTACCGAAGAGATTGACTACCTGCGGGCGGATGAGGATATGAGGGCGGTGATAGCTGCGCCAGGTACAGTCAACCAACAGACCGGCAAAATCGAGGAGGATATGGTATTGGCAATGAAGGGGGGTGAACTGGCGCAGGTATTGAGCGATGAAATTGATTACGTTGATATTTCGACGAAGCAGATAGTCGGCATTTCGGCATCGCTTATTCCGTTTTTGGAGCACGATGATGCAAACCGTGCATTGATGGGCTCGAATATGCAGCGACAGGCGGTTCCACTGCTCAGAACGGAGCAGCCGCTTGTGTGTACGGGTATGGAAGATGTGGTCGGTCGTAATTCGAGTATGGTTGTGCGTGCTGAGAAAGCCGGTATTGTTACAGAAGTGGACGCCACGAGGATTGTAATCGATCAAACCGACGAATATGAGCTTGCTAAATTTATTGGGCTGAACGAGCGAACCTGCCTGAATCAAAGACCGCTGGTTAAAATCGGAGACAGGGTTGAAAAAAATCAGGTTATAGCGGACGGCGGCGGCACAACTGAGGGGGCGCTGGCGCTGGGTAAAAACGTGCTGGTCGGGTTTGTTTCCTTTGACGGCTTTAACTTCGAGGACGCAATTATTGTTAGTGAGAGACTTGTGAAAAACGATAGTTTCACAAGTATTCATATTGACGAGTTCACGGCGGAGGTTCGTGAGACGCGGCTGGGCAAAGAAGAATTTACAAATGATATTCCGAATGTGAGCGAAAAAGCTCTGCGGAACCTTGACGAACACGGTGTGGTCCGTGATGGGACACGGGTATGCCCTGGTGATATTCTGGTAGGTAAGGTGGTGCCCAAGAGCAAGACTGAGCTGACTCCCGAAGAGAAGCTGCTCCACGCCATATTCGGCAGGGCGGGCGAGGATGTCAAGAACGACTCGCTTGAGCTGCCCAGCGGATATGAAGGGGTGGTAATAAAGACCGAACGCTTCACGAGGCGCGGCGTAGGTGGAGAGCAGGCGAAGAAGGCGTTGGCGGCCCAGATAAAACAATATGAGAATCAGATGAGGGCCAAAGAATGCGCAATATTCCGGCGAATGATAGAGGCTATACACAAAAAGTTTGAGGTTACTATCGTTGACTCCTCCACGCGTCAGAAAGTCGGCACCAGTGAGGACGACGAGGTTGTTTACGAGCAGGTGGAGAACTTCGATATCAAGTGGGTCAGGCCTGCCTCGATGCGGGAAGATGTGCAGAAGGTCGTGGACAAGTTCTGGGTCAACATCGCTGAAATCCAGGAGGACAAGAAACGCAAGGCTGAGACTATGAAACACGGGGATGAGCTTCCGAGCGGTGTTCTGGAGATGGTTAAGGTTTACGTGGCAACCAAGCGGACCTTGTCGATTGGTGACAAGATGGCTGGACGACACGGCAACAAAGGGGTTATTGCCAAGATTATGCCGGAAGAGGATATGCCGTTCCTTGAAGACGGTACACCTCTGGACATATTGCTGAATCCGCTTGGTGTTCCGAGCCGAATGAACGTCGGCC
>CAYLXD010000058.1:0-10877 GCA_964387515.1 uncultured Pirellulales bacterium | reverse complement strand
CTCGCAATGATTTTATGAAAGCGTGTCTCCTGTTGCGGTGTAGAATACCGTATCAGGATAAAAAAGCGGTATCAGCCGCAGAAAGGAGGCACGCAGATGCAGATTATAGCATTTGATTCACACAAACGCTATACATGGGCGTCAGTAGAGACAATGGATGGTCGGCGATTATGCGAGGAACGGATTTGTCATCACAAAGGAGCAATCAGTGAGTTTCTGTCTCGATGGAACAAAGGTTCTTCGGTGGCGTTGGAGACGATCGGCAACTGGTATTGGCTGGTGGATGAGATAGAGCTTGCACAGATGCGGCCTCATCTTGTTCATGCACGGAAAGCAAAGCTGATGATGGGAGCGGTTAATAAGACCGACAAGCTGGATGCGAGGGGTTTGAATATGCTGCAGCGTACAGGGACATTACCTACGGTCTGGATACCGCCAGGAGAGCTTCGGGACAAACGAGAGTTGTGTCGAACGCGGATGGTGTTTGCAGCGGAGCGTACGCGGATAAAGAATCGCGTTCATTCGGTGTTAGCGAAGTATGGTTTACAGGAGGAGCTTGGTGGAGCGAGCGACATCTTTGGCAAATCTGGTCGCGTAAAACTGGCGGTTTGTATTGAGCAGTTACCCAAGCAGACCCGTTATACTGTCAAGTCTTTGCTGTCAGCCCTCGATGTGGTTTGCAGGCAGATAGAGGCGTTGGAGAGACGGATGCATGCAGTGTATAAGCAAACAGAAGAGGTTAAACTGTTAATGACTATGCCTGGGGTTGGATTTATACTGGCAGTAGTAATCTGGCAGGAGATAGGAGATGTGAGTCGATTTAGAGGGCCGGAACAGTTGGCATCGTATGCAGGGACCTGTCCACGAATACATTCCAGCGGGGACAAGAGCCGATATGGTCCGCTTCGCAATGATGTGAATCATTACTTGAAGTGGGCATTCAGCGAAGCTGGTAATTCAGTGGCGGTTAATCGAGCGTGTCTGTCTGGTCGGCATGTGGGTAGGTTATACAATCGTTTGAGAGTTCGTCGAGGTCATGCCAAGGCAGTTGGAGCAGTGGCAAGGCATCTGGCTGAGGCGAGTTATTGGATATTGTCACGAAAGGAAGGCTATAAGGAGCGTGAGGTTTTTGCGGTTTCGTCGACGGTGGCATGAACGCGTAGGCGTCATGAGTCCAAAGAGACTCGCGCAATGAATGCGGGATGCTGCCGGAAGAAACTCATGCCGGACAGACGGCGAAGAGATGACTTGGTCGAAACCACTTTGAGTATGGCAGAAACGTAAAAACTGTCTATAAAGCAAATTACGTAAGGCGCTTGACAAAAAACACGCTTTCAGAGATGACGGAATGAATATCGAATATCGAACAAGGAATTTTGAATTAAGAAATAGATTCCTGCGTTTGCGGGAATGACAAACCCCCAAGCAGGCTTGGGGGCTAAATGAAATGGAAGTCCGCCGGAACGGCGGACGCTAAACGAGATTGCTACTCGTTTTCCTTGGTGCTGACAAGGTCATAGACCTCGTCAGCCGAAGCCGCCCCTGTAAGGGCCTGTCTGAATTGTCCATCCAGCATCAATTTGCTTATCGTTGCGAGGGCCTGGATGTGCGGGCCTGTCTTGTCGAGGGGCGAGACCAGAATAATCACAATGGTTACGCCTTTGCCATCCACACTTGCAAAATCAATCGGCTCGTGCGCGATGCCCATTCCCATAACCAGCTCTTTGACAGCAGTACACTTTCCGTGCGGAATGGCAATCCCTGAGCCGATGCCGGTGCTTCGGGTTTGCTCACGCTTCATAACAGAGTCTAAGACCACATTTCTATCGTTCAGCAGGCCATTTGTGTCAAGCAAATCGACCAGCTCGGCTATTACCGATTCCTTATCCGGCCCTTCCAACGGAACCTTAACACAATTTGGCTGCATTATTTGCGTTAGTTTCATTGAGTCAACGCTTGTTATACTATGCCTGTAAGGATTATTAGCATAAACCCTGTAAGATACCATATTGCAGCGCTGGTTACAAGAACTTTACAAAAAATTTTCAGTCAAAACCCCCGGTGAAACCGGGGGCTAAATATAATGGCAGCCTGATTGTTTTTGCTCCTTTGGGCCAAATTGTTGTATACCTCTTGCTTAGCCGCCGGCCAATGGGTATCATATTCGTTATGAGATTTGCGCTGACCAAATACGGCTGGCCGCAGATGGTTATCTTTCCGGCAATAGTGCTTGCGGCAATGATTCTCGTCGCTCGTCTCTCGTCGCTCGTCCCTCGTTTAAGCATCTGGGTTATCGTATCGATAGAAGCAGGTTTCGCTGTTGTCCTGATATGGATTTTATCATTCTTCCGCGACCCTTACAGAGTTTCACCCGTTGACAAAAGGCTGCTATTAGCTCCTGCTGACGGCAGGGTAACCGATATTGAGACCGTCGAGGAAAATGATTTCATCGGAGGGCCCGCGCTTAAGATAGGGATATTCCTGAGTATTTTCGACCCTCACATCAATCGCGCCCCCTGCAATGTTACGGTTGAAAAAATCACGTACAGGCCCGGCAAACACAAAAATGCCGCCAGGTCTTCTTCTGCCAAGGTCAATGAGTCCAACGAACTGGATTTGTGCAGAACCGACCGTCCCTGCGACAGGCTTATCATCCGCCAGATAAGCGGTGCCATCGCACGCCGTATTGTTTGCCGCGCTCAGCAGGGTCAAAAATTGTCTGGCGGGGAAAAGTTCGGCATGATAAAATTCGGCTCAAGAACAGAACTCTACGTCGCTGCCAGTCCGCCTGCGGCGGATGTGAAAGTTTTGGTCAGAGTAGGTGACAAAGTAAAAGCAGGCCTGACGCCGGTCATAAAGTACGAAATGCAGGACACAGATAATGGCAAGATTCAGAACCGAGGCAGCTAAAGAAAGTCTGCTGCGCCGCGTGCGGAGGCAGAGGTTAAACTACATCACAGTTCTGCCTTCGCTGGTAACGATTCTTAACGGCGTGTGCGGCTTTACTGCCATTGCGCTTGCCAGCAAAGGCGCTGTCGCAGGCAACGGTGGATTTTCATATCACAGGCTGCAGCTGCCCTATTTCGCGATGGCCGGATATATGATACTGCTGGCAATGATAGCCGATATGCTTGACGGGCGCCTGGCAAGAATGAGCAAGACAACCTCCAGCTTCGGTGGTCAGCTCGACAGCCTCTGTGATATCATCAGCTTCGGTGTCGCTCCTGCTTTTTTGATGCTGAAGGTTCTCGAATACAAGCTGGCCGGCCTGGCGGAAGTTAATGTTGCCGTCGAAAGCTTCCTGCGTCGTTTCGTCTGGGTGGCGGCGGCCGCGTATATAAGCTGTGCCGCAATTCGACTGGCAAGGTTCAATGTCGAAAATGAGGAGGATGAGTCTTCGCATATGAGCTTCATAGGTCTGCCGACGCCGGCGGCGGCCGGTGTGATTGTCAGCCTTGTCATTTTCCATCAGGAGACTCTGCCGGAGCTTTCCGCGAAAAGTGCCTACGCCTACACTATCTGTGAAAACGCTGTCATTTATGCCCTGCCGGTTTTGGCGTTCGGCGTGGCCGTGCTGATGGTCAGCAGAATTCGATACCCACATATCCTTAATCAATACATAAGGGGTAAAAAACCCTTTGCGCATCTTATCCGCGTTCTGCTCTTTCTCGGCTTGATTATCTGGACCAGGCAGGCGGTTCTGGTTTTTATCTTCTGCGGTTTTGCCGTGAGCGGATTTGTCAAGTGGCTGTACTACAGAGTAATCCGAAAAAGAGCCAGCCAATTGCAGCCTGCGGAACACCCGGCTGTTTCCTGAGTCCTTTCTCAGGACAAAAACGCTCATCCGGCAGCGTCGGAGATTGCAGCTTTTCGCTTTTACCATTCGCATTTTTCGGTTATCCTCTGGGTATATGCAGGACAGGTATCGAACAGGAAAGTATGGGGCCGATAAAATAGCCCTTTTTGGCCTTTTGGTCCTCTCTTTGTTGATAGCGCAGTTTCTAACGGCGTCGAGGTCAGCGGTTGTGTTTTCGGAGCCGATTGAGTTAAGTTACAGCGGCTTGTCGGTATCGATGCCGTCTGGTAACGGCTGGAGAACGGAAGAACAATGGGGGTACGGCGAAAATGCCTTTATTTTGAGCGGTGTTTTTCTCGCTGTCCCGCCCAGACCGGCCGCTACCGTTCAATGCCGTTATTTGTTAGCTGCCTTGGAAAGCGGTGCCGATGTGCGATTTCAGCAAAAAGCCGATGCTGTTGACGGCAAAATCGTCGAGACAGGGCAGCTCCGGGCGGATACCCTTACGGTTCACTGGGCGCATATAAAAGAGCAGTCGGCACAGCACACGATTTTTTTCGCAACCGCTCAACTGCCTAACGGACGTCAGCTCGAAATCGAGCTGCACCAGACCACAGGCGATACCGACCTTGCAAGACGTGCCTTTATGGGAATCGCTGAGAGCCTGAAATTTGAGGATGTGCCCCTGCTGGCGGCTGGCGGCCGGGTCGTCGCGCAAGTCAAAGACAGAGGTCTCAGTGAATTTCTGCATCACCCCGTTGAGGAAAGTTCGCAAGGCGACGTTACTGTTGAGGACAAGGGCCGACGGAACTTTTTCCTTATTAAAGATGCGGCGGGACAGAGCATCGGTTTTACGATGGATGTTTTAGCTCTCCCGCGGCAAGGCCGGCAGACGCCCGATGATTCGACAGTGCCTTCGGTGGATATACAATTGGCAGATATTCTTTATGTCCGAGGCAAATATCCGCAGGAACAGGTCTCTATTTTCGAATGCAATAGCAGTTTCGATGAGTTCTTCTGGAAGAGCGAAGCTAAGAGTTTGGCCGGCACAACTGCTGCCGAGATAGCAGCGCAGCAGACGGGCGTAATGACCGTCGCGCAGCTTGCCCCAAAACCTCACCGTGAAAACTATCAGCTTGGCCCGGCGGCGATACCGGAGGTCCTCTTTGACCAGCTTCTAATCCAAATGCTTGATGATGACTATCAGGAAATCATAGCGGATTTGATTGATGCACAGGGCAAAATCATCCCCACCCTCATTTCAAAAGTCAAGATTGACGATACAGCCGACTTTGAAGAGCAGGCCCAGTTTGCCTTCAAACTGGAGTTTTTAGATGGCCGGGGTTTTTCTGAATCGGTCTATCTCGACAGCCAGCGCCGAATTAAAAAAAGGATTCTGCACCAGCAGGGCGTGTATATCATCGAACGAACCGACGCACAGACCGTGCTGGAACAATTTCCTGAACGTTCTGAATATATCCTGCAGAGCAGTGAGGCATTGGGGGCACCGCTGTGATTGCGGGCCGGCTGCCTCTCGCACCGATTCTTTGCCCTATTCACACCCCCGCCGAAAATACAAAAATCTTGATAAACGCTTGAGGGCTTAATATGCTATTGTGCGAACCGGTCAATCTCTTTTGGGAAGCAGGGCTGTGCAGAGAAGGAAATTAGGCTTTACGGACTTGAAGCTGACCGCAGTCGGGTTAGGGACCTGGGCGATGGGTGGCCCCTGGCAGTTCGGCTGGGGGCCGCAAGATGATGATGAAGCAATTGCTGCAATCCTGACCGCTCTGGAAGATGGAATCAACTGGATAGATACCGCCCCTATCTATGGCTGCGGCCATTCTGAGGAACTTGTCGGAAAAGCACTCAGGCAAACAAGCCAAAAACCATTTATCGCAACCAAGTGCGGGCTTCTATGGAACGACAAGAGAGAAAAAATAAGCTGCCTGAAAAGTCAGAGCATCCGGGAAGAATGCCACGCAAGCCTAAAGAGAATCGGTGTTGAGGTAATAGACCTGTACCAAATGCACTGGCCTGAGCCGGAAGAAGACGTTGAGCAGGCCTGGGAAGAAATGGCCCGATTGGCCGAGGAGGGTAAGGTGCGATACACAGGCGTATCGAATTTTAACATCGAGCAAATCAAACGTATCCGGAAGATTGCTCCCATCGCTTCGCTTCAGCCGCCTTACAGTATGCTCCATCGCGAGGTCGAAAATGGTTTGTTGAGTTATTGCGCAAAGAATAATATCGGCGTTGTTGCATACAGCCCTATGGGCAGAGGTTTGCTTACGGGTAAATTCAGTCAGCAGCATCTTGCAGATTTGCCTTTCGATGACCATCGAAGAAAAGAAGCTGATTTTCAGCAGCCGCGGTTTTCTGCTACGCTGCAGCTTGTTGAGCATCTTCGGCCCATCGCTGAGCGTAACGGCAAGACACCGGCTCAGTTGGCAATTAGCTGGGTACTTCGCCGAAGCGAGGTTACCGCGGCAATCGTCGGCGCAAGAAGAGCCGACCAGATAGAAGAAACCGCAAAAGCAGGTGATTGGAAATTGGCTGCAGAAGATATAGAACAAATCGAGCAGTTATTAAGAAAGCGACAGGAAGAGATAAATAGGTAATGCCCAATGAATTAAAGAGAGCGAAAAATGGCAAAAGAAAATCTACAAAGAATTGACAGCAACCAGAACGTCAGGTCCTTACTTCTTCCCTACTGCAGGTTGAAATATGGCGAGGCTTGGCAAGATCCTGTATGCGGACATAAAGTAGCGTGTATTGATGCGTGTAATGAAGAATATATACAAATGTTAATGAATAATAATAAATCTACCCTAGCTATCCAGGACCCACCTTATAATTTTGTTGTCGGTAATAATAATAGCGATAGACTCGGTCAGATTTCAGTGGGGAACTACATAGACTGGTGCAGGAAATGGGTTCGAAATACCTGTACAATATTGAATCCCAACGCCAGCTTATATATCTGGTTAGGCGCCGATCAGAACGCTGGTTTCCAACCTCTTCCCGACTTTATTATTATGATGAGGCAGTTCGAGGAATTAAAAACTCGAAGTTTTGTTACGATGAGAAATCAACGTGGATATGGTACTCAAAAAAACTGGATGGCGGTTCGACAAGAACTTCTCTACTACATAAAGGGCCAACCAAAATTCAATGTTGACGCCGAATATACAGACATACCTAAAATTCTAAGGGGGTATTATAAAAAGGTTAATGGACAATTAACTGAGAACATAGAAAGAAGCAAATCCAGGACCATCAGAGCGGGAAACGTCTGGGTTGATATCCAGCAGGTATTTTATAGGATGGAGGAAAATGTACCCGGATGCTATGCTCAGAAACCTTTGAAAGCAATAGAGAGAATTATATCAGCCAGTTCAGAGCCGGGTGATATATTAGTTGACTTCTTCGCTCATTCAGGCACTACATTGCTCGCTTGTGAGAAATTAAAAAGACGCTGTTTTACCAGTGACATCGACCCTATATTCGCTGAGATTTCCATACGAAGGTTGGAACATTACAGAAAAACAGGTCGAACGGGGTGGCAGTTTAAGTCCCCCTTTCCTGAAGTTGATATTAAATGGGATACAGAGAAAGGGAATAGCATCGGCGCAACAGAGAGTGAAAAATCGACAGAGAAAAGCCTGTTTGATTATATGGCCATTACTAAGTGACAGAGAAAATCATGGAAAAGCTGAAAGCTGAATTAAACGACCTTATCGAAAAGCTGGAAAGTTCTGATGACTTTAGAACCTCTTTGAAAAATCTCGTATCAGTTTATCCATTCAACGAATACGAATATATCATCTCGCATTTATTAGCTGGAGACAAGCTTACTCTTGACGAATATTACGCACTTAGAGATTCCTACATCGAAAGGAATTTATACCTTTATGTATTTGAGATTTCTGCCCCAAGAAGGTTAGGCGATAAATGGGCTTATGGGCAGCTAAAACAGCTTGTGCCTGAATTTAAAAAGCCAAATAGGACTTTAGACCCTCAATACGCCAATCAACAATATGACCTGTGGTTAGACTGGATAGACAGCAAAAATAAATCTCATGGGATACGCATAGAGGTAAAAACCGCCAGGGCTCTTGACTTCGAGAAACCCGGTGAGCCGTTTTACGTCAAAGCACTGGCTTCCGATTCTAACAGACCCTTCGATATGATCTTTGAGCAAATAAAGACTCGGTTCGCAGATGTATTCGTATGGATTGGCGTCTGGCGAGACATAATTAGATATTGGGTGCTGTCCAGCGACGAAGTCCAAAACAGTAGATATTTTTCAAACCGCCAACACAAAGGCAATGTTGGTGAAGGTCAACTACATCTAAAACATGATAACATATCTGAGTTTCAAAAATATGAGGTAAAGCCTCCGGATATTAAAGATGCAGTAATCCGGGCATACAAAGGGCAGCATAAAATAAAGTAACTATCTGATTTGGGGAATATGACCGTATCACCCCAAATACCTGTGGAATAAAGGGTTCACAAAAATGGGAAGTAAAACGATGAATGATTATGATTCTTACAAAAGTCCTCTCGTGGAGCGAAATGCGTCAAGGCAGATGGCTGAGCTATTCGGCCCGCAGAAAAAATTCAGTACCTGGCGCAGACTCTGGCTGGAACTGGCGAAAGCCCAGAAGAAACTGGGCCTGGATATTAAACAATCCCAGATAAATGAAATGGCCCGGCACCTTGATGATATCGATTTCAAAAAGGCCGCTGCCTATGAAAAGAAATTCCGCCACGACGTTATGGCCCATATTCATACGTTTGCCGAGGCAGCTCCCAAAGCAGGGCCGATTATTCATCTCGGCACAACAAGCTGCTACGTTGGTGACAATGCCGATTTGATTATCATTCGTGAGGCCCTGCAAACAGCAGCCGGAAAACTTGCAGCTGTTATTAATCTTCTGGCCAGCTTCGCGAAGAAGCATCGCTCGTTAGCCACCCTTGGCTTCACACATTATCAGCCTGCCCAGTTGACTACGGTAGGCAAACGCGCAACGCTGTGGTGCTACGAATTTGTTATGGACCTGCAGGAGGTTGAGTATCGTCTGCAAAATCTTCCATTTAGAGGCGTCAAAGGCACTACCGGCACACAGGCTTCGTTCCTTGAGCTTTTCAATGGCAGCCATAGGAAGGTCAGGCAGCTTGATAAACAGGTTGCCGAGGCATTCGGCTTTGATAAAACCTGTGTCGTTACCGGCCAGACGTATCAGCGAAAGATTGACACCCTTGTCATAAACACGCTGGCTTCGATTGCGCAATCCGCTCATAAATTGTGCAATGATATTCGTCTGCTGGCGAACCTAAAGGAGATTGAAGAACCCTTCGGGAAATCTCAGGTCGGCTCTTCTGCGATGGCCTATAAGAGAAACCCGATGCGATGTGAACGCGTAACAGCCCTTAGTAGATTGGTATTTAGCCTGGCGAGCAGCCCCTTGATGACCGCCGGCGAGCAGTGGTTCGAAAGAACCCTCGATGATTCCGCGAACAGAAGGGTTGTGATTCCAGAAGCGTTTTTAGCCGTCGATGGAATTCTGGAAATTCTTACGAATGTTCTCGATGGTCTGGTGGTTTATCCGAAGGTCATCGCCGCCCACGTTGCGGCCGAGCTGCCGTTTATGGCCACCGAAAATATTCTGATGGCTGCGGTAAAGGCCGGCGGCAATCGCCAGGAGTTACACGAAAAAATCAGACGGCATTCTCAAGCCGCTGCCGAGCAGGTAAAACAGGCCGGCAAACCGAACGATTTGATTGACAGACTCAAATCGGACCCTGCTTTCCGAAAGGTTGATTTCAAAATAGCACTTGACCCCAAAAACTACGTGGGCAGAGCACCGCAGCAGGTCGATGAATTTATAAAAGACATCGTAGCGCCTGTCCGCAGAAAATACCGCAGGGAATTTAACAGAAAAGTAAAACTACGTGTGTAAAAACCGGCTGTACAGATTCGTAGCGTTGCGTCCCTCTGTTGGGCCTACCTTTTCTCAATCAGGAACAGAAACTCACGATGTGGTTGCCCCGAATCGCGTATCCACTCGTTCGTCCATTTCATTTCGGCCATCACGTTTTTCTTATAGTCCACTTCTATAAAGTCCCAAATTGTGCCGCATTCTGAGAGCACCTCATTTATTGCCCGGGCAGTTGCCCTGCCTCCGGAACTATACGACAGCAGAATCCACTTGGCGTTTGTACTTTTGATTAAACGCTCAATGGCTTCCACGGCTATGAATCTTCCATTACGATTCCTTCGGAATTCTTCGAATATAGAACCCGCCACAACATCCGATGTGTCTTTTCGTCGTTTGGCCTTACCAAACAGCTTCGGCCTGTCGTTGAGACATATCGTGGTCCACAGATGATAATACGAGGCATATCTAACCCGTGAAGGCGGCATCTTCTCGTTATTGGAACCGTACGGCGGGTCGAAATATGCGAGGTCTACTGAGACCTCTGGCACCAAGTCAAAAATGTCTTTTCGGAAAACCTTATGCGATTTTTGATTCCTGAACACATTGGGAACCTTGAGGACAAGCTCATTATAAGAGCGAGGCGACCAACCCTGCAGATATGAGACAAAGTGTCCGAGTGTACTGTCGACTTCATCAAGAGCAAGGATTAAGCTGGTAAGGGCTACGGCCCTATCAACAGTTGACAGAGACAGCCTATCGATCTCCTCTCTAATCGCGTCGAGTTTTCTTGTATTGTGAACCTGCCAGGGCTTTTTGAGCCCATCTGTTTGAATTGCGCATCCCCCGTTTGGCGTCCCCCCGTAATGCTCTGTAAACCAGCCATCGATGGGTCTAACAGCATTAAGGTGTTCAATAAGCTCTCGATACTTATCCCGTGTTTTTTTGTTCAGGAGATAGCAGGTGCCGAATACTTCGGACCAGACGGCGATATCATTGGACAAAACCTGATAACCGCTTTTGGCAAGGGCTTGAGAAACGCGTGTTGTACCCGAAAACCCATCCAAAATAGTTTTGGCGTCCACCTTCCTTATCAACCGAAGTATGTAGGGAAGGAGCTTCAGTTTTGACCCCGC
>CAYLXD010000057.1:0-11100 GCA_964387515.1 uncultured Pirellulales bacterium | reverse complement strand
TGAAAGTCTAAAAGCTATGCTTGAGCAATACGGCCAGGAGTTTAAGGCAATTCTAAGAAAATTAGCACACAAACAGGAATGGGGGTTTAAGATTTATTGTAATCCGGAAAAACTAAAAGCCGGTTTTCTTAGCAACCAGGAGGAGATATTGGAAATCGAAAATGAAGTTAAAACTTCTTCAGTTGGCAAGGGTTATTTTCTTAAGAAGAAAAAAGACCAGGTTCTTGAAAGAATGTTGAATGACAAAATCAATGAATGCGGCCAGGAAAGCTTCGAGTTGCTGAAAGAGTTAAGCTTCGAGGCTTGCATAAACAGGTTATTGCCAAAGGAAGTAACCGAGAGGGAAGATGATATGGTCCTAAACTCTGCCTTTCTGGTTGACAGGGATGAAGTAGGTGATTTTAAGAACATGGTTGACACACTGAAAATGCACTACGAGGGCAAAGGGCTTCTTATAGATTGTACCGGCCCATGGCCGCCGTATAATTTCTGTGGGCTTTCAAGTGGGAAAGGGCAAAATGAATAGTGTCGTGGTAAAGTCAAAAGAGGTGACTCTCTTGGAAATCTTGGACAGAGTCCTGGATAAGGGTGTAGTCATATCAGGTGATATGGTTATTTCTGTGGCCGATGTTGACCTTATATATTTGGGGCTGAAAGTTTTGCTCAGCTCAGTGGAAACCATCGAAAAGTTAAGAGGCTCACCTTTTGTCGGACCGATGCAGGAAGCAAGATAACTATGAAATTATATCTATATGGCATAATAGATTCCAGTAATCAGATAAAGGAGTCAATTTATGGGCTGAAAGGGGCCGGCGTTTATAACATCCCATTCTGTGATATAGGGGTGGTCGTAAGTGAGATTAACCAGCCGATGCAAAAGGTAACTGAAGGTACTGTTTTAGAACATGAAGCTGTTGTAGAAAATCTTATGGCCGATTTTACCGTTTTGCCTGTGAGGTTCCAGACCCTTATTGAAGGCAGAGATAACCTGCTTTCAACGATGCAGAGCTACTATAGGGATTTTAAAGATAATCTCGAAAGACTCCGCGATAAGTTTGAGTTTGGCATTAAGGTCATCTGGCCCGCTGACAAGATAAAAGAAAATATCATCAAGACTCTCAACAAAGAGCAGCAAAAGAAGCTGAAATTGGGCAGCTCACCAAGTAATAAGTTTATGAAGGATAAATTTGACAAATACAAAATAGACAAAGAATTTGAGGCAAAAGCAGATAAATTCATTAAAGTTATGGACATATTCTTCAGCAAGTTTGCCGCAGAGAAAAGAA
The DNA here is from genome assembly GCA_964387515.1 of uncultured Pirellulales bacterium. Lineage (GTDB taxonomy): Bacteria > Planctomycetota > Phycisphaerae > Sedimentisphaerales > Anaerobacaceae > CAVXEF01. Next base: position 9,814 of record CAYLXD010000057.1, on the reverse strand, counting down.
TAGAGAAACTAAAGACTGAAAATCTGCTTTTAGATGCTGTTTATCTGGTAGAAAAGGACAAGGAAAGCAATTTCAGAGAAGCTTTTGAGCATATAAAAAGTACTCGATCTGATTTCAAATATCTATTTAGTGGACCCTGGCCTGCATATAACTTTGTTGTCTTTTCGAAGCAATCCGGTCTTCTTACAGATTCGCAACAAATCGACCTCCTTAACAAAGTAACGCAGGACCAAATGTTAGTAGGAGCTGATAGTATATGATGGCAAACACGATGGTCGAAACCGAGTCACCTGAAGAATTTATCGAAGAAATAGAAAAGGCACAGAACGGTCTGCCTAAAAAAATTGATGCTAATCCCAAGACGGTTGAAAAGGGGTTGGCCAAGCTGGTGCTTACCCTCATAGAGTTGATAAGAAAGCTATTGGAAAAACAAGCTATGAGAAGAGTGGAGGCAGGCTCTCTTTCTGACGAGCAGATAGAAAACGTAGGTGAAACCCTGATGAAATTGGAAAATAAAATGGAAGAGCTAAAAGAAATATTCGGCCTCAAAAACGAAGAATTGAACCTGAATTTAGGGCCTTTAGGGGATTTGATGTAATGCCGACAAAAGTCAAAATCAAAAAGAAAGCCAAGCCAAATATTTCTTCATCACATCTGCAGCATGAGTTAGTAGATGATTTGGTTGAAAAGATTGTAAACGCCACGGATATCGAAGAAAAGACCAAATAGTCGTGGAGTGTTATAAAGGAGTGCGAGAGTTTAGAATTATCAAAGATTGCAAAAAAGCATGTTGATAAGTGTCAAACTTGTAAAAACTTTTTAAACTCCAGAATGTTATTAGCAAGACCGGTAATTCAGGGGGGGTAGAATGCAAGGATGAAAAAAACAGATTCCAAAATAGACTGTCCAACGTTTCAAAAACGGGAACCGATAATGGAGGAGATTACAGCCAAAATCAATGGCGCCAAAGGGGTATTAGAGAAGGCCGAATTTGCTGAAGAGCTTCAAAAAGAAGTGAATGTTCTTCTTACTTGCCCGGGTTATAACAAGGAAAGTACAGATTGCAGTAACTGCCGTTTTATTGCAAATGTGCGTAAAAAGACCACCGACTTGATCATAAAGGCTAAAAAATTAGCATGATTATATAAGGGAGCAAGCCAATGGCTGAACAAAAAATGATACATCCAACTGATGCTACAAGCCTTGCCGATATTTTGGAAAGAGTATTGGATAAAGGCATTGTTATTGCCGGAGATATCAGAATTCAACTTGCGGACATTGAACTGCTTAATATCAAGATAAGGCTCTTGGTTGCCTCTGTCGATAAGGCGTTGGAGATGGGCATAAATTGGTGGCAGCAGGACTCATACCTTTCGACAAACGCAGAGAAAGCGGACATCGAACAGGAAAATAGAGAGCTTAAAAGAAAGTTGGAACGCAACGAAGAGATCAAAAAAAGATTAGAGCGTGCTGAGGCAGCAACAACATAGTAAGGGATCCTTATGAGAACGCTGATTTATGTACCTATCATACATACAAGTGCTGACTTGGGCTCTATAGCCGAACATGTGACTAAAAGAGGAACCGCTGACTTAGGGCAGGAACTTTGGGAAAAGCATAGAAGGACCGTTGAAGGTTTTTGGAATGCTATATCAGACTACTTTGATTCCATAGATGTCGACGGAGTGAAAATATATCAGGACGGTATGGTCGCTGATGGCGAAGTAGGTCAGAAAATAGCCGATGATACCGCGAAAGCCGGCAGTAAAAACTATGAACTAATCTTAAGGCTCCTTCAAAGAGGAGCTGTTCTAATGAAGACGGAGGACTTTAAGCTGGTCAAAAAAGAATACGACAAGCTACGTGCTATAACAGAGACTAAATCGATTACACGTAAAATACTGGCATTCATAAAATATAAGTTAGCAAAGACGATACTTCTGAATCAAAGGGATACTTTTATAGCCAAGAGAATAGACCAGACCCTCAAAGCCAGCGAGAAAGCAATTTTATTTATTGGTGCCTTTCATAACATAAAAAAAAGGCTTCCCAAAAGTATCCAAATCAAAGAGGTAAAAGACGCCACTAAGGTCAGAAAATATCAAAAGCTGCTTCCTTTTTACAATAAGAATGGAAAACAATTTGATGAATTAGGCAGATATCTTGAATTAGAGATAACTTAACACTCATTGCAGTTTACCTATTTAACACACAAGGCAATGGTGTGGGGCAAAAGCCCAGGAACGTGGTATAGACCACTCTCATCCTTGGGGCAGTTCTCTAAAAGGGTCGAATCCCAAAAAGGCGATTATTATAGACTTTTCAGCCTTCAGCGTGACTCGGCAAAAAGGGTATGGACCGGGGTTCCGAATTTCTGTGCTAATCGGCTTTTTTGCCAGATTCCAAAGGGTCATACCCCGGAACTTTAAATTGGCTCTTATGGTTTTTTAATTGCAATCTACATAATGACTTACTATATATTGTCCTCCAGAGGCAGCAGGTATCGCGTATAACAACACGGCGATTTTCAGATGCATATTGATTCATGCCAGTTCGGCAGGATTGTCGTTGACGGGACGGCTTACAGTAGTGACATCATAATCCTTGGCGATTCCATCCAGTCCGACTGGTGGAGAGAGCAAGGGCATTCGCTCTCCGCTGGAGATTTGAAGGGCGTCATTACAGCTAAGCCTTCGGTGCTGGTTGTCGGCTGCGGGGCGTCAGGGCTGATGAAAGTGCCCGAGCAGACTCGCCAAGCCCTGCAGGAAAACAATATCCGGCTGGAAGCACTTGATACCCACAAAGCCGTCCAAAGATTTAACGAACTATCAAAAGCAGGTGAAAACGTAGCTGCGGCCCTGCATCTTACGTGCTAACTGCACAGTTGCCTCGATATAATTGCTGCCAAAAAATAGCAGGCCAACGCTGTCAGTGTCAGCATTGTAAAGCCCGCCGAAATCGCCAGAAAGGTGCCCAGAACTGCGCCTGTTACGGAAGCAAAACCGTTGACCCCCCAGGCCCAGGGAACGAGCGGCTTGCTGCGGACGTGAAGCTGCTTTAGAGCAGTCGGAAAAGGCATCCCCATAAAAAATGCGAGAGGGGCTGTTATCGCTACACCCAGCAGAATACGAATCGGCCGGGAAAACCCCACCAGCCAATCGAACGAAAGGGCCATCAGAATTATTTCTGCTATGCCGATGATAACGATAGCCGATACCGCCAGCCATATTAAACGTGTCCCATAACCTGTGAGAAAGGAGATACGCTCTGCGGCCAGAGAGCCACACCCGGAAAAGACCAAAAAGCCCAAAAGAATCACAGCCACACCAAAGACAGGATGGCCTATCAGCAGCGTCATCTTCTGAATAAAGCCCATTTCCAGAAACATATAAGCCAAACCGAGCAGAAGAAAATAAATCAGGGCCGGTAGTTTTCCGGATTGAATAGTCTTGATTGGCCTGGCGATTCGCAGCGGAATGATAATAAACAATGCGCTCGCGCAGACGGCCTGAAGCAAGGTCGCCGCCAGGACCAGATAACCCCATTCGGAAAAAGGCAGCCATTGCCGGCCCATAGTGCGAATCATATAGGGCAGAGACTTCCACTTGAAAAAATCGAAAAAGTAAGGTTTATCATCGGTGGCGGGTCGAATGTTGTAGGCGTAATCGCGATAGAAAGACTCTCGGTGCTCAGAGAGAAGCTGCCGGACGCTTTCGTAATAGATGGGCTCTTTGAGTATATGGAATCGATTGACATCCTGGGCTTTAATGCCGGGCAGATGCACAAGGTCGAAGCAGCGCTCTTTAGCAAATTCGCAGGCATTTTCGATTTGTGCGTCTGAAAAACGCTGTGGCGAAACGGCGATTGTAGCTGTTGCCCAGCTTCGAATCATTATGATGTGCTCGGCTGGGTCGGATGTGCCGCGAGACCGCAGGGCATCGGCTGCGGTAGCAAATATCTTAAGAGCATCTCTGGGCGGGGTCTTCAAGGTGCGGGTAATACTTAAAAGACCGTTAGGACGCAATCTCGCAAGGGCCTGCTCTATGGCCTCGATGGTGTACAGGTGGCTTTCATTAAGGGCATAGACCCCGGCGGTCGAGGCGCTGAACGAATCGAGCAGTGATATATTGATAATGTCGAACAGCTCTCGCGTGGTCTGCAGAAAGCTTCGGCCCTCTGTGATAACAACCTGCACATCGTCTCGTCTGTACAGGCCGGACGCAAATTCATTGAGCGTGCCGCGAACCAAATCAATTATCTGCGGATTCATCTCCACCGCGACGACGCTGCGTACACCCATAGCCAGGGCCTGTGCGACATCGGAGCCGCCGCCAGCACCTATGATGCAGACATCGGGGCGGTTTTGCAAATGATAACCAAGAGCCGAGGTGGTGTAGTCGTAACAGGTCAGTTCGGTCAAATCCTCAAAGTGGTTGACCGCTGATATACCGTCGGCATCGGTGATTATCAGTATCTGCCGCGGCAAGGGGCCCTGATAGGCGATGCTTAAACCGGGGAAGTAGCGAATCGTTGGGGCCCGGACACAGTCGAGTCGGCCTAAAGGGCTGTAGCGACGGGCGACAGTCTCGGCAGTGGGCAGGGCATTGTAGTAGACCAGCGACTTGTTTTCGGAAATCTCAATTTCAAGAGCAACTGGGCCGGCAGAGCTAAAAGCTAAAAGCCAAACTGCAGCACAGATTAAAGTTACAGTAACGCAGCGCCTGGAAATTGCAAATGCCAGAATCAGCGCCGCAAAAAAAGCGATGCCGCTGATTACCAACAGCAAAACTTCCGGGCGGTTCCCGTACATCAACGCAACAATCGCCGCGACCCCTAAACCCGAGCCTGTCATATTAAAAAAGTAGAGACGATGAGCATTTTCGGCGAAAACGGTAAACACAAGGGCCACAAAAAGGCCCGCGCAGAGAAACGGCACGAAAAACAGCAGATAATAGGCGAAAAGATAAAGCAACTGCCGCACATCCCATATCAGCTGCAGCTCGTCGAGCGGGACCTTTTGGCTTAAATAAAAGGCGAGCGGCACCGCCGCCGCCAATGCAAGGGCAAAGCCCCACAGACTTCTGGTATAGTTTCTTGTGAAAAATTTCGAGCCGATGCTGATAATAATCCCGCCTGCACCGAAGCCGAGAAGCGCTGTGCTGATAATCAGGTACGAAAAGTGGTGCCAGTGGCCGATAGAAAACGCCCGAACCAAGACGAGCTCGAGGGCCAGCGCCGCTGCGGATATCAGGAAGATAGCGATTGGGATTACTGCCATAGTTATTTTTCAGTTTCGGCGACTCGGCCGAGCATCGGAACGAACCGTACCGGTATAAGCTCCCTGCTGAGTATTTTGCCTTCGTGGTCTTTAGTAATCAGCACAAGCCTTTGAGCACCGTAGGGACTTCCAAGAGGCAGTATCATTATGCCGTTGGATTTGAGCTGCTGGGTCAACGGAGGCGGTACGAACCCGGCAGCACAGGTTACTATAATCGCATCGAACGGGCCTTTTTCGGCCCAGCCGAAATAGCCGTCGGCGGCCTTGACCCATACGTTTCTGTAGCCCAGCTCCTTCAACCGCTTTTTGGCGGACTCGGCAAGCTCTTCGAGAATCTCTATTGTATAGACCTCGGCGGCGATCTCGGCGCAGACCGCAGCCTGGTATCCTGAGCCGGTGCCAATCTCCAGGACCTTCGAATTGGGGTCGAGTTTTAGAAACTCGGTCATATAGGCCACGATGAATGGCTGACTTATTGTCTGGCCGAGACCTATCGCGAGCGGCGAGTCATCGTACGCCCGGTGCAGGTCGCCGCCTCTGACAAAGGCATGTCGCGGCACGGTTTGCATTGCGTTCAGAACGTTCGGGTCGCGGACGCCGCGTCTCTCGATTTGTCTACGGACCATTTTTTCTCGCTGCTCGTAGAGCTGACCAAAGGCAGGGTTGTCGTGCGCGGAGGGCAGCGGTCTTCTGTCTTTTTGGTTTGGGTCATTGGCATCAGACGCAACCTGATTGGGTTCGGCTTTTTCCGATTCCGCAGTGAGGACAAGGCCGGGCCCTGTTGAACTTCTCACGGCAAAAATAATTGCAAGAAACGCTGAAACTATCAGCAGAGACAAAGCCACATACATCCAGCTGATAAAGACCTTTTTCACGGTATCCCTCCGGGACAATCCAAAGGCTGTATCAAAAGCATCGGTCATTATAGCAAAAGGCCCGGCTAATCGTCAAATGCTACTCTGCGAAGCGCTGCGTAGCACGAGTCCGGGCCGGATACTAACCGCCGCCACAGACACTAAACTTTTGCAAAAAATCCACTTGCAAGCAAGCAAGCCGTTTTTATAATTGTAAATACCCTATACGCGATACGCACGACGAGATACGCGATACGAAAATGCGGGTGTAGCTCAGCGGTAGAGCGTCACGTTGCCAACGTGAATGTCGTGGGTTCAAGTCCCATCACCCGCTTTTGAAGGTACAAAAGTGCATAAGAGCAAAAGCGAATAAGAACAAAAAGGTGTTGGAGTGAAGAAGCCAGTAGTTTATGCACTTGTGGCTTATGACTTATGCACTAAGATAGTATCGGTGAGTTACCGGCCCCGCACCTATTTTGAGCAACCGGACTTGAATATTGTTCTACCATTGTTTTGCCAATCAAACGCTATCTGATGACCGATAATCGTATCTCAAAATAGGTGCGGGGTTTGGCGTTGGTCGCCGATGCGTTTAAGGCTCCAGACGAATTTGAGCCGAAAGACGATAGGAAAATTTGGCTAAGGGAAAAATGAGTTGCCCTGACGCCTTTTTTGTTTATTATCTTAGGTTAGTAAAGCAAAGTCGTGCGGGAGATTGCAATGGCCGAAGAGCAGCAAGCTACAGAGCTGAAAAACACGGTGACAATCGAAGAGGCGGGGCCTTGTAAGAAGCGGGTCTCTGTAGAGATTCCGGAAGAGGCGATAAGAAAAGCTGCGGACGAGCAATATGAGACTTTGCGTAAGGAAGCTTTAGTGCCGGGCTTTAGAAAAGGGCGGGCGCCGCGGAGACTTCTGGAAAAGAGATTCGGCAAAGAAACGGCAGAGCAAATCAAGTTGAAATTATTAGCTGACGCGAGCGACTCGGCCATCAAGGATAATGAGCTTGATGCACTTCGTGAGCCGAACATCGATTTCGAGAAGGTAGAGTTGCCCGACAGCGGGCCGTTGAAATTTGATTTTGAGGTGGAGGTAAGGCCGGAGTTTGAACTACCGAAATTGGAGGGTATTACCGTCGAAAAGAAGAAGCTCGAAGTTACGGATGAGCAAATCGACAGGGAAATCGAGCAGTTACAAAAATACGCTGGCTTGTGGTCACCACGGCAGGACGGCGCAGCCGTTGAACTCGACGACCAGATAATAGCCGATGTCGTTCTAAAAGCTGAGGGCGCCGAACAAGAGCAGAAGCTTGACAATATCGAAATATATGTGAGGCAAAACGGCTTTGTCGGAGCGATTCCGGTAGAGAAGCTCGATGAGCTTTTGGTCGGTGCAAAGGCAGACCAGACAAAAAAAATCACTGTGGAGGTTCCAAAGACATATTTCCGGGAGGAATATCGCGGCAAGAAAGTGGATATCGAAATTGCCGTCAAAGATATTAAGTGGCTCAAACCCGCTGAGCTGAACGAAGATTTCTTCAGGAGATTCGGTGTCGAGAATGAAAACCAGCTGCGGGAGAAACTTCAGGACAGTCTGCGAAATCGATTAGAGCAGCAGGTGCGAGCCGATATGGCCGAGCAGATTTACAAGTATATGCTGGATAATACCGATTTCGACCTGCCTACGGATATCGTTGCCGAGCATTCGGCGACACTTCTGCAAAGACAGTACGTCAGCCTGCTGCAAAGGGGGTTGGCGCGTGAGCAGATAGAAGAGCATATGGAGCAATTGCGGGCAGGCAGTGAACAACAGGCCGCCGAGCAGCTCAAGGCATTCTTTATAATGGACAAAGTGGCTGATAAGCTTAAAGTTGAGGTCAGTGAGGAAGAGATTAACGGCCATATCGCCCAGTTGGCGATTCAGCACGGGCAGCGGCCGGAAAGAATGCGGGAGCAAATGCTGCGCGACGGTTCATTAGCACAGTTCAGACTGCGGGTGCGGGAAGATAAGTGCATCGCCAAATTGCTTGAGTCGGCGAAGATAACGGAAGTTGAGCCGAAAAAGAAACCAAAAAAGACCGGCACAAAAGCAACTGAGAATAAACAGCCCAAAAAACGCAAACCAGCCGCTAAACCCCGTTAGAAATTCTATAGCGAGGGATAATATAATGTAAAGGAACAAATTTCTAACGGGGTAAAGGGAAAACCAACACATAGTTTGTAGTTCATAGTCTACGAACCTGTGATAAAGGAATATCAGATGCTTATTGAAAAACCGGCAAGGGAAGTTATAAAGAATCTTGAGATTTTTAATCAGTACGGACAATACCAGCGTTATCGGCAGATGAGCCTTGACGATATGCTGCTGGAGAACCGAATTGTCTTTCTGATAGGTGAGATATCATACGCCAGGGCCGCTGAGGTTATTATGAAGATGCTGTACCTCGACAATCTCAAGCGTGCCACTGAAATCAGTCTTTATATTAATTCGCCGGGCGGCAGTGTGGACGATACGATGGCGATTTACGATACAATCCGGTTTGTCAGCGCTCCGGTGGCGACATACTGCATCGGCAGGGCCCAGTCGGGAGCGGCGGTTGTTTTGGCGGCGGGCACAAAAGGCAAGCGGCATGCTCTGCCGCACGCCAAGGTTATGCTTCATCAGCCGTGGGGCGGGGTGACAGGCCAGGCCGCGGATATCAAGATACAGGCTGAGGAGGTCCTCAAAGCCAAGACAATGATAAATGAGATACTCGCCAAGCACACCGGCCAGCCGATAGATAAAATTGCCGCTGAGACCGAAAGAGACAGGTACATGACCGCCGAAGAGGCAAAACAGTACGGCCTTATCGATGAAGTGCTGCACGAAGAAGAGAAAAAGAAAGAAAAAAGTAAATGAGCGGATGAGTTACAATGGTTTTACGCAGTATGGGATACGAATTATGACAGTTAATCAGAATTTAGTACCGATAGTGATAGAGAAAAGCGGTCGAACTGAGCGCGCGTACGATATTTATTCGAGGCTGCTCAAGGACAGGATTGTCTTTCTCGGTGGCCCGGCCGATGATACAAACGCAAATCTGATTATCGCGCAGATGCTGTTCTTAAGTAACGAGGATACCAAGACGGATATCCATTTCTATATCAATTCACCGGGCGGTTCAATCACAGCAGGGCTTGCGATTTACGATACGATGCAGTTTTTACGCTGTGACGTCGCAACGTACTGCGTGGGGCAGGCGGCAAGTATGGCGGCGGTCCTGCTGGCAGGCGGAAAAAGCGGCAAACGATTCCTGCTGGCTAACAGCAGAGTGCTTTTGCATCAGCCGTCAATTCCGGGTATACTTGAAGGCTCTGCTACCGACCTGGACATCGAAGCGAAGGAAATACTTCGGCTGCGAAGCAGGCTTTACCAGATATTAGCCAGACATACCGGTCAAAGTGCCGACAAGATTGAAAAGGACTGCGACCGAAACCTTTGGCTGGAAGCGGAAGAGGCCATAAGTTACGGACTGGTCGATAGAGTGCTCCAGAAAGCACCGGAAATCGTCAGGAATAAGGAGCAGTAATGAAAAGATGTGTAAGTCATAAGAGCGTAAGTCTTCTGTCTTCTGTCTTCTGTCGTCTGTCGTCTGTCGTCTGCCGTCTGTCTTCTGTCGTCCGTCTTCTGTCGTCCACCTTCTTGT
>CAYLXD010000056.1:0-11155 GCA_964387515.1 uncultured Pirellulales bacterium | reverse complement strand
GTTGCAATGGGTGCATTTGACGCCCATCTCGGTGGGGTTGGCTCGGGAATAAGCACCGGCAAATTAGTGAAAATAATCGGCACCAGCACCTGTGATATGGCGGTCTGGCCGGCCGATAAGAACTTGGCTGATATTCCGGGTATATGCGGAATAGTTGACGGCTCAATTTTGCCCGGCTTCTGGGGACTTGAAGCCGGCCAATCGGCTGTGGGTGATATCTTCAACTGGTTTGTAAATTATATTCAGCCGGGCGGTAAATCGAGCGGTTCGCATAAAGCCCTTACGGAAAAGGCGGTAAAATTAAAGCCGGGCCAGTCGGGTCTGTTGGCTCTCGACTGGAACAACGGAAACAGGACGATACTCGTTGACCAGCGATTGACCGGCCTTTTGGTGGGGCAGACGCTTCATACGAAGCCGGAAGAAATTTACAGGACGCTGATTGAGGCGACAGCTTACGGGGCGCTAACTATCATAAATAGATTTGAAGAGTACGGTGTCAAAATTGATGAGGTTATCTGCACCGGCGGAATCGCTGAGAAGAACTCTCTGCTTATGCAGATTTATGCAGACGTAACAAACAGAGAGATGAAGATAGCCCGCTCGGCTCAAACCTGTGCCTTAGGTGCGGCGATTGCAGCGGCAGTTGTGGCCGGCGGCAGGGAGGGTGGTTATGATAACTTCAAAGATGCCCAGGCCGCTATGTGTGGACTGAAAGAAACGATTTATAAGCCAATCGCGGAGAACCACAGGGTGTATCAGCGGTTATATGCTCTTTACAGACAGTTGCATGACGCTTTCGGGCTGAAGGATTGGTCTGGTGCGATGGCGAATGTAATGAAAGAGCTGTTAAAAATAAAGGACGATGTGAATCGTTGAAGGAGTGGTTATGTACGAGGAGCTGAAAGAAGCAGTTTGCCGGGCTAATATCGAGCTTGCTAAGCAAAAGCTCGTAATCTATAGCTGGGGCAACGTCAGCGGCATTGACCGTGCGGTGGGCGTGGTAGCCGTTAAACCCAGCGGTGTTGCTTATGAGAAGCTTACACCGGATAAGATAGTATTAGTTGATTTGAATGGTAAACTCTTAGAGAAAGGTCTTAAACCGTCATCCGATACACCTACGCATCTTGAGCTTTACAGAAACTTTGCGGACATCGGCGGAATCTGTCATACGCACTCGCCTAATGCCACGATGTGGGCGCAGGCCTGCCGGGAGATTCCGTGCCTTGGCACCACGCACGCGGATTATTTTTATGGCCCTGTTCCTGTTACTGACGCGATGACCAAAGAGGAAATTAAAAGTGATTATGAGCTAAACACCGGCAAAGTAATCATCAAACGTTTTGCCGATATCGACCCGAAGCAAATGCCAGCGGTTTTGGTTGCCAACCATGGCCCGTTCACGTGGGGCGATAGTCCCGCTGAAGCTGTTGAGGCTGCGGTTGTGCTGGAGCAGATAGCGGAGACGGCACTGGGGACGAGCCTGATAAATCCGGATATAAAACCAATAAGCAAAGAGCTTTTAGATAAGCACTATTTGCGCAAGCACGGCAAAGACGCTTACTACGGGCAGAAAAGCAAATAAGACAATGCCCGCTATTGGACTTCCAGGACGACCACCGATTTTGAGGGAATAATCGCCAGGAGTTTACCGTTCTTTATTTTCACGTTTTTAAACTCGGCAGGCTTTACAGTATCGGGTTTTTCAAAAGTATTGTGCGCATTCATAACATCAGCGGTAAGAACGCGCCCCGCCGCCTTTTGCACCTGGAATCCTTCAATTATGCATTCAAGCTCTGCTGGCGTTTCCGGATTCAGATTGCAAATCGAGATATGTATTTTGCCCGTCTTGTCCTTCGAGGCCGATGCGGTGATGCTCGCAAGCGTCTCCAAACCTCTTTTATACGGATTGCAAACAATATCACTCGGCAGATATTTGGCCCCCTGATGAACTTTGTACATTTCAAATATATGATACGTCGGCGTGACAATCATCTTTTCACCCTTAGTCAAAATCATCGCCTGCAGCACGTTGTTAGTCTGGGCGATATTAGCCATTCTGACCCTGTCACAATGCTGATTGAAAATATTCAAAAAACACCCGGCTACAACTGCATCTCTGAGGGTATTTTGCTGATAAAGAAACGCCGGATTTTCTCCTTCTTCAACATCCCACCACGTCCCCCATTCATCAACAAAAAGCCCGATGCGTCCCTGCTTGTCATATTTGTCCATAATTTTCTTGATTTTGTTAATCATTTCATCGAGGAACATCGTTCTTTTGAGCGTGTTGAACCATCCTTTTTCGTCGAAGACCGTGGCTTTGCCTTTGTTGTTCCAGTCGCCCTCAAACACATAGTGGTGAAGACTGATTGCGTCCATGTGCATGGCGGCGTTGCTCAGGAGCACCTCGAACCATTTATAATCATCCCAGCCTGGTCCGCACGCAACCTTTGTTATATTATTACCCGGATAATTCCTGACGTACGTTGCAAAACGCTTATAAAGGTCCGCGTAATATTCCGGAGTCATATTCCCGCCGCAGCCCCAGTTTTCATTGCCGATAGCAAAATATTTAACCTTCCACGGTTTTTCCCGCCCGTTGGTGCGGCGTAAATCAGCCATCTGGCTTTTGCCGCCAAACGTCATATATTCAACCCAGTCCTGCATCTCCTCCGGCGTGCCCGAGCCGACGTTACCGCTTATATAGGCCTGGCATCCCAACATCTCACACAAATCCATAAACTCATGCGTTCCGAAGCGATTTGTCTCCGTAACCATTCCCCAATGTGTATTGACCATCGAGGGCCTTTGTTGTGTCGGGCCAATTCCATCCTTCCAGTGATACTCATCAGCGAAACACCCTCCCGGCCAGCGTATAACCGGCACGTTAATCTTCTTCAAGGCCTCAACAACATCGTTGCGAATTCCTCTGGTATTCGGAATCGACGAATCCTCCCCTACCCAGAATCCCTCATAAATACATCTTCCCAGATGCTCGGCAAAATGCCCGTAAATCTCCGGGCTGATAGTATTCTTACCTGCCTCAGTGTGAATAACCAGCTTATTGACGTTATTGCAACCATTTAAGCCAAGCAGCACAATCAAAACTAATCTGCATAATGAAGCTCTGGAAAACATAAACCACCACCTTTCTTTCTGTTCATATTGAACCGTTAGCTACATTGCCAAGCCATTAAGCTTCATAAAAATACAAAAACTTTGTCCGAACCGCAACTATTTTTTTTGCTTGTTCGAACGACTCTGGTGTAGATTTCCGTGCCTCTTTATGCTATAATCCTACCATAAGTAAATAATACTGCGACTGGAAAGGGTACAAAATGCAAAAGACCACGTTTGGAGTAATTGTCGGAAACAGGGGGTTTTTCCCAGACCATTTGGCAAAGACGGGACGCACAGAGTTACTCGGGGTCCTTAAGAAAAATGGTTTCGGCTCGGTGGCACTTTCGATGAACGATACGAAGCATGGGGCGGTCGAGACATTCGAGGACGCCAAGAAGTGTGCGGCACTTTTTGCCAAGAACGCTGACAGTATCGAAGGCATTATCGTAACGCTGCCAAATTTCGGCGATGAGAAGGGTGTGGCTGAGTCAATCAAGCGCAGCGGTCTCGATGTGCCGATTCTGATTCAGGCTGAGCCTGATGTGTCCGGCAAGATGAGCATTAAAGACAGGCGGGATTCCTTCTGCGGCAAAATCAGTGTATGCAACAACCTAAGCCAGGCCGGTATTCCCTACACGCTGCCGAAATCACATACCTGTAAAGTTACCTCAGCCGAGTTCCAGAAGGAACTGGAGGATTTCACTTCCGTGTGCAGGATTATTAAGGGTCTCAAAAACGCCAGATTCGGCGCTATTGGTGCCCGGACCGGCGCGTTTAACACCGTTCGCTACAGCGAGAAACTGCTCGAACTTACGGGTATTGCGGTCGAAACAATAGATTTGTCTGAGATACTCGGAAAGGTCGCGCTACTCGCTGATAATAACAGAGCTGTAAGAAATAAGTTAAATGCTATCAAAAGGTATGTTCCGACCAAGTCGGTTCCCAGCGATAAACTTTTGAAGATGGCAAAATTCGGCTACGTGGTGGACCAGTGGGTAAAGGATATGGAGCTTAACGGCACCGCCATTCAGTGCTGGACGAGTCTTGAGGAATTCTTCGGAATAGTCCCCTGCACACTTATGGGTATGATGAGCGAGGCTCTGGTACCGAGTGCCTGTGAGGTTGATATTATGGGCTCGTTGGGGATGTACATTCTCCAATTGGCTTCGGGCAGGCCAAGCGCGATTCTGGATTGGAACAATAACTACGGCACGGACCCGGATAAGTGTGTGCTCTTCCACTGCAGCAATTTGCCCAAATCGTTCTTCAAAGATGCGAAGATGGATTATCAGGAAATTATCGCTGGAACGGTGGGCAAGGAAAATACTTACGGCACAACCGTCGGCAGAATCGTACCCGGCAAAGCCACCTTCTGCAGGATTGCAACCGATGATGCCGACGGAGTAATAAGTGCATATACAGGTGAGGGTGAATTTACGAATGACAAGCTCGATACTTTTGGTGGATATGGTGTAATGAAGATACCGAATCTGCAGATGCTTTTACAGTATATTTGCAGGGCCGGCTTCGAGCATCACGTCGCCGTAAACTTATCGCAGAAGGCCGACGCGATAGCCGAGGCCCTCGATACTTACATGGGCTGGGAAGTTTACCGGCACAGATAGCAGCGGGCAGGTCAACATAGTGTAGTAGTTCGATTTTCCCCTTTCTGCTCTATTCGCCGGAGGCGAATCGGGGTGACTGGATTCGAACCAGCGGCCTCTTGGTCCCAAACCAAGCGCTCTTGCCAAGCTGAGCTACACCCCGCAAAGTACGCAGTATGCCTGCCGCAAGGCATCCCTTACGGGATTACGGCAGAAAACCGCACTTCTCTGCCGCCATATTCTACACGACAAGGCTCAGCGTTGCAACAAAATCGTATCTGCCTATACCGCCGATGGCATTGCTTTTCACCCGTCAGCTCAAGCACTTTCCCTCCGGGAAAATATCTTGCATGTCTGCACCACCTGAGGTATAATTATTATTGTGCCGGGGTTGTCTTTTGGGCGAAAAAGGGCGGTATCTTAAATTATGAAGGGCAGAGTGAAAATACAGTGGTTGTTGCCGGCAGCTGTTGTTGTCGGTTTGTCGGTTGTGCTTTTGCTATGCGGCCAATCGGGTTCGCCTGCCGCCGTTCAGGCCCGGTCACAAATCCCGGCAGACGGGCAGATTTTAATAATTCCGATTCAGCTTGAACGCAACAGTTATGGGCTGGCAATGGTCGATACGGTTAATCAGACCCTGTGGGTCTATCAGTTAAATAGCAGAGGCCCCGCTTACAATCGGCTGCAGTTATGGGCCGCGAGAAGCTGGCGATACGACCGATTGCTTCAGCAGTACAACACAGCCGACCCGAAACCGCAGCAGGTGAAAATGCTCCTGGAGGACTTCGCCGTCCGGCTGGAAGAGCCGGAAAGTCCGAACCAGCAGGATTCGAACGAATATATTCTGCAAACACCCGAGCCAAACTATTCCGAATCGGATAAAAACCTGCAAAGATAAAGATTTTTAACGTTCCCTGGAAGGTCGCAAAAAATAATAATGACGTCGAAAATCAGTTTACAGGAGAATACAAATCATGGCTGGCATGTTCTATTCATTAAAAGAAGTTGCCGAGAAACTCAATAAGACAGAAGAAGAGGTACAAGAAATAGTCAGGCAGGGCAAGCTCCGTGAGTTTCGTGACGGGCCCAATCTGCTTTTCAAGGCCGATGAAGTTGAGACTTTGATGTCTGATACTGACATTATGAGCACTCAGAAGCCTTCTGCCCCGCCTCAGGAACAGCAGGCCGATGTCGGCGAGATACTACTGGCGCCGGAGCCCCCTGAAGCCACTCCCGAAGAAAAGGCCGGGCTTACTGATGCTGATACCGTCATAGCTTCTGGAGGAACCGATGTTCTTGGAGAAACAGGCGCCGCCGGCAAGACCGCGGAGGGTGCAGAAGGTACCGCCAGCCGGGCCGAGGCCGGACCCGAAGAAACGTTCCTTGTTTCGTCGGACGAAGCATCTGTGGGCTCCTCGGCTGAGGCTTCCCTTGAGAAGATCGAGGAAGATGTGAGCCTCGATAGTTTCGGCAGCGGCTCCGGACTGTTAGACCTTTCGCTGCAGGCTGACGACACATCCCTCGGCGGAATTCTTGATGAAATTTACGCGCCTGAAGGTGAGGAACAGGCGCAGGCGCAGCCCGCCGAGCCTGCCTCGGCAATGGACTTGGCCGCCGAGACCGAGCAAATACTCTCTGACCAGACCTTTGACAGCCCCCAGCCCTCTGTTGTTCAGACACCAGCGGCCGCGGCTTATCTCGAACCGAAGGCCGACGTTCTTAGTAACGCCTTTGGTCTTATGCTGTTTTTGCCTTTGTTGGCCGTTTTTTACACCGTAGTTGTAGCGGTTGCGGGCTTTAGCGGTATGATGCCGGCGATTTTGGAAAAGATTCAGGGTATAATCTGGTATGTGCTGATTGGTCTTGCGGTGGCAGCCGGCCTGGTAGTTGGTGCCGCTTTTATGCTCACCGCAGGCGCCGGAAAAGCCGCTGCGAAGCCCAAGGTGAAAAAGCAGAAGGAGCCGAAAGTCAAGAAAGAGAAAAAGCCAAAAGCCTGATAAATCCTCTCGTCACCTGATTATTTACCCCTACGGTTGGCGTGGGATTTTGGCCCCTATATTTTTCAACTTTATCCTTGACGGGTAAATCAAAATTGGTTTTATTTGTACACATGCTCGAAGAGCGGAAAAGTGACTTTTCTGTAGTTAATTGTTAATAAAAAGGTTACGCAGTTTATAGGACAACCAAAATTTTGTCTGTTTCGGTTTTGTTGGAAAGGGCTGAACCATGCAAAGCATCAAACTCTCGGCACTTTTTCTCACTTGCGCTACTGTTGCATTGCTCACCGGCTGTATGGACCAGTGCAAGGACCTTAAAGTTCGAAACGCCACTCAGGACAAGCTCATAAATGAGCTTAGAAGCGAGTTGCAGACTAAAAAGCTGAATCTCGACAAATTGGGAAGAGAGCTTGATACCGCCAGGGGGGCCGGCAGTGTTGAGCAGGATGCTCTCCAGCAGAAAGTCACTGCGCTGGAAGAAGACCTGACAAAGAAAAAGGCTTTAATCGCTTCGATGCAGCAGCAGTTGCTTTTCGGCGGAGCACAGTTGCCGGCCGAGCTCAGCACTATGCTCGAGGACTTCGCCAGGAGCCGCGAAATGGTCACATATGATGCCAGCCGCGGCATAGTCAAGTTCAAAAGCGATTTACTTTTCGAACTGGGCAGTGACGAGGTGGCGCCTGCGGCGGTCGAAGCAGTTAAATCGCTTTGTGGAATTCTGAATTCCGAGCAGGGCAAGAAATTTGATATTATAATCGCCGGCCACACCGACGATATAAATAGATTCAGGCCTGAAACCCGCGCAAAGCATCCGACCAACTGGCACCTGTCAGCTCATAGGGCGATATCGGTGCAAAAAGTAATGCTCGAAAATAACATTGCTCCGGAACGGACAAGCATACGAGGTTTTGGTGAATACAGGCCAATCGCTCCCAATAAGCCCGACAGAAGAGGCAATCCACTAAATAGACGCGTTGAGATTTACATCGTCCCCAAAGGACTATAGCTGATTTGCTGATTGGCAACACGAAATAGATACTAAGCAGGCCGATAGCAAAATGCCTGAGCGCACCCTAATTATCATCAAGCCCGACGGTATACAGCGGCACCTGGCCGGTGAAACAATTGCTCGATTCGAAAAGAAAGGGTTTAAGCTCGTCGCGGCAAAATTTATGAAAATCTCCGAAGACCTCGCACGACGGCTTTACGCCATCCATAAGGGCAAGCCCTTTTTCGAAGGTGTGGTAAAGTACCTGTCTTCAGCGCCGTCATTAGTTATGGTCTGGCAGGCGGATGGTATCATTGATATGATGCGCAAAATGATGGGCGCAACCTTCGGCTATGATGCCCAGCCCGGCACTATTCGCGGCGACTTCAGCTGCTCAAAA
Source organism: uncultured Pirellulales bacterium (assembly GCA_964387515.1). Classification (GTDB taxonomy): domain Bacteria; phylum Planctomycetota; class Phycisphaerae; order Sedimentisphaerales; family Anaerobacaceae; genus CAVXEF01. Next base: position 3,046 of record CAYLXD010000056.1, on the reverse strand, counting down.
GGATACAATATCATTCACGGCTCAGATTCTCCTGCGTCAGCAGAAAAGGAAATCAGCCTCTTTTTCACCCCGGAGGAAATCACCGACTACGAATTTGCCGATGCCGCCTGGCTATATGGAAGAAACGACTAACAGGACCTACAGGGCAAATTGAGGACTTGAATTATCCAAAATTAGAAAAAAAACAGAAAAATTAGAGGTGAATTTTAGGGCATACTGTTAGTTTTTGGGCTTAAAATGGGGGTTTAGGTGTTAAGTTGCAGTAATTGGGCAAAGTGGGCAAAATAAAATTCGCATCAAACGCGCAAGTTGGGTGAAAAAATTGCAAAAAATTGGTAAAAATTTGCAAAAATTCGTAAAAATTCGTAAAAATTTCAAAAAATTTGCAAAAATTGCAGGAAATTGGTGCGTTTTAGACAGTGATTGAAGTACCCCCTTGCGCAAATGATCGCGCAACAAGTTCATTGTCTGGAGTTCATAGTTCATAGAGAAATTTGGCCACAGATTGCGCAGATTAACACCCCTGACTACGACATTCGAGGGCAGGCAGAGAGATTTTTTAAGGCACGAATTAACGCGAGGGTTTTTAGATAGGATTAACACCTTTGGGAAAGTTTCAGTAGGTGGCGATGCTACATAGCGTCAGAAAGTATATTAGTATATGCATATATACTAATGTAGTGCTTCAAGGATTATGGTTTTTTGGGTCCCCGCCAACAACAAGCGGGGATCTGCGCTATGCTCCGAGGGTCTTCGCTGCGCTACGACAGGCAGCAACAGCGCAGATTTTGAAGATAGCGGGTTGTGTTTGGGTGGCGGCAGAAAGTATATTAGTATATGCATATATACTAATATAGTGCTTTAAGAATCATGGATTTGAGAATGGAGAACCTTAGAATGGAGGGTTCAAGAATTGGTGGCCGGCTTCGTTTTGGAACTTCCGTCTTCGCTAAAGCTACGCCGGACAAGCCGCCGAGGTCTCCGCTGCGCTACGAGGGTTTTTGACAGGATTGACACTGATTACACAGATTTCAGGTCTGTTTTTTAATTTGACGGATTGGGGGATTTTGGGCTTTTCAAAAGACAATGGAACTATGGTATCATGTGGCCTTTTAGCGGATTCTCGAGCAGAAAAGGGGGATTTTGGAAGGATCTATCCGAAAAAAGAAAAAATTTGCTAATTTCCACAATTTACTCTTGACAATGCCGGTTGGAGATGTTATATCAATATTTGCTGAAATTGGTAAAGCTCAGAGTTGTAACGGCCTTCCAGTAAAGAGAGGAGAGAGCGGTGAGAAGAAGAAGGCACATCGGTTCTGATACTTCCCATATATGTACTTGTTTTGTTCGCCAACACTTCTGACCTCCCTGGTTAAAATCGATTACATCTATTTTTGGAGGAGTAGAGAATGAAAACAAACCGAAAACTTTTCATTATTTGTTCTCTGGCTGTGCTGTGGTGTACGTCAACAACCAATGCACTACCAAACTATAATCTGCCTTTGGCGCCTGGGACTAAGCATTTTGACTTGAATGGCCCGATTGGCATGCCAGTTTCCGGCAGTATGACGCGCCCGTACACCGACACGCTGCACAGCCTCGATAGATGGTGGGTGTGGGAGACAGAAATCAGCAACCCCACCGCTGACCCAATAACCTTCGCCGCAAGCTGGGAAGTACTGGATAAAACGGAATCCAAAAAAATATGTACGGTCAACAATCTTCCGTCCGGAGCTTCGTTTTACTACCCCCTGAGCCTGGAGGACATTCCAGAGACGGGTCCTCATACCTGGAAATGGATTCACCTGACAGATATACCGTTTCAAGTGGATAGTACCATAGTTGAACTTTACGAGGACTTTGCATGGAATTTCCCTCACATTATTCTTCAAGATGGTACACGTCTCGATGAAAATGGTAACGTCATCGGTGGCGGCGGTGGCGGCGGTGGCGGTGTTGGTTTTGGTGAAACACCGGGTGCCACCCCAGATGCGTCGTTCGCAGTACCCGAGCCGGCGACCATTTGCCTGCTTGGTTTGGGTGTGTTGGGCCTGTTAAAAAAACGCAGGGCATAAGCCATAAGAAGTTAGTCTTGCAAATTAAAGGGCTGTGAATCTTTCCACAGCCTTTTTTATTTACTTAAACTGAGGACAGAAGGCAGAAGACGAACGACGAAGGACAGAATAATTTAAAAGTTAAAACTGAAAATCCAAAACCAAAGCTAAAAAGTTAAAAGTTGGGATGGTGTCTATCGAGGGTGATACCTAAGATACTTAGGTATTCTTTTCTCCAACCTCTAAGTCTTAAGTTTTCTTTAAACTCCATTAGCGTACAGTGTGGAGCGGACAGTATTTAGTTTTTGCGGTTTTGGGTGCATCGCCAGCAGGCGGAGGAAAATTAAAAGTTAAAAATCAAAATGCAAAATTGTGGAGCCGCTTTGCGGGGCTTATTTTAAAATAGATTTGTAGTCCTTTTGATTAACCAAAAGGACTACGAGCCTTTTATGTTGGTTCAAGAGGGGATAACGGAAGCTGAGGGTTAGTACAAGAGAGTTGCCGCTGGTGCTGCCGGAGGCCACGATGAGGAGGACGAAAAGGAGGTCAGAAGATCAGGGTGCAGGATATCAGAATATCAGGTAAGACAGACGACAGAAGTCAGACGACGACGGAGGACAGAAAACGGCATTTCGATTCAATTTACGTTCCTTCACCGCTGGAGGCAAGATACTCAATCTGCTCCGGTGTAAGTTTATCTATATCAATTGACATCGACCTCATCTTCAGCCGGCAAACACGATTCTCAATTTCCACCGGAACATTGTGAACTGCGACAGCGAGTTTGCTTTTTCTTTTTACTATATATTCAGCCTGCAGGGCCTGTGTCGAAAAACTCATATCCATCACGCTCGCAGGATGCCCCTCGGCCGCCGCGAGGTTGATTAGCCGGCCTTCAGCAAGCAGGTAAATCCGTTTATTATTACTGAGCACATATTCATCAACGTGGTTGCGCACGCCGCGGTTTACCTTCTTGCTCATCTTCTTCAGGG
>CAYLXD010000055.1:0-11160 GCA_964387515.1 uncultured Pirellulales bacterium | reverse complement strand
GGCCAATTATCTCTGGCCGGCGATGTGGAGCGGCTGCTTCAACGAAGACGACCCGCTGAATCCTAAGCTCGCCGACGAATATGGAATTGTGATGGGAACTTCGCATCACGAGCCAATGATGCGGGCGTGGAAGGAGTGGGGGAAGAGGGGGCATGGTAAAGGTACGTGGGATTATTCCAAGAATGCCGAGGTTATTAGCGAGTTTTGGAAAGAAGGTATTCGGCGCACCCGCGACTACGAGAAGATCGTCACGCTCGCCATGCGAGGGGATGGCGACGAGGCCATGAGCGAAGGCACAAATATCGCTTTGCTGGAGAAAATTGTGGCCGACCAGCGTAAAATCCTCGGTGAGGTGACCGAAAAAGATGTGACAACTATTCCGCAGATATGGGCGTTATATAAGGAAGTGCAGGATTACTATGACAAAGGAATGCGGGTGCCGGAGGATGTCACTTTGTTATTGTGCGATGACAACTGGGGAAATATTCGTAGGTTACCTAAGCCTGATGACCCACCACAAGCTGGTGGATATGGTATTTATTATCATTATGACTTTGTAGGCGGCCCCAGAAATTATAAATGGTTGAATACTAACCCGATAGCAAGAACATGGGAGCAGATGCACCTGGCTTATCGTCACGGCGTCGACCGAATCTGGTTGGTCAACGTTGGTGACCTTAAACCAATGGAATTTCCAATCGAGTTCTTCTTGGATTATGCCTGGGCCCCCGATAAGTGGCTGGCCGAGCGTCTGCCCGAATACACCCGGCTTTGGGCACAGCAGCAGTTCGGCCCCAAATACGCCGCAGAAATCGCCGACATACTCAACAAATACACAAAATACAACGGCCGCCGAAAACCTGAGCTGCTGGCTTCGGACACCTACAGCCTGATTCACTATCGAGAGGCAGAAACCGTTGTGGCTGATTACAATAAACTGGCAGATGAGGCTAAGCGGATATATGAGGCCATCCCCTCCGAATACAAAGACGCCTATTACCAGCTTGTGCTGTATCCTGTCATAGCTTGTGCTAATTTAAACGACCTTCGTGTGACTGTTGGAAAGAATTGCCTCTATGCGAGACAAGGACGTGCCGCCACTAATGATATGGCTGACAGAGCGAGAGATTTATTTAAAAAAGATGCTGAGTTTTCTCACTATTATAACAAGGTCATGGTCGGTGGCAAATGGAACCATATGATGGACCAAACGCATATCAGTTATACGAACTGGCAGCAGCCGGAAAAGGATGTTATGCCCGAGGTCAAAAATATTGAAATACCAAATGTGGCGGACATGGGCGTGTCGATTGAAGGCTCAGAGAGTTGGTGGCCGATGGACAAGAGCAAAGCTGTATTGCCTGAGTTCGACCCCTTTAATCGACAGAAATATTATATAGAGGTATTCAATCACGGACGGGTTCCTTTTGATTACAAAATCGAATCGCCAGAATCGTGGCTGCTTGTTACACCTAATCAGGGGAAAATCGATAAGCAGCAGCGAGTGTGGGTAAGCGTAGACTTCCAGCAGGCACCAGCCGGGACACATCGTGCTGCGATTACTATAACTGGACCGAATGAGGTCAGCGTTATTGTTCAGGCCATTGTTAAAAATCCGGAGTCTCCGAAACCAGGCCAGGTAAAGGGTTTTGTCGAGGGCAACGGATACGTTTCTATTGAGGCTGAACATTATACCAATGCGGTGAATAAAGCGCCTGTGAAATGGCAGCGCATCCCGGATTTAAGCCGGACGCTCTCGGGAATGACGCCGTTTCCGGTCACCGCGAAAAGCCAGTCGCCCGGCGGAGATAGCCCCCGTTTGGAATACCGTATGTACCTTTTTAGTAGTGGTAAAGTTGAAGTGAAGGCATACATGTCTCCTACTCAAAACTTTCATAATGCCCAGGGATTGTGTTATGCGATTTCGTTCGATGACGAAACACCACAAGTTATTAACATCCACGTGAATGATACGGTTCCTGACTGGAAGTACCCCCCGGCCTGGAACCAGGCGGTAAGTGAGAATATTAAAGTGATGACCTCTGAACATCTCCTTGAAAAGCCGGGTGAGCATGTTTTAAAATTCTGGATGGTTGACCCGGGCATTGTGCTGCAGAAAATTGTTGTAAATACGGGAGGCGTTAAACCGTGCTACCTCGGTCCCCCCGAGAGCTATCGCAGCGTCGCATCCGTTTCTCCTTCAAATTGAGGGACTTGTGTTGTGCAGAAAAGATATAATTTTAGGGTGCGTGTTGCAGGTCTAATTATGGCCTTGTTTTTTGCCGGCTGCCGAGGTCCTATGAATTCCACAGAAAACTCTGACAATGGCACAGGTGCATTCGCCACCGGCCGATACCGCAACCTGTTTGTTGAAGCCGGTCGTTCCCCCCAGGAAGTGGCCGCGAAAATCAACAATGTTTTCCAGCAGTTGTTCTATGGCGACCCGTGCACGCAGGCTGTTTATTTCCCTGCCGGCACCAACGCCAACAGGCCGCTGGCCTATATTTGTGATGTCGGCCATAACGACGTGCGCTCCGAAGGTATGTCCTATGGAATGATGATAGCGGTGCAGTTGGATAAAAAGGCCGAATTCGACGCTCTTTGGAATTGGGCAAAAACGTATATGTACCACGGTTCGCCCACCCATCCTGCTTACGGTTTCTTCTCGTGGCAAATGAGAACCGATGGCACGCCGATTGATGAGATGCCGGCGTCGGACGGCGAAGAATATTTCGCAATGTCGCTTTACTTCGCCGCGGGACGCTGGGGAAACGGCACCGGTATCTACAATTACAAGGCTGCGGCTGATCAGCTTGTCAACGATATGAAGAACCGCGCGATTATAACCGGCCCGACGGTCAAAGGCCTTCAAACGGGTGGGAGTCTCTTCGATGCTGAACACGAAATGGTCCTCTTTGTGCCGAATGTTGAATACTGCTGTTTTACCGACCCATCTTACCATTTGCCTGCGTTTTACGAATTATGGGCGCTGTGGGGTCCCTCGTCGGACAGGCCGTTCTGGGCGCGGGCTGCCGAAGCGAGCCGAGATTTCTTTCAGCGAACCACGAATCCCATCACAGGCTTGGCGCCCGAGTACGCCAATTTTGACGGCAGCCCTTATGCCAGCGGCTGGAACAGCCAGTCCGTTAATTTTCAGTTTGATTCGTGGCGCACCGTTATGAATTGGTCTGTAGATTGGGCCTGGTGGGCTAAAGATATACGTGAAAGACATTTAAGCGACCGGTTGCAGGCGTTTTTTGAGTCCCGGGGTATATCCACTTATGGAAACCAGTTTACACTTGACGGCAAACAGCTCAGTCCGGACCATTCGGCCGGATTAGTGGCGGCCAACGCTGTGGCAGGTCTCACAGCAACCCATCCGCGGGCGCAAAAGTTCGTCGAGGAGCTTTGGAATACGCCTGTTCCCTCGGGGCAAGAACGTTACTACGATGGGATGTTGTACCTGCTTGGTGTGCTTCATTGCAGCGGCGAGTTCCGCATCTGGCCTCCGCAATAACAGCCCCAATCTGCCTGCCAAAAAATACATCCGCTGTTGAATATTGAAGAACTTTTAGCAGATGTTTTTTATTTAATAAGCGGGAAAGATGCATTTGAGAAATTCCCAGCCGCTCTTTGGTTTTGCTTAGTATCATCGCGAGGAAGAACTTCTTGCTCCCGCCCCTGCTTGTCCTGCGGAAGTTCGCCCGCCGCCACCTCCTGTGCTGCCCCGGCTTGTGTCACCAACATCCATTTCGAATGAAAAGCCTGCAGGAGCACCAACTATGTCTGCTATGTTGGTGACATTTAGCAGCAGATTTCTGCGCAGAAATTCTTTTGTCGCTATGGTAATGGAGCCATCCTCGACAACAAAACCAACTTCAGTTAGGCGACTGGAGCTATATTTGAGCAGTAGTTCCAGGGCCCTGCGCACCTGCATGGCCCCAAGGAACTGCATGTTGATGGGTGTGTCCGGGCTGATGTATGCGTTCTCCCAAAGGTCTTGCCAAAAGACAATGAGTTCCAGAGGGGGCTCAACGGAATTTCGCAGGATTTCCAGAGCTTCGCTGAACGGTGTGTCTTTTGTTAGGCTTGAGAGGTCGACGACCTGTGCCAACCGACCGCGAATGTCAGCTTCTGGTGGTTTTTCCATCTCTTTGCGTTCTGCTTTACCAACAGCCATTAAGGCTGAGCGCATTTTCGTACGTTCCACAGCCGTTGGCCCAAGTAGTTTTTCGTCTGTTTGCGTTGTGGCTGTTGCATTTGCGTCACTGGCGACTTTAACGACCTTTACCGTCCGGTCCATATACGCAGGTCTGCTACGACGGCCCTGCATTTGCCGGACGGCCCTTAACAGGTCACGGCCTGTAAGAACCTCGCTGCCTTCGACCTGAGCCGTGAAGCTAAACAAAACCAACCCTACCAAATACAGTACCGTCGCTTTCATAGTACAGTGCTCCCAGGATTTGCCTTGAAACCATTACCTATATGCTACGCTTTTGATAAGGTAAATCAATGAAAAACAGGGCCGGTTGCAGGAACGCAAGGAACCTCGTATGCATGGGGGGCAGGGTAAAATTGTGGATTTTGGGTTGTGAGGCCATATAATGAGCCTAACCCGGATGGGCGGGTTATTACGATATCAGGAAGGCAAGAACCGTGTCTATTTACAATCTTGTCAGTTTCTGTGGTTTGTTTGTCTTGATGTTTCTGGCGTGGCTTTTCTCGGCGAATCGCAGACTGTTGAACATACGCTGCATTGTTTGGGGGGTCGCTTTACAATTAGTGCTGGCATTTCTGATATTTTATGCCCCCGGCAGTACGAGGCTGTTTCTCTGGCTAAATGACCTTGTCGTTAAGGTCTTGGGCTCAGCCACAGCCGGTCAGAAGTTTCTCTTCGGTCCTCTGGCAACGGCTCCGGGTGAGGTAGGCCCTGGGGGACAGGCTTCTATCGGCTTTGTCCTTGCCATCCAGGGACTGCCTGTGATTATATTCTTTGCCGCCCTGATGAGTTTGCTTTATTACTACGGCATCATGCAAAGGATAATCCGGGTGTTTGCGCGGCTGTTCACGACCCTTATGCGGATAAGCGGCGCCGAAAGCCTTTGTGCTGCCAGCAATATATTTGTTGGCATTGAGTCGACCACGGCCGTTCGGCCGTACCTGGCAGAAATGACTCGCTCCGAATTCTGCACCATTCTTACCGCAGGAATGGCGACGGTTGCGTCGAGCACCCTCGGCTTGTATGTTCTTTTTCTAAAAGACGTGTTTCCGACGATTGCCGGCCATCTTATTTCCGCTTCTGTTCTCTCGGCGCCCGCAGCCATCGTGATGTCCAAGATACTCGTGCCCGAAGAGGGTAAGCCTGCAACTTTAGGTCGTGACATTGGACTTCAGTACGAGCGGGATTCCGGTGCTATTGAGTCGATAATAAACGGTGCTATGGCCGGCGTGAAGCTGGTTGTTGGGATATGTGCCCTTTTGATTGCTTTTTTGGGAATACTGGCAGTGGTGGATTTATTTCTCGGCTGGCTCGGTACCGCTACCGGTGTTATAAACACCGCCGATATCCAATCTCCGCTGAGCACTCTCATTGGCTATGTGATGGCCCCGATGGCGGTAGTGATGGGAATCCCGCCGGTGGATGCAGTTTCAGCAGGCAGTATGCTTGGCCAGCGCCTTATTGCTACTGAGATACCAGCTTATATTGCGTTGGCTGAGGCCCTAAGGGACGGCACTTTAACCCAGCCGAGAAGTGCCGTTATCGTTGCTTACGCGCTTTGCGGCTTCGCTCATATCGCTTCACTTGCGATATTTGTCGGCGGAGTCTCTGCTCTTGTGCCGCATCGCCGCCGTGATTTGGCAGGCGTAGCGGTTCGGTCGCTGTTGGCTGCGACCTTGGCGTGCCTTATGGTCGGTGCTGTTGCCGGGACTTTTTACCATGCCGGCAGCTTTGCCCTGCGGACAAGTCGTTGACATATCAGGTGTAAGTGCAGTCTTTTGCCTGAGTATTAAGACTTGGTCCGGGGATAAAAGCCGTTGCAGCGGACAGTGATGGTTTCACCGCTGTTTATTTTAATCTCGAGTTCGTCACTGAAGTATATTGAGCGGCCTTTTTGCGCGGGTGCGGTTACCCGCACCGTAAGTTCGATGCCCTCGCTGGAGGCCTGTTGCGAAATGACTTTTACATATCCCTTTTTTGAGGAGACAGAATCTATCTCGAATGGTTCGCCATCGGTGCTCTTTATCAGAATTTGTTTCGTCTGGGATTTGCCCGGTTTGAGTTTGCTCAGCAGCAGTCTGCTTGGCTCGGCCTCGAACCTTAAAAGAGTCTTGTAGGGGATGTCCACGGAGTTCTGCTTAGGATGACTGAGCTTGATTTTAATCGTCCCATTCGGATTCTCCCTGAGCTTCTGTATATCAACTTTTGGTTTTAAAACGAAATCTTTGGCTGATACATTCGGGTCGAACCCTGCGTTGATAGCGTTGTTGGTTGATGAGAAGCCGGTTATCGCAAAGGCCTTGCCGTCTTTGCTGCTTAGCGTAATATCCGGCGCAGCAGCGTTTTCTTCCCATTCGGAAAGGCACAGCTCCAGCGGCAAAACTTCGAGGAGCGGGGCTACTTTTGCCTTTATCGTCAGCTTAACCTTCGGGTTTTCTGTGTCGTTGGTATTGACGTAGATGCTTTTTGCTACGGAGCCGGGCCTGCTTTGTCCGCTATACTTGATTTTTATAACGCCATCTTCACCGGCCTGGTATTGCTTCTTGGCTAAGGTAGGAACGGTGCAGCCGCAGGTCGAGTTAATATTGCCTATCTCCAAAAGTCCTGAGCCGGTATTTTTGAACCGAAACTCACACTCGCCTTTTTGCCCGATACCCAGTTCTCCGAAATCGTGGACTGTTTTTTCAAAGCTGATTTTGGGTTTGGCCTCAGGGGTTTTTTCATTCGGCTCCGAAGCTTTTTCGGTTTTAGCTGCTGCTGTTTGCTGTTGTGGTGCTTCTTGTCCGGGCCCCCGGGCCAAACAGATACCGTGAACCACTGCGATAATTAGAATGTAGCGACCCAACATAATTTTTATTTCCTCACATACTCTGAATATACGTATTTGCACCCAAAGCCAATTGTACAAAAAACTGCTTGGAAGTCAAGATGTTTATTACACTCGTGCAAATTGTTTCGGCCGGCCTCGGCGTAGTCTTCGTGTAACACCTGCCGGTTATCGTTGTTAGTGAAAGGTTTTTGTTCGATTTTTTGCAATAAATTCGCCTGTCAGGCCGTCTTAATTATATTATAACATCGCGTTTCACCGCAGCTTGGTATAATAATATCGACTCATAGAGGGCGTCTAAGAACAGAATCGATGGGTTTGAGGCATTAGCTTATGTGCCGCCATTTACCGGAAATAACGGTAAAAACACGTCTTACACAAACAGCCTTTACGCTGATTGAGGTGCTCGTTGTTATCAGCGTTATTTCTCTGCTTATGGGGATACTGCTGCCCTTTATTAACAGAGCCCGTGCGATGGCCGTCAGGGCCACCTGCCAGGCAAATCTTCACTCCATAGGAATGTGCCTTAGGGCGTACCTCGACGACTACCACGATATAATGCCGCCGGCCTGTGCCTATCCCTGGGATATCACAGACCAAAAAGACCCGAATTACAGGCCCCCAATCACAGAGTTTCTTGGCCCACTGCTGCGAGACCCAAAAGTCTTCATCTGCAGGGCGGATACCGTTCAAGAATACTATTTAAGGGTGGGGGGCACGAGCTACTATTACAAGGGAAGAGAACGGAGGCCTATGGAATGGACAGACGGCCTGGGCGGAAAACCGATAAGCGCCCTCGCGCAAAACGGCGTTAGAGAGGAAAATATAAATGTTATGAGCGATTTTGACTCGGTTCACCCAAAACGCGGCGACTATGGTGGGGTAAACTACTTGTATGCTGACTGGCACGTAAGCGATTACAAAAAGCAGGATTAAAAATATGACAAAGAAAAGCAAAACAATTTTAATTGCAGTCATCGTTCTGGCGGCTGGCATGGTTATTGCAGTCCCGGTGGCCATGCGTTGGGCAGGCAAGCCCAATTTTTCAAAAATGAGCCCACGGCAGGTTCGAGAGTATTTTGACTCGAATGATTTCCGTGACGCCAATGAACAAACGAGGCGCGAGGTTCGTGAGCGGATGGGCGAGGTAATGATGGCAAGGATGACCACCCAGGTAAATGGGTATTTTGCGCTGCCCGAGGGAGACCAGCGTACAGCGTATTTGGACAAGATAATCGACGAAATGCAGGCCGCAAGGGCGGAGTTTCTCGCAAGGAGGGACCCTAATCGTCCGCCTGATGCGAATGACTTCAGGAGATTTGGTCCGCCCGATGCGAACGGCCGGCCGAGATTTGGCCGGCGAAGAGCAAATGGCAGACAACGGCCGCAGATAAATCCTGAAATGATGAGAGCGAGGTCGGAAAGGTTTAGCGCCGATACGAGGGTGAGAATGATGCAGTTCAGTCGAGACCTGTTTAACCGCATGCAGCAGCGCGGCATACAAGGCCCGATGATGGGCCCAGGAGGTCCCGGCCGCGGCTTTGGCGGACGCCCAGGCAGACCTCCTGATTGAGATTGGGCAACCGTTAATTACCCACCTGAGTATAACATTCCACGGGGCCGATTTCCCAGCGTGGAGGGGATGCGAGCATGGAGCGAATCCATCGACCCTGTAACCCGCTCCCAAATCAGTGAGTTCCACCGCGCACTCCGTGAGCGAATGCGCCAAAGAGGCATAGAGTTTCGGCCTCCTCCCCCCTAATAGTATTTTTTCAAGTGAATTTGAATCACCGTGATATCGGCGGGTGTGATGCCGCTTATTCGCCCGGCCTGGGCGAGTGTGCCCGGCCGAAAGGCCGACAGCTTTTCCTTAGCCTCCGCCCGAAGATGTACAATACCGCCGTAATCCAGGTCAGCCGGTATCTTTTTGTTCTCCAAAGCCTGCAAACCAGCCGCCAGGCGCTGCTGCTTTGCTAAATATCCTTCATACTTGGCATCGATAACCACCGCCTGCAAAACATCTTTGCTCAAACCCGCTTTTTTAACAAAATTACTGTCGGCCAGTTCCTCAGCAACGGCATTGTCAGGTTGATGAAGCTGCTGCCACAAACTTGAGTCCCCCGACCGGCTGTTTTGCAGATAACTTTTAAGTTTGCTGATGCCTTCGAGCTTATTCTGGAATTTTGTCCAGCGTTTTTCGTCTGCGAGGCCGACCGATTTGCCGATTTGTGTCAGTCTTCTATCCGCGTTATCAGCCCGCAGCGACAGGCGAAACTCCGCCCGTGATGTGAACATCCTGTAAGGTTCGTCGATGCCCTTGGTCAGCAGGTCATCTATAAGTACGCCGATATACGCCTGGTCTCTGCCGAGAACGATTGGCTCAACCCCTTGACATTTTCTTGCGGCGTTGATGCCGGCGATAATACCCTGGCCGCCAGCTTCCTCATATCCACTGGTACCGTTAATCTGGCCAGCTAAAAAAAGCCCCGATATTCTCTTGGTTTCGAGGCTGCTTTTTAGCTGAGTCGGCGGACAATAATCGTACTCAACCGCATAGGCATAACGAATGATACGTGCGTTCTCGGTTCCCGGCAGCAATTTAAGCATCTGCTTCTGAATATCTTTCGGCATTGAGGTAAAGATGCCGTTGCAGTAAATCGTCTCAATACTTTCCTCTTCCGGCTCCAAAAATATTCGATGCTGCTTTTTGTCCGCAAACCTTACCACTTTACTTTCGATGCTCGGGCAGTAGCGGGGGTCGGCGCCTTTTATCTGTCCTGAGCAAAGCGGCGCTTGGTGCAGATTGTCCCGAAGCAGTTTATGTATCTTTTCATCGGTGTAGGTAATCCAGCAGGGTATCTGCGGCTGGTCTATTCTCTCCGTCATAAACGAGAATGGTACTGGCGGTTCGTCGCCGGGCTGAATTTGCAGTTTGTCCAAATCGCAGGTCGCGGCATCCAGCCTCGGCGTGGTATCGGTCGACATCCGTCCAAGCTCAAGTCCCATTCGTCTCAGGCTCTGCGAGAGTTCTGCGCTCGGCGGCTCTTCAATCCTGCCACCCGGCCAGCATTTGCTGCCGATATATAGCTTACCGCCGAGAAATGTCCCCGTCGTTACGACTACCGTAGAGCAGAAATACCGCGAACCATCTTTGCAGCGTACCGCGCGCACCTTTTGGCCCTCGGTGATTATCTCCGTTGCTATCCCCTCAACAATCGTAAGATTCTCTGTCTGTTCAAGCATCTGCTGCATCCACTTCGCGTATTTGCCTCTATCGGCCTGTGCACGCGGCGATTGAACAGCAGGTCCCTTCGAACGGTTCAAAATCCGAAATTGAATTCCTGTTGCGTCTGTCGCTAATCCCATCAATCCCCCGAGCGCGTCGATTTCACGTGCAATCTGTCCCTTGGCCAATCCGCCGATAGCGGGATTGCAGCTCATCTGAGCTATTGTGTCTTTGCGAATCGTTATAAGGCAGGTCTTGGCCCCGATTTTTGCCGCTGCGTAAGCGGCTTCTACGCCGGCGTGCCCTCCACCTATAACAACGCAGTCAAACTCATTTGTTTTCGCTCTGTTAGACATATTTAGTCAGTATAGCCCTGTGAGCTTTCTAATCAACTCATGATGTTTGAAATAGATTCGACAAGCTCACTACAGATTGGCTTTGTTTGGCTTTGTTTTTATTGGCGTTGTTCATAGCTTTTGTTCATAGTTCATTGTAAAATAATAGTTTACATTCATTTAGTCTTTTTGGAAATTGGCTTTGTTTTGCATATTTTAGTTCGTTGTTCATAGTTCATTGTTCGTGGATAGTGGTTGGTGAATAGTGAATAGTGTTTAGTGAACATTGTTTAGTCCTTATTATAAATAAAGTTACAAATATATTTGGCTGGAACTACTGTTCCGTTGCGTGCGGAGCTCCGCAGCCCCGGGTTCGAGGCCTCCCCCAATTGACCTTATTATACCAGATACGGCCTATTTTTCAATAATATTTTAAAAAATTTAGCCACAGAGCTCACAGAGAAATATAATTATAAACCGAGTCAATCTGTGTAAATCCGTGTCTAAACAACATTTTCATTATGCCAGAAGCTTTTAGTCAGTATAGCTTTTT
>CAYLXD010000054.1:0-11549 GCA_964387515.1 uncultured Pirellulales bacterium | reverse complement strand
GCGGCAAAGTTTCGACAACAAGGAACAGGCGGCCATTAAAACTAATTTACTGGGAAGGATGTCTAAATCAACAAGATGCAGCCAGTCGAGAAAGATATCTGAAGACAACGTGGGGCAAGAGATATATAAAAAACAGATTAAAAGAATACATCAAAGAAACGACAACGAAGGAGACCCGCCGAATAAATCGGCGGGCTAACCGAAGCGGAAGTCCGCCGTCCGCCTTCGCCAAGGCTACGGCGGATAAATGCTGGCGGACGCTAAACGAGATTGCCACGCTGCGCTCGCAATGACCCCGGCCCTTAACTTGATTTAGGGAGGGCCGATTGAAAGTTGTGTGAAATCAGCTGGGTTGAACTGCCCGATTAGTGAGTGGACATCATCAACGGTAACGGCCTTTATCGCGCTAATGTCGTCGGCAATGGTGCGATACTGCTGCAGATATATCCAGTTAAAACCCAGGTCAACCAGCCGACCCATCGGCAGCTCATTCTTTATTACCAATGCGCTCAGTATCTTGTTTTTTGCCTTTCTTAGTTCATCTTCGGTTATACCACTCTTGGTGAGGCTTTCGAAAATACCTTTAATGGTATCGAGCACTTTGGCGACATTCTCACTGCTGCAGCGAATATAACTGCAAAACGCCCCTGTGCCATCCATAGCACCAAATTGCATTGACGCAGTTTCGGCCAAGGCCTTGTCGACCATCTCCCAGAAGAATCTTGAGCCGACATCATCGCCAATAACGACAGCCAGGACCGACGCGGCAAATCTCCTTTGGTCCTGGGCAGCCACGCCGGGACTCATCAGGCAGATATGCTCACGGGCCAGATTTGATTTTTCAATTCGGTCCTTCTTTTTGCTGCCTCTGCAGTCGGCCAGTTTTCTTTCGGCGGTCTGCTTTTGCCAGGCGCCGCAGCGACTTTCGGCGATAGAGCAGATTTGCCGCCAGTCGAAATTGCCGGCACAGGCCAAGACCATATTATTCGGCGCATAGCGATTGGTGAAATAATCCCGCATCCGTTCAGCCGTCAGGCCATCTATGCTTTGCTCGGTTCCGAGGACGCTATTTCCGCAGGGATGGTCATCGAAATGAAGGGCTCTGCATCTCTCCATACAATCAAAACTCGGCATATCCTTATGCATTGCAATTTCTTCTTTGATTACATTTTTCTCGATGTCGAAATCTTCGTTCCGAATGGCCGGTCTCATCAGCTCCGTCCAAAGCTGCGTAACTTCGGCTAAATACTCAGGCAAAACGGCGGCGTAAAAGACGGTGTTTTCCTCACTGGTACCAGCGTTGAACCGGGCACCTGTTCTGTCAAACGCCTCGTTGACCTCGAAGGCGTTCAGCTTTTCGGTTCCTTTGAACAACATATGCTCCAAAAAATGTGAGACGCCGTTTATCTGACGGCTCTCATCGCGGGAGCCGGTTCTAACGAAAAAGCCAACCGCAGCCGACCTGGCGGATTTGTTGACCTCACCTATGACGACCAGACCATTTGCCAATTGTTTTTTCTTGAATTCCATTCTTCGCTGCGCTACGAACGGTAAACCATCCGTTGTACTACCTGACAACTACCTTTTTTGGGCCTATCGTTACGACCGTAAAGTTTTCGAACCTGTTATTTCGCAAAAACCTCAAAACGGAATCGACACTGGTTGCTTCGACTTTATCTTTAATTTCGTCAAGACTTCGGACCCTGCCGAGGAGATAGTGGTCACTTGCGATTGCGCCGGCCCTGCTGGTAGAAGATTCGCTCTGGAGAATCAGTGATGATTTAAGGCCGACCTTGGCCCGCTGGATTTCTTCGGCACTGATTCCTTCGGCGAGTCGGTTGAACTGGTCCATTATCACGTCAAGTGTCTCTTGAGCCTTATCCGGCGTCGTGCCTGCGTAGCAGGCTATACCGGCCGCCTCTTTCAGGCCGTGATAATGCGCACCCACAGCGTAGCAAAGGCCTCGCTTTTCCCTTACCTCTTTGAACAATCGTGCACTCATACCGCCTGAAAGAACCGATACGGCAACTCTGGCATCATAATAGTTCTCATCAGCGGGTTTGACCGTTTCGGTCATCAGGCCGATATGAACCTGTGCGCCGTCATTGTGTATATGCGTATACCTGCCGGGCCCACCGCTGACCATAGGTGCTTCAAGCGGTTTTTGCAAGTCCACTTCAAATAAACCTTCCATTTGCGCAGTAACGGCGTCAAAATCGTATTTGCCTGCAACCGCGAAGATGGTATGTGACAGATTGAAACTGTTCTTTATGATTTGCCTTGTTTTATCAGCCGTTAAGGTCTTCAACTCATCAATCTTACCTACGACACTGCGTCCCAAAGGAGCCGGATAGAATAGCTCTCGCAACTTTAACATAACTTTCTGCCGAGGGTCATCATCTAAGGCCAATACGCCGTCGACCGCTAATTGTCTGGCCAATTCGAACTGGTCCTTATCCAGGCAGGGCTTTCGTATGATATCAGCATATAAATCCAGGGCTTCGGCGAGGTTATCGGCTTCGAGAACCGCTCCTATGGTTATATGGCTGCTGCCGACCGAGCTGGTTCGATGCAGACCCAGGCCGTCAAGGGCATCGCCGAGCTGCCGGCTGTTTTTATCGCCTGCGCCTCTGAAAACCCAGTCTGCTACGACGTTTGCCGCCCCGCAGCAGTCATCCGGCAGCATAGCGGCACCGGCCGGCAGCATAAAACCGAACGCCACCGACTCGACTACCTCCATCGGCTCACCGAGAAGGACCATCCCGTTCTTTAAGATATGTTTGTCAAATCTTTCAGCCATTTCATCGTATCGCGTTAATTTTTCGCATATTATCATTTCCGCCTACGGCGGACAAGTTTTGTCTTTCCTGCCCAGTGTAATTCTAAAGGGGAGAATAACAAAGTTCACAAGACTTGCGGAAGAAACAAGATACACGGTACGCACCAAGCACAACGTGATATGAAGTTAATAAGCCCCCAGTGTCTCTATCTGTTCCATTAAATTATGGTAGATGTAACCAATAAGATAAGAAAGAAAAATAGTAAGCGCGATAACTAAAACTGTAACAACGAGTTTGGCCATCATTTTGTAACGCGGGTTAAACCATACAAGCGGCAGGGCTAACGGACCCAAGCATAACAAGGCAATTACAACAGCAGAAGTGGTAAAATACCATTTTGTTTTCGCCTTGTCAGATTTGTTAAGAAACTCGCCGCAGAAACGGCACTTTACGGCCTCGTCCTGAATTTCCTCTGCGCAAAAGGGACACTTCTTCATATTATTTATTATTTTCTATTTATTATTTTCTATTTACTATTTGCCGGAGGCCTCTTGCTCGCCTAAGGACGAAGTCTCGCTTAAGGCGGGGAAAAATAATAAATCATAAATCGCTATGCTACGGCGACGGTCTCTTCCTCGATTTGGTCGAACTGGTCGAATCTGACGCTTATCTTCTTACTGACGCCCCGTGTCTGCATCGTTATGCCGAATAGAACGTCGGCAATACTCATCGTGCGCTTTGCGTGAGTGATTACTATAAACTGTGAGTCCTTCTGGAACTCACGAATGAGCATATTGAAACGCTCATTGTTCGCCTCATCGAGGGCGGCATCCACCTCGTCGAGGAAGCAGAATGGCGACGGCTTTGCCTTGAAGATAGCAAACAATAGTGCAATCGCGGTCAGTGATTTTTCGCCGCCGCTAAGCAGTGAAATGCTCCTTGTCTCCTTACCGGGCGGCCGGGCTACTATTTCTATCGGCGCCTCGAGTATATCTTCGGCTTCTTCGAGCACTATGTCGGCCCTGCCGCCGCCGAACAGCTTGCGGAAGATTTGCTGGAAATGAAGCCGAATTTCCTCGAAGGCCTGTGCGAACTTTTCCCTGCTCTTCTTGTTAAGACGGTTTATCAACTGCTGGAGCTGGGCTTTGCTGCTGCTTAAGTCTTCGACCTGGCTGCTTAAAAATTCATGGCGTTTCTGCAGATTATCCTGGCTTTCTATCGCTTCGAGATTCACGCTGCCTAATCGCTCGATTTTTCCGCGGAGCTGGGTTATTTCCTCCTTTACCTCGTCCCAGTCAACCTCGGTCTGGGTATAACTTTCGTAGGCCTGGTGCAAATCAATCTGCAATTCGTCCCGCACTCTTTCAACAAGGTCCTGGCTCTTTACCTCCAACTGACCAAGCTCTATCTTAAGCTGACTTATTTTCTGCTCGGTCTCGCCCTGCTCGGCGCGTTTTTGGCGAATCAGCTGCTCCGTCTGCTTTTGCTCCCCGAGCAGGCTTTCGATTTTTTCGGCCAGTAGCTGGTTGTTTTTCTGATTCTCTTCTTTCTCAACAAAAAGCTGGGAGACAGCGGCCTCACAGTCAAGGATGTCCCTGGAAGCCTGCGCTAATTGTTCGCTGCAGGTTTGCATCTCCATCCGGGCGGTATTGGCGGCTGTTTTGCTTGCGCCGATTTGGCTTTGCACATTCGCGATGGTCTGCTTTAGCGATTTGCTCTGTTCAGCTATCTGGCCGAGCGCAACCTTTAAGTCGGTCAGCTTATCACCGAGCGCCTGCTGCTGCGCCTTTTTCCCAGCGTAGTCGGTTTCAAGCTCTTTTATGCGTTCGGTCCGCTCGCTGTTTACCGTCTGCAGTTCCTGCAATTTCTGTTTCGATTCATACTCTTTCCTCACCGAATGGGCGATTTCATCTCCGAGTGAATCGATTTCGCTGGTTATCAGAGGCTGCTCCTTCCTCAGCCGCTCTATGTTCTGCTCATAAACAGTTAGCTTTGAAGCGACCTGCATTTTTTCTGTATTCGCCTCATAAACAGCGGTACGCAACTCCTGGCACAGTTTGGCCAAGTGCCCGGCCTGCTGAGCGTTTTTGTCAATCCGCTGTTCAATGGCTGTAATCTCTTCTGAGATGCCGGCAACAGCCTGCTGCAATTGGCGCAACCGGCTTTTGCGCGATATTAAGCCCGTCGCCCTCCCTAAAGACCCGAGCCTTATTGTTCCGTCAGCACTTAAGAATTCACCCTTGAGGGTGACAAATTCGTATTGTTTCGGTAACTTGTCGGACAGTTCGGCCGCCGCGTCAATAGAGTCAACAACTATCGTTTTGCCGAGCAGATTCCACACAAGTGGTGCGTACCTGCTGTCGTACTTCAGGAATTCGACAATTCGTCCTTTCACATGGTCAAATTCTGACAAATCCACCCTGTCCACAAATGGCTCTGTTTTATCGGCGCAGAGGAAGCTTACCCTGCCCTGAAGTTTTTCAATCCGCTGCCTGTCGGCCAGCAGTGCGCCTGTGTCATTGGTTATCAGGATATCGGTTTTTCCCTCGAGGGCGGCCTCGACGGCGTTTGAATATTCGATGTCCGCGGCGATAATATCAGCCAGCATCCCCTCAACGTAACCAAACTCGCCGTCTCCGGCGGCTTTGTTTTGCAAAATGCCTTTGACGGCGTTGTTAATTCCCTCAAGCCTGGCTTCCATATCAGCCAGGACGGCCTGCTCACCGGCCAGAGCGCTTCGCGCCTCTTTACTGGCAGTTAGTCTTCTGTTGTCATCTTCGATAAAAGTGTTGATTTCTTCCGCTTTTGCCCGTTTGGAATCAAGATTTTCCGTCAATTCGCTCAGCAGGCTTTCGATGTCACTATAGCGGGCCTGATGCTGAGCCTTTTCGGCCAATAGTTTTTCGAGCTCAGCCTGGCTGGTTTGTGCCCGGTCGGACAGACGGTCTTTCTGGTTAGACAGGTTGCTGCGATAAACCGTAATGCTCTGAAGCTCGTTGTGGAGCTGTGCCGTTCTTCTGACGATATCGATAATGCCTGACTTTTCATCTTCAAGCTCGGCCTGGAGCGAGGCACATTCTCTGTTTATTTCTTCTATCGCTTCGGCGCTTTGCCGGGCGTCCTGCTCCTTTTCTGTGAGCATCCTCTGACAGTTGAGCTGCTCGTTCTCATATTGTGCAAGGTCGGCTCTTAAGAGATTCTCCTGCTCCTGCAGTTTCGCGGCTGTATCGACTGCGTTTTGTTTTCGCTGCTGCAATTCGGCCATTCGAGTCCGCAGGAATTCTATTCTCTGCAGGCTTTGGTCAATCCTGCTCTGGACTGAGACGAGGGCATTACCGGCCCGGTTTATGTCATTCTCTGTTTCTATTATTTTCTGCTGAAGGTCACTCAAAAAAGCGTCGTTTCTGGCGACCTCGGCCGCAATAGAAGCGAACTGCTGCTCGAACTTCTCGAGAACGGCCTTTTTTTCTGTGCATACGACGTTTATCTTATCGAACTCAGCCAGTGAATAATTGACCTGCAGCTCTTTGAGTCTCTGGCTGTACTGCAGGTAGTTTCTGGCCTTGGTTGCCTGGAGCTTAACGCTGCGGAGCTGTTTCATTACTTCGCTGAGGATGTCGGCAAGGCGCAGCAGATTTTGCTCGGTGCGTTCGAGCTTATGCAGGGCCTCTTTCTTGTGGGCCTTGTATTTGCTTATACCCGCCGCCTCTTCGAATATGACTCTCCTGTCTGTTTTAGACGCGTTTAAGAGCTGCTCAATCTGACCCTGCTCGATAATCGAGTACGCACGGGCTCCTACACCGGTGTCCATAAACAGCTCACGGATGTCTTTAAGCCGACAGACTTTGTTGTTTATGCTGTACTCACTCTCTCCGCTTTTGTATATTCGCCTCGTAATCTGGACCTGGTCCGTATCGATTGCCAGTCGGCCCGAGCTGTTGGAGATAAACAGGCTCACCTCCGCTGTGCCGGCGGGTTTCCTGCTGCTGCTTCCGCCGAATATCACGTCGGCCATCTGGTCGCTTCGCAGGCTTTTTACCCGTTGTTCGCCCAGGACCCATTTGACTGCATCGACGACGTTGCTTTTGCCACAGCCGTTGGGCCCAACAATAGCCGTTATCGGTGAATCGAAACCAAATTCCGTCTTGTCAGCAAAACTTTTGAATCCATTGAGAACGATTTTTTCAAGTCTCATTTCTTTCTCTGCCGTTGGTATATGCTATTAGATAACCGCCGCCTTTTTTCCAGCCGACTTGTACGCTTCCGGCGTATACGCAATATTACTATCGGCCGGGAGCCTGTTTTCACTTGATAATTAGGTCGATTTTTGGCAGGGGCCCAACCCTGAATTCCGCCCGTACCATACCTTTTTCAACCATCTGCTTCAGGATTGCCACCATATCGTGATACGGGACGTTTAATCCGGGAGGTTCGTCAGCGGTTTCCTTAACCGGCTCCTCACACAGTGTTCGAATAATATCAGCAAGTTCAAATGAGCTTTTCAGGGTTAGGATATTGGGCCGTCTGGGGTGTGTGCGCATTATAGTAACGTAATCCTGACCAGCCGTCGCATCTATTGTCACATCGCCGTCGATGGATTGAAGGAAAATATTGTCACGGCAGTATAGTTCTCCGAATAATACGATTCTCGGCTGACCGCTGCGGGCAACGAAAATTTCCGCGTATTTTGCTTGCGCAACCTGTTCAAGATAGAAACTTCGTCCGATGAGGGTTCGTGTTATGGTGATATCATCTAATTTTCTCAGGGCTTCGTACGCTGCCAACCTGATATCGAAATCGCTGTCGCGAATCAGCTTTCGTGATACGGCGGCAGCATCGTTTCTGCGGGCTGCCACGGTAATGGCCTCCAGGGCCTCAAGCCTGTAGCGTGAATTTTTGTCCAGCGCTATCTGGCGAAGAACGTCCAGTCCCCTGTCGCTACCCAGGTTGAGCATGCACCTGGCAGCGGCCAGCCGAACCTGCTCATTTGAAGACTTGAGCAGAATAGCCAGCTTGCCGAGGCTGCCTTTGCCTATCGCTTCAAGGGCGAACTCGCTTGCATCTTTGTCCTGCGAAACAGCAAGCTTTCTAATAAACGTTTTTATTCTTTCGTTCTTGACTTCCTCGGTCTGCGTAAGGTATGTCGCTTCAACTATCGAGACGAGTCTTTGTTTTTGGTTTTTATATTTTGGCGGTGCTTTTAATTCAATCAGGCCGGGCGCCAGTGCCTTGGCTGCGTTGTCGCCAAACTGCTCGTTAAGACGATTACGAATGAGGCCCGCGACTCTGTAGTCCGGCTGCCGAAGCACGAGGGCTATTTTATATTCGTCGAGGACCCTGCCGCCGGCCAAGACATAACCGACTCTCTTATTCGGCTCGGAAGGTGCAATTTTATTTATAAAGATAGGTCCTTCGGCCTTTGCTAAGGGCTTCACTGCCGACCCGAACCTGCCGGCCTCGTACAGGTCGGCGGCATACAGCCAGCCGCCTTCCAGAGAAGTTGTCTGCGTACCCGTCAGCACAAAAACCGCCAAATCGAACTGCTGGTCCTTCGAAGCCCCCTTCGGTATTATCCCCCGAACCAGCACCACAGCGGTATTGGAACTGTTGATAAGCTTTTCAACATCTTTTTGCTCAGGCAATTGCTTGAGAATGTACTGCGTAAGATATGTCCTAATATCCGGAGGACACTGAGCTGAGCCTGTTCCGTTAAGGCCGCCTACCAGAGCATACCCTTCGACCTGGACTGCATCGGACGAAGAGACCTCAGCCAGCGAGCCGATGGTCACTCCCAGCGTTCTCTCGCCCGTGAGTTTCGGCCGCTGCTGCGTGAGTACCGGTTTCCTGCAGCCGACTATGAAAAGACAAATCAACAGTAAACCTACTAAGCAAACCGTCCTTTTTTGCTGAACAGCCATAGTATCAAACACCCCAGAAAAGTTTTCCTGTCGCCAGAGCAATCGATATCGAATACTATGCTCTGCCTGGTTTTCCGTCAAGCTTTATCTTGGTCGGCGTGGCAGGTGGGTGTGATTTTTTTGGAGCCGGTGTACGGGGCCGGTTGGCCTTTAACAGGCAGGTGGGATATACCCAAACAAAAAGGGCTGGAGCAGTCGGCACTGCCAGCCCTTTTATAATTGGTGTTTGCAATTCTGTTACGGTTTGCGCCCTCTCAAGAATACCATGCTGCCCAGTCCAAGTAACGCCATTGTTGCCGGCTCAGGTACATACGTGTACTTCACCGTTACGCTGCTGCCTGAGGGTAGGATGGCTACCGCACCAGGTAACCCTTCAACATCAAGCAGACTACCCCAGTCTGCGATATTAGTGATTGCCACGTCAATACCGAAAGTGCCGATTCCAGTATAGCCAGCAAAATCAAGAGCACTAATGAAGCCGCTATCTGAATTAGAATCGGCACAGCCATTGTAGAAATAGCCGTCCGGAGGGTCATCGTCAACGTTACCTGGACCGTCTCCCACATTAGGGTCAAGAAGACGCGTAGTTGTCGTTGAGGCAGTCAACGCATTGAAAATCAAGCTCGACAGGTCAACATCAGTCGAGGATATAGCAGCTGTAGCACCTAACTCCATCGTTACAGACACCTGGCTTGTGCCGTCATTATCCACAATCAGCCAGCCGCCGTTAATACCCAGGTCGAAAATAATCTCAATAGACTCAAGCGTGCCCCAGCCGGGATTGAACTGTTGAAACGTAAGCGTGGTATTTCCACTAAAGGTCTTCGTCTCGCTCTTAGTGAGAGTCGCCATAGCTGACGGAGCAATCATCACCACGATGCCCAATGTTAATATCTTCACAAAACTGTTAATGTTTTTCACTTTTAATCCCCCCCACATAAAAAACAAACTCAATTAACTTTTGATTTTTGCCGGGTAAACACGCTCACCCAGGCCAGACAATAGAAAAACAGACATCGGTAAAAATAGAAATTTTTGATTTGTAGCACAATCGCCCCCCCAAATAAGTGTTTTAAATTTACCCCCATTAACAATGGCATTATTATATCCGAAGGCCGATGGTAATATCAAGGTTTATATGCAAAAAAATCCGGATTTTTAGTCACTTCGCAATATACGGTTTGCAGCCGGTATTATTATAGGGCGGGCTGAAAAACTTTTTTCGCCGCAGAAATATAATTTTTTGCAGAGGTGAAATGAAATCAGCCGGTGTGTTTACCCCGTTAGAAAGAAAACTCCGTCCTTTGGGCGGGGTAAAAAATTCACAGCAAGGGTGGGGTTTAAAGCTCCACCCGAGCTTTCTAACGGGGTTTACTCGCCGATTACCTGGCATATGACAGTTCTTGTTCTCGGCCGGGTATCAAAATCGACAAGGATAATCTGCTGCCAGGTGCCTAAGGTCATCTGACCATCAATCACAGGGATGGTCAGAGATGGCCCAAGAACCGAAGCACGCACGTGGGCGTGGCCGTTATCATCGTGCCATGTCTTTTCGTGCTCATAACTGCCGTTCCGCGGCGCAATCTTTTCAAACGCCGCTGCTATATCATAATTTACGAGCCCCGGCTCATATTCAGTTGTGGTAACCCCTGCCGTTGAGCCGACATTGAAAACGGTAACGGTGCCGTTGCTAATACCCGATTTTGCGATAGCCTCACTGACCTGCCCGGTAATATCGACGACATCACAATCGCCCCTTGTTTGTACTTTTATCTTTTTCATTTTGACCATACAAGTATGATAAGACAAGATTCCGATTTGAGCAACAGGCTGATTCCGGTATTTCTCCATGATGCAACAACTCTGTCAACTCAGTTTTTACAAACCAAGAGGCGCTGCGCTGACCGGCCTGTAAGCCTTCCACGTGAATGTTTCAAAGTATTTCTCATCCGAAGTAATAGTGATTTCCCCCGTTGAGACGTGTTCGGGACTGATCCAGCCCCTTATGTAAATCTGTCCGCCTCTGTTAAAGACAGTACCTTTCTTGGAGTTGGTCTCCTGCACCAAGAATTCACCTTTTGCCAGAAAGTAGAGTTGTGAAGGGTCTTCTTCGCCGTTCTCATCGCGATATATCTTGGCAGGGTAAACCTTGCCTTCGAAATCTCCACCCATTATCTGGAAACTTGCCGTGCGCTCTTTATGGTACGTGCCGTACCATCTTCCAAGTACCGACCCCCCAGGCTTTATCAAAAAGTATATCTCACCTCGCGGCTCGTCCCCATCCTTCACCCTTACATTGCTGTCATACGCGAGAGATTCGGTAATCTTTACCTGTTTCTCAGAGGGCTCTTCCTGGGGTTTTTGGCTGGACTGGCGAAGTCGCCATTCTTTCCAAGGTGCCAGGTCGTGGTAAACATCCGGGTCTTTAGCCGTTTTTCTCAAGTGCCACTGCACGAAGTAAACAAGAAAAACCAAAGCGATAACTATTAAAAGCCCTACAAGAGCAGAGGCAGGCCGATTCCTCTCTGCCAACCATTGTAAATTGGCAAATTTCATAAGCCGCAGTTCCCTCAATAACCAACCCAAACGGCAGTAGTATAGTATAGAGCAGGTAACAGGCCAGGGGCAATAGGTTGTTAGAAAAGAGGCGGAAAAAATTTTTAAAATTTTTGTTTAATCCTGTTGACTGGGGGGCGTGTTCTGTCGTATATTATATATAGGATATTTGAGGCGGACAAGTTAAGACCGTTAATGGGTGACTTGGCCGCTGATTTAATCTCTACAGCTCTTTGACAAGTTAACAGTTAAGCCATAAAAGCAGCGAAAGTGCAGCTTCTGCGGTTGGATACGC
>CAYLXD010000053.1:9879-11694 GCA_964387515.1 uncultured Pirellulales bacterium | reverse complement strand
TTGTTACGTAAATTACCTGCTCTGCGAGCAGATTGGGGGCGAGTTTGGCCAGGCCAAGGCGCGTTTTGCCCAACGGTATTTTCTTTTCCACCTTAACAGACAATTCAGTGCAGAACCTGTCAAAATCCTTCAACGAGAGAAAATGCGCATTCGGCGAGCTGTGCCAATCGAAAGGCAATTGAGTGGTAACAGGGGCCCTTCCGAGAAAAAGCAACTGCGCTCTGCATCGCCAGTATGCGAAATTGGGGAAGCTGACAATCACTTTTCTGCCGACGCGCAGCAGCTCGGTAAAGACCTTCTTTGGATTTTTCAGAGTCTGCAGCGTCTGCGAGAGTATCACATAATCGAAGCTCTTGTCGTCGTAAAAGCTAAGCCCCTGCTCGATATCCTGCTGGATAATCGGCAGGCGCCGGCAGACACAATCGAGGACAAGCTCCTGGTCAAGCTCTATCCCATCGCCTTTTATGTTTTTATCGCGTATGAGATTAACCAGCAATTGGCCATCGCCGCAGCCGACGTCAAGCACTTTGCTATTCGGCTCAATAAGAGATTCTATCAGCTCGTAATCCACACGCGCCCTGTGCGCCTGCCCGGCTACGACCCGGGTCTTCGCCGAGGCGAGCTCAAACTCGTCGAGCTGCCGCATACTTCGCGCGTAAGATGAGCACGCTCGCCTCGCTTCGCGGTCGAAGCGGGGCTGCTGCCCTGGCACCGGTGCATAAGTTGCCTGTAAAAAACAGCAGATGAATTTGCCTAAAATATCCGGCTCTAATAGAAATGCATCGTGGCCGTAGGGTGAAACGATATCACAGTAGCTAACGTCCTTGTTCACAGCAGCAAGTGCATCCACCATCGCCTTGGATTGAGCGGGCGTAAAGAGCCAGTCACTTGCGAAGCTGATTATGAGGAACCTGCTTTTGGTGTTTGCAAAGGCTTCGGTTAATGAGTCATAATCTTTTTCGAGGTCGAAATAATCCGCGGCCTTTGTTATGTAAAGATAACTGTTGGCATCGAACCTTTCCACAAAGGCCTGGCCCTGATAGTCGAGGTAGGTTTCGACGGCAAATTCCGAATTAAAATCGTAACTGTACTGTTCGGCACCTCGCAGCTTTCGCCCGAATTTCTCACGCATTCCCTGCTCTGACAGGTATGTGATATGGCCTATCATCCGTGCTATGCCCAGGCCCCTGTCGGGGCCTTTGCTACCGTGATACCGGCCGTCGGAGAAATTCGCGTCTGCAAGAATCGCATTTCGACCGACGGTATCGAAGGCAATCGACTGGGCACCGAGATGAGTCGTGGTTGCGACAGCGATAGCAGACTTGACGAAATCAGGGTATCGAATCGCCCAGTCGAGGACCTGCATACCGCCGATTGAGCCGCCAATTACCACCAAAAGCTTTTTTATGCCGAGCTTATCCAGCAGCAGCTTCTGGACCCTGACCATATCGGCGATAGTTATAATCGGGAAGTCCAGGCCGTAGGGTTTACCCGTCTGCGGATTTATCGAAGACGGTCCCGTGGTTCCGCTGCAGCCGCCGAGAAAGTTCGAGCAGATAACGAAATACTTATTCGTATCAATGCCCTTGCCGGGGCCAACCATAACGTCCCACCAGCCTGGCTTTCTATCGTCGGGACTGTTTCTGCCTGCGACGTGAGCATTGCCGCTGAGCGCGTGGCAAATCAAAACAGCATTGTCCTGCGCATCGTTAAGTGCTCCATACGTTTCGTAGGCCACATCGATGGGGGCCAGTGTCTTTCCGCACTCCAGCTCAAGCGGCTCAGCCGGCTCGACAATCCGTATGGTTTTTGTCT
>CAYLXD010000053.1:0-9779 GCA_964387515.1 uncultured Pirellulales bacterium | reverse complement strand
CCGCACTCCAGCTCAAGCGGCTCAGCCGGCTCGACAATCCGTATGGTTTTTGTCTCCACAATACCAACCGAATTTTCTTCAACCTTCGTCATAGCGGTAGTCGAGTATACCAGAAAGGCCGTGCGTGTAAACCCCGTTAGAAAACTGAAAGCTCGGGGGCTTTCCCTGTTAGAAAAATTATTTCTAACGGGGTAAATACCGTGACGGTTATGGCGTGGCAAAACCCTTGACAATCCTGCCGGCCGGGATTACCTTTATGCCGGACTTTCTGTAATTTATATCCCATTGAGTCAAGGAGATAAGCTTTGCGGGTTCTGTCCGGAATACAGCCTTCCGGCCGACTTCATATCGGCAACTTCTTCGGCGCAATGCGTCAGCACCTGAAGCTACAGGCCGAGCACGAATGCTTTTACTTTATCTGTGACTATCACGCCCTTACAAGCTCACCGGAGCCAAAGCAGCTCAAAGAGTATACCCTGAGCGCCACAATGGACTACCTTGCTTTGGGTCTGGATACAGAAAAAACCGTTTTCTGGCGTCAGTCCGATGTGCCCGAGGTTACCGAACTTGCCTGGATACTGTCCTGTGTGACGCCGATGGGCCTTTTGCAGCGATGCACAAGCTACAAGGACAAAGTTGCACAGGGACTAAGCCCAAACCACGGCCTGTTTGCATATCCCGTGCTTCAGGCTGCGGATATCCTTATTTATGAAAGCGATATTGTTCCCGTCGGAGCCGACCAGAAGCAGCACATCGAGGTTACCCGTGACATCGCCAGCTACTTCAACAATACCTACGGCCAACTGTTCGTCCTGCCGGAAGAGTATATCCTCGAGTCCGTCGCCGTGATACCCGGTACGGACGGGCGAAAAATGAGCAAAAGCTACAACAACACCATCGGGATATTTGAACCTGAAAAAACCGTCAGAAAAAAGATTATGCAAATTGTTACCGACTCCACACCCATCGAAGAACCCAAAGACCCGGAGAAATGCAACGTTTTCGCACTTTTGAAGTTAGTTGCTTCGCCGGATGAATTGGTTGAGTGGGAAAACAGATACCGCAGCGGAGGAATGGGCTACAGTGAGGCAAAACAACGCCTGGCTGAGCTGATGACAGAGTACTTTAAGCCGTTTCGGCAGAAAAGAGCTGAGCTTGAAAATAATATCGACTATGTCAAAGATGTTCTTACCAAAGGAGCGGCACGAGCAAAGGCTGTGGCTTCCAAGACGCTCGCCCGTGCGCGAAAGGCTGTGGGAATAGTATAAATATGGCTGATAAGCTTGTTACAATTGCCCAGTTCCCAGATTCTGTAGAGGCCAGCTTAGCAAAGCAACTGCTTGCGGATTTTGGCATCAAATCGGTCCTAAGCGGCGAAAACTTTGCAGGTACGTTTGGCGGCATACCCGCAATGGCGGTCAGTTTGCAGACCTTTGAAAGCCAGGCTCAGCAAGCACTGGAAATTTTGGAATCTCACAAAAAACAGGAGCAGTAATACCGAGGGCATAAATTGGCCGATTATCGAGTAAATCTTGAGATATTTGCCGGTCCGATGGACCTGCTGCTGTATCTGGTCCGCAAGGAAGAGGTGGATATCTACGATATTCCCATCGCCAAGATAACCGACCAGTACATCCGCTACATCGAGATGCTCAAGAGCCTTGATATTGATTTGGCGGGTGATTTTCTGGTAATGGCGGCGACGCTGATGCAAATAAAATCGGCTATGCTGCTGCCGCGAGCCGAGCCCGACCAACTCCTGGCTGACGACCTGGCCGACCCCCGTGCAGAGCTTATCCGCCAGCTTCTGGAATACAAGAAGTTCAAGGATGCCGCTAATTTGCTGAGCGACGCCGCTGAAGATGCGAAGCACCGATTCTGCCGGCCCGGCACCATTGTAGAACAGCTTAAACCAAATGCCGAGCCTGCAGTCGATATCGAACAGGTCAGCGTCTGGAACCTGCTGGAGGCCTTCGACTCAATTATGAAGGCCACCACCTTAACTACTGATATACGTCATATTACCGATGATACCCCCATCGACCTGTATCAGATAGAGGTTCTGCACCGATTGCAAACCGAAGGCGTGATAAGGTTTGAACGAATATTCGAATCCTGCGCAAATCGCGTGATAATGGTGGGACTATTTTTGGCGATTCTTGAGCTTGTCCGGGAAAAACTGGCAGCAGTTGAGCAGTCGGGGTCTTCCGAGCAGCTTTATCTGCGGTCGCTGACCGATGAGCCGGCTGAACAGGCCGTCCAAAAGGCAATCATTGCCTTTGCTGAAGCCGATAATGAGCAGACCGGCCAAACTCAACGGCAGGACCAGCCGCCCGTGCCAATTACCGAGCTGCCACCTGAGAAAAAGCCAAAACTTTCGCCCCAAGAGCGGAAAAAACAAAAAATAGAATCCACCGAAGATAATAAACAAGAAAATATAAATTTGGGTTTGACATAGCGGGGTTTCATAGATAGAATGCCTTTGTTTTTCGGCTGCTGCTTTGGAAAGGTAAGGATAATGGCCGGTAACATAACCGAGCTGAGTGACGCTTCTTTCGATGAGGTTGTTCACAACTCCGATACACCCGTTCTCGTTGACTTTTGGGCACCGTGGTGCAGACCCTGCATAATGATGGATCCTATTTTAGAAGAAATTGCGAACGACTATGCAGGTAAAGCCAAAATCTGCAGGCTCAATACCGACGAAGCCCGCGACAGCGCTATTGAGTTCGGTATAAGCGCGATACCGACAACTATCTTGTTCAAAGACGGCCAAGTGAACAAAAAATGGGTCGGCTTAACCAGTAAAAAGAACCTTATCGCCGCTATTGACGAATTACTGCAATCACCAGCTTGATTTCTGGTAATTAACCACTGTATCGCTCTACCAGCCGCCGGGGCCAAATAAGTCACCGACGGGTTCGTTCCACCAGTTCGGGTCCCTGAAATAGCGCTTTAGCATCATAGCGGCCGTGACGCCGTCGGCAACGGCTGTTGCCAGCTGCATAGCCGCGCCTATCCTGCAGTCGCCCGCCACGAACACACCCGGAACACTTGTTCGAAGGTATCCGCAGTCGCACCTGATGAATCCATTTTCGGTCAACTCTACAAAACCCTTCAGGAAGTCGGTATTCGGTACCATACCAATAAATATAAATATCCCGTCGCTGGGGTAATCCTGCTCTTCGCCGGTTTTAACGTTCTTGAGCGTAACGGACTGGACTTTATCTTTGCCTTTTATGGCGGTTGCCACAGTGCTGTACTTTATAGTCAGGTTTGAATTCTGCTCATCGACCTTTTTCAAAAGCTCTTCGACCACCACTTTGGTCGCCCTGAATTCATCCCTGCGGTGTACAAGTGTGACTTTGTCGGCGTATTTTGTCAGGTGCAGCGTCTCTTCGAGAGCGGTATTACCGCCGCCGACGGAGACAACCTGTTTGCCCTTAAAAAACGGGGCATCGCAGGTTCCACAGTAGCTGACGCCGGCACCGGCGCTTCGGAATTCCTCTTCGCCGGGAACACCAAGTTTTCGGTAGCTGCTTCCGGGTGCGAGAATAACAGCTCTTGCGGTATACTGCGCGGCATCGCAGAAGACAGTGATACCGCCGTCGCGGCGTTTCTGAAGTTTTGTAACTTCGGAGCCGGTTTTTATTTCCGCGCCGAAACTGGCGACCTGCTTTCGCATTGTTTCAATCAGGCCCGGCCCGTCGATTCGTTCAATGCCGGGGTAGTTCTCGATTTTGTCCGTGGTGCTGATTTGGCCGCCGGGCAGGAATTTCTCAAGAATTAACGTTTTGAGCCTGTCACGAGAGGTATACAGGCCGGCCCCAAGACCAGCTGGGCCGGCACCAACCACAACGCAGTCATAGCTTTCGGACATGAAACGAACTCCCTTTCAAAGTCTGAATCTGAAATTTCCCCGATAGCATAATCCCGCCGGGGCACCAAGTCCACTTTTTTTGAGTTTACCCTTGACGAGAAGTCATTTTAACTGATAATTGGCGGCGGCGTGTGTTCGATAATATGCACGGCCTCAGGGACTTACGATTCGCGGTTTTCAGCCGCGGGTGCGCAGGTGCAAGTTACTAAACTGTTTTTTGCGTTGAAAGGAGACCATTATGGCAAGGACAATTTTGACCGTAGTGCTTATAGTTTTCTTGAACGTGCTGGTAGGCTGCTACAGCGCCGACAGCGGCAAAGGCCAGGTTGTACCCAAGGCTGAAAAACAGTTGCTCAAGCCTGCCGCGGAAATCAAGACCCAAACACCAGCCGAAACCGATATTATCGAACAGGTCGCCGTCAATCGCCAGGCATATCGCCGGACCCTCAAAACGCTCGTAGACCATTACACCAACACCGGCAACGCCATGAAGCTGGCCTGGGCCGAAAAAGAGCTCGCAGAGCTCGATAAGGTGGAACAATACAACTATATAATTGAGGCCAGTGTCGCGGGGCCGAATCTAAAAGCCACCACGTCCATCGACCTGGCGGACTATATGTACGATGAGGCACTGCGGCTGGAAAAAAGAGCAAAAAGATTTATCGTCATTTTTGATGATGACCTGCTACGTGTTGCCCTGGAGAAATACAACGAACTAATAAAGAAGCACCCATCAAGTGATAAAATAGACGACGCTGCATTCAGGGCCGCCGGTATCTATGAGCATTTCAAGGACTATACGATAGCCCTGTTGTACTACCAAAGGACGTATCAATGGGACCCGCAGACGCCTTGCCCCGCTGAGTTTAAGGCAGCATATATTCTTGACCAGCAGCTGTCACGCAGGGCCGAAGCCCTCGGCCTTTACCAAAAGGCCATCAAGAAAGGTGGTCTGACCAAGAAAGAAAAAAAATTTATTGAAGAACGAATCGCAGAACTAACCAAAAGCGGGCAACAGAGTAAGTAACATTTACAAAACTTCGCAATAAGATTCTTTGACTATAGTTTCGGGTCTGGCTGGACGTCAGGCCCATTTTTTTATACGCCACCCCGCCTATACGCCACAGGCGTACAAGCGGCGGGCAAAAGGCGTACAAGCATGAGAGATGTTAACAGAATTTGAGAAAAACATAGCCGGCTTTGCAAAAAAGAAGGAGCTTTTTTGTTCCACCGACAAAATTCTGCTGGCTGTTTCCGGCGGAGCAGACTCAATCGCCCTTTTGTACACGATGCAGAGGCTAAAAGCCGAGGGACTTTTCACCGGCGAATCCGTTTGCGCCCATATAAATCATCAGCTAAGAGGTGCAGAAGCCGACGCGGATGAAGAATTTGTTATTGTACAGGCCCACAGCCTGGGCCTGCCAATAGAGACGCGGCGAATCAATGTCCACAGCTTCGCCCGCGAAAATAAACTATCGATTGAAACAGCAGCGCGGCAGTTACGGCTGGAAAGTCTGCTCGATATCGCAAAGGCCGACAATTGCAACTGCATAGCAACCGGCCATCAAAAAAACGACAATGCCGAAACCATTCTTCAGCGGCTGGCGCGCGGGACGGGCTTTCGCGGACTCGGCGGAATCCGGCCCAAGCGACTTTTTGCCGACAACATCAAATTTGTAAGACCTCTGCTGTGCGTCAGCAGAGATGAAATTCTTCAATATCTAAACGAGCGGAACCTAAGATGGCGCGTCGACCATACAAATTACCAGTGCACTTACAGGCGTAATTTCATTCGACACCGGCTGATGCCGGCTTTGCAGCAGGACTGCAAAAACAGCGTTGTCGAGCAATTATTTTCTCTGTCACAATCGGCCAGGCGATTTTACGATTTAGTTTGTGAAGCGACAGAGAAAATCTGGCCGAGGCTCGCCGATTGCTCCGGCGACAAACTAAAGCTCGATTTGGAGATTCTTTCGAATCAGCCGGAGCCGGTAAAAATTGAGCTTGTCCGCAGAAGCTTAACCTCACTCGGCAGCAGAGAAAGAGATTTAAGCCGGCAGCATTACGAAAAGATACTGCAATTAGCAAAGCAGAACACCAGCAACAAATCCGCCAAACAAACGGCGGATAAGAAACTCGAACTTCCCGGTGGATTCACAGTCCGGTATGAATATGGGACATTGATTTTCGAGAAGCTTGAAAGAAAAAGCCTAACTGCCAAGCATATCAACAAACCTGTCAGGCTGAAGGTCCCGGGAAAAACGAGATTCGGCAACTGCGTTATAGAGGCAACTATCTTCGAGACTGAAGACGGCGGTATCGAGAAATTCAAAGCTGATAAGAATAAATCTATCGAACGATTTGATTTCGATAAACTAAAATCTCCTTTAGTGATTCGTTCTCGAAAAGCCGGCGACAGATTTTGGCCGCTGGGCCTTGCAGGCGAGAAAAAAATCGGCAAATTTATAACGGCTGCAAAGGTGCCGCACCAATTGCGCCGAAAAATGCTCGTTATCGCCGACAGCGAAAAAGTGATATGGCTTTGGCCCGTCAGAATAAGTGAAAAAGTAAAAATTACCAGCGAAACTCAAAAGATACTTCAACTGCAAATCTTATCAACAGAACCTTGACAAGCTGGCCGCTTGTGAATAAAGTAATTGGTTCGCTTATCGTTAAGTCGTCATCGAATAGACAAAACCCTATTGTAAGTACCGAAAAGAAGGAGAATTACAAAATGGCAACAAAGGTTGGAATTAACGGATTTGGACGAATCGGCAGAGCTGTGGCAAGAATTATTATACAAAGAAAGAGCAACCTGGACATAGCAGCTATCAATGACCTGTCAGACGCCAAGAGCCTTGCGCATCTGTTCAAATACGACACCGTAATGGGCAGATGGGACGGCACAGTCGAGGCAAAGGATGACGCACTGGTCATCAACGGAAAGACCATCAAGGTCCTGGCAATCAAAAACCCCGCAGAGCTGCCGTGGAAAGATATGGGTGTTAAGGTTGTTCTCGAATCGACAGGGATTTTCCGCACGAAAGAATCGCCTAAAGGCGGTTATGGCGACCATCTAAAAGCCGGCGCTAAAAAGGTTGTCCTCAGCGTTCCCGCAAAAGACAAAATCGACGCAACAATTGTTCTGGGCGTCAACGACGACAAGCTGACCAAAGATGTTAAATGCGTCTCGAATGCGAGCTGTACAACCAACTGCCTTGCGCCGATTGCGAAGGTTCTCAATGACACATTCGGCATCAAGAACGGACTGATGACCACTATTCACGCCTACACCAACGACCAGCGTGTTGCGGATATGATTCACAAGGACCTTCGGCGTGCCCGCGCCGCAGCAGTCAACATTATCCCGACATCCACGGGGGCCGCAAAGGCCATCGGCCAGGTAATCCCCGAACTCGATGGTAAACTCGACGGCTTTGCTATTCGTGTCCCGGTTCCGGTCGGCAGCGTTGTGGATTTGGTAGCAGAGCTCGAAAAAGATGTTACCGTCGATTCGGTCAACGCAACGATAAAAGCAGCTGCCAATGGGCCAATGAAAGGTATTCTGGTCTATTGCGATGAGCCGATAGTCAGCAGCGACATCATTAACCAGCCGGCATCGAGCATCTTTGACTCGCTCTGCACAATGGTCAAAGGCAGGTTAGTTAAGGTCGTCAGCTGGTATGACAATGAGTGGGGCTATTCGAACCGCACCGTTGATATTATGGAAAAAATGGCTGCGATGTAAGAAGCCAACGTACAGCGTATAGGGAAAGGAAATGGCTAAAAAGACAGTTGCTGATATCAATGTGGCTGGGAAAAAAGTCCTGATGCGATGTGACTTCAATGTGCCGCTGGACGAGGACTGCAACATCACCAGTGACGACCGCATAGTAAAGGCCCTGCCAACGATAAGGCACGTACTCGCCGGCGGCGGTTCGCTTATTCTTATGAGTCATCTCGGCAGGCCCGGCGGCCAGAGAGAGGAAAAGATGTCGCTGGCACCGGTGGCCAAAAGACTCTCACAGCTTCTGGGCCAGCAAGTCATCTTCGCCGACGATTGCATCGGCGATAAGACAAAAGCAAAAGCACAGACCCTTAAAGCCGGCGACGTTATGCTGCTTGAGAACCTGCGATTCCACAAGGCTGAAACTATTAAAGACAAAGCTGCAAAGGAAGACGCTCAGCTTCGCGAGGCTAAAGACAATTTCGCAAAACAGCTCGCTGATTTGGCGGACATCTACGTTGACGACGCCTTCGGCACCGCACACAGAGATAACGCTTCGATGTATACCGTACCTGTGATGATGGAGGGAAAACCACGGGTCATCGGCTTTTTGGTAGAAAAGGAGCTGAAATTTCTCGGCGAAACCATCAATAACCCACAAAGACCCTTCGTGGCGATATTAGGTGGAGCAAAGGTCTCCGACAAAATAGGTGTGATTGAGAACCTGCTCGACAAAGTCGACAGTATACTGATTGGGGGGGCAATGGCCTATACCTTTTTCAAGGCCCAGAACCAGACCGTCGGCAGCAGTTTATGCGAGGACGATTTTCTTGACAAGGCAACCGACTTACTCAAACAAGCCAAAGACGCCGGCTGCGAAATTGCCCTGCCGGTGGATACGGTGGTCACAAAGCAAATAAAAGCCGGCGCTGAAAATAAGGTTGTCAGCGGCAATATTGAACCGGACTGGCAGGGTGTGGATATCGGGCCGCAGACGCGCGAGCTTTTTGCCGAGAAGCTTGCCGGTGTTAAGACTATAGTCTGGAACGGCCCTATGGGCGTCTTTGAAACGCCGCCTTTCGACGAAGGGACAAAGGCTGTCGCATTAGCCGTCGCCGAAGCCACGGATAAAGGTGCCCGCAGTGTCATCGGAGGCGGCGACAGCGCAAGCGCGGTCGAAAAACTCGGCCTCGAAGACAAAGTAAGCCACGTCTCCACCGGCGGCGGCGCGTCACTCGAACTGCTCGAAGGCAAAAAGTTCAAATGCATCGAAATCCTCGATGAGAAATAAAATCTGAAACAGGTAAATTAAAAAACCGATGCCGTACCAACTACCTAAAGCGGGGACAATAGAAGTTGTGCCATCAATACTGAGCTCTGATTTTGCCCGGCTGGCCGACGAGATAGCCGAGATTGAATCAGCGGGCGTGAATATGGTGCATCTGGATGTAATGGACGGCCACTTTGTGCCAAACATTACAATCGGCCCGCCGGTAGTCGAAAAACTGCGAAAGCACAGCAAACTGTTTTTTGACTGCCACCTGATGATTACCGACCCGCGAAAATACGCCCCTATTTTTATCAAGGCCGGTGCGAACAATCTGACATTTCACGTCGAGGTCGAAAAAAATCCTGCCGAACTGATAAAGATGCTTCACGATATGGGCGCCACAGCAGGAGTGTGCCTTAACCCTGAAACGCCCGTAAAAGCGATAGAAAAGGTCGCCCCTTTTGCCGATATGATTCTGGTACTGACCGTTCATCCCGGTTTCGGTGCACAGCAGTTTATGCCGGAGGCGGCGAAAAAGATTGTCCAGGTAAGAAAACTTGTCGGCCCTGAAATCCGCGTTGAAGTTGACGGCGGCATAAACCCTCAAAATACGCCAATCGTAGTTTCATACGGCGCAGACACCCTCGTAGCAGGCAATGCGATATTCTCAAAGCCCGACCGCGTTGCTGCGATAGAGGCCATTCGAGCCGCTGCTAAGTAATTTTATAGCCAAACCGTGAGATTTTTGATAGAACCTATAAATCAATCAGTTTTTATCGATATGAACCAGCCCCGTGCCGGCCGTGGGGCAAAATAATGCTTGTTATGGCAAAAGAAACTAAATCGCAGTGGAACGGCTTCTCGTTAAGACCGCGAAAAGAAATGCCTGAAGGGCTCTGGAT
>CAYLXD010000052.1:0-11698 GCA_964387515.1 uncultured Pirellulales bacterium | reverse complement strand
CAGTTGCTATTTACCGACGAAGTTTTTACTATAAAAAGCTGACTTATGAAAAATTATCATCTTGCCATCCTGAAGAAGCCCTATCTGGACGCGATTATCGAGGGGCGAAAGAGAATTGAGTCACGTTTCACAAAGACAAGACACCTGCATTTTGGACAAATTTACCCCGGCGATGAAATATTCCTGAAGCTAAGCAGCGGGCCGGTCTGTGCCACAGCACAAGTGGCCTCAGTGCAACGCTTTGAAGATTTGACCCCACAAAAAATGGCTGAATTGAAGCAGATGCATAATGAGCAAATCACAGCTACAGAGGACTATTGGCAAAGCAAGCGACATTGCCGCTATGGCGCTCTAATATGGCTTGCCGATGTCAAACAAATTGACCCCATTCGAATTGATAAAAGAGATTGGCGGGCATGGGTGGTCCTGACGGAAAGAGAAAATTTCGGCCTGCTGAAAAAGGGTCGTTAAAAACAACCCCAAAAACGGGCTTTTCGCCATACTTTTTGCAGATTTTTTCCTAAAAACTGCAATAAAGGCACCCGCCGGTTACGTCTGTCTCTGCAGAAATCCTTATTCGGAACAAAAAACCTCAATCTGAAAGGAAACAAGCAATGTTAAAGAAGATTATCTTGGTCGCCGCAGTGGCAGTTCTACTAATAGGAGTTGAAACACTCCCAGCCCAGCAGGATGAAGGCGGCAATCCTCAACCTGAGCCAAAGCACGTTCAAAAAGGCCCCAAAAGGCATAAAGGTCAGGAATTCGGCCCGCAGATGTTCGATAAATGGCTCGATGCACTTGCAAAGGCTCATCAGGAAAACGATACGGAAAAGATGGGTGAGTTAATCAAGAAGATGCAGCAAGCAAGGCAGGAAATGCAAAAAGCCAGGGAGGCTGCCAGCCCACACCGTCGAGGTTTCCGTGAAGGCTGCCGCGGCAAGAGACATCGAGGCCAATTCCGCGAGAAATCAGGCTGGTATGTACCACAAGCAGGGATGGAGAGATTTTGCCCGGGCTTACAGCACAGGGAGTTCGGCAGAGGCGGCCAGTGTATGCAAAGGCCCAGTGCAGATAGATGGGAGCAGGGCTTTGGCCAACGCGGGTTCGGCAGGAGAGGTCATTGTATGCAGCGCCGAGACTGGGGCGGATGGAACGTAGATGTACAGCCCAGAGGCTTCGGAAGACGGCATCAGGGTCGGCCCTACGTAGATATGAATGACCCGATGTTGGGCGTACCGCAATGCGGGGACACAAACGAGCTAATGCAAGATATGCCGGCGGAAGATTTCAACTGGGAGTAAGATAACAACCGAAAAAGTTTTTTGCGGATTTTTACCCGCCTTCGCGAAGCGCTACGGCGGAGCGAGGCCGGGCTTTCCGGCTGCGGCTTGGCGCCTACGCCAAGACGGGTGCGGTTATCGCCAATCGCTTGGATAGTAGACGGAGTCGGGGGTTATTTCAAACTTCCTACACAGTGCCTCCACGAGCGCGTCGGTCCTTTTCATCTGGAAGTCAGTCAGATGCGCCGTTTCACCATCAGCTACGACGCAAATTCGGATTGTCAGACTGCTGCCCTGCCAGGTGCGGCCTGGTATGATTGACCACTGTTTCTGCCACTTTTCTGTCGGCTGGATTTGCCCGTCGCCGCCGCCAAGACCATTACAGACGACGAAGTGGCAGTTGAGGTCGTCCGGCCTGACCAAACCGCTGAGCGAGGCCAACTGCTCTATGTTGCCGGCTTTGGTGGCGCTATAGTAAACCTCGATACAGTTCCAGCGTCCGGGGTGCTGAGGGGCCCGCGAAAGGATTGTTTCTTCAATCCGGTCAAGGCGGTAGTAGCTGGAAAGACAAAACGGGCCTGCCGAAGGGGGGTTATTGCCAAGGGCCATTAAGACTATAGCTCCAACCGTCATTGAAACCAAAAGCGCCGCTAAGACTTTTACTGACCGTGGCTGGCTCGGCATTATTTCTTCCCTGAAAAAAAGCCCTCAGGACCAATGGGCAATCACCCGGCAGAATGAAGTTATTTTATTAGTGAATATCGGCACCCGCCAGCAAATTACTGCAAATTTTGGCAAAAATTTTGGTATTGGTCTATCTTAGCAAAGCAGGATTGCCAACATTCGGTTCTTTGCCGGGTGGATAAACAATGTTCGCTTCGGCCTTTAGCGACTCGATATACTGTTCGGCAAGTTCGCTCTGCTTTTTTGCCGTCAGCATTTCCATCAAATCATCTTTGACCTGCTCAAATGCTTTAGTGCCGGCCTCTTTTTTGTCGGTAACTTTTATTATGTGGTAGCCGAATTTGGTTTCTACGACGTCACTGACCTGGCCGACCTCTAACGCGAAAGCCGTTTCCTCAAAATCTGGCACCATTTGACCTCTGGAAAAGAAGCCCAAGTCGCCGCCGCGAGCCGATGAGGGACAGCCCGAATTGGCTCCGGCCAGTTCTGCAAAGTCAGCCCCATTTTTGATTTGCTCAAGCAAGTCCTCGGCCTTTGCCCTGGCGGCTGCTTCCGCCGCG
Organism: uncultured Pirellulales bacterium; assembly: GCA_964387515.1. Lineage (GTDB taxonomy): Bacteria > Planctomycetota > Phycisphaerae > Sedimentisphaerales > Anaerobacaceae > CAVXEF01. The sequence goes on along the minus strand of CAYLXD010000052.1, from coordinate 9,174 downwards.
GCAGGCTCGACGTTAGGGTCAGAGGTATCCGGCTTTATGAGGATATGACTTGCTCTGACCTGCCCTGGTATCTCGAACTGCTGCTGATTCTCCTGGTAATACTGCCGAGCGTCTTCCTCTGTAATGTTTACCTTACCATCAAACTTGGACTCGAACAGTTTCTGATAAGCCAGCCTTTTCTCGAACTGCATCTGTTGCTTCCACTGCTCAAAACTCTGACCGGAAGCTTCTACCAATGCCTTCATATCCTCCATTGACAAATTTTCAGCAGTTGCCATTGCCTTGATAAAGTCATTTACGTCTTCGGCGGTAACCACTATTTGAGCGGCATCTACCTGCTCGTCCATCAGCCGTTCGATAATCATACGCTCCAAAGCATCTTTTCTCATTCGCGTCTTTAACCGTTCGATAAAAACAGGCGGCAGTTGTTTGTTGCGGGCAGCCATTTGCTCAAGCCGAGGTTTAATCTTTTCTTCTATGTCTCCTTCGGTAATATCGAAGCCATTGACAGTAACGGCAACAATTTCAGCTGGGCTGCCGAGCTGCACCTCTGCTTTGGGCTGCTGCTGCAAAGCAGGCTTTTGCTCAACTGTCTCAGGTTCAGGCTCGGCAGTGGGCTGGGGCTCGACTACCTCGGGTTCAGGCACGGCGGTAGGCTGGGGCTCGACTGCCTCGGGTTCAGGCTCGGCAGGGACAACCGGATGATAAACCGCGGTAGGATACGGCGATTCACAGCCAATAAAAAAAACGGTAAAAAATATTACGATGCAAGCCAAATTTTTCAGATAACCTTTCATAATTTTGTCCTCTCACAGGCTAAAAATGTTAAAAAATCCTTCTTAGTCAAAAGTAAAGGCGTTATTATTCCATCAAGAAGCAGTTGAGTCAACGCTTTATCTTGCAAATGTCGGCTTTTTTGATATTTTTCAGGGCAGGTACGAATATGACATTTCCCGGGCGAACAACCATTGCGAGCCATACGATAACCATCAGGCCCCGCTACGCTGAGACGGACCAGGGCGGCGTGGTTCATCACACCGTCTATCCGGTGTGGTTCGAGATGGGACGGACGGAGCTTTTGCGGGCGAACGGCCTGGCTTACAAAGACCTCGAGGCCGCCGGTGTCTTCTTTGTGGTTGTGGAGCTGTCCGTAAGATATCATCAGCCGGCAAAATACGATGAAAAACTGGAACTCGAAACGATTTGCTCAAAGGTTACCCCAAGCAAGGTTGAGCATACTTATAAGCTCAGCCGCTGCAGCGATGGAGCAATCCTGGCTGAGGGCTCAAGCGTACTTGCGTGCGTAAATGCTCAAGGTAAAATTCAGCAAATGCCTGATTTTATGCATCCCGAAGGGCAAAACAGTGCGCCCACCAGAACTGCCGACCAAACAAGAATTTGACTTGCCATAAGCAATTCGCTAAACTAATCGCAGAAAACCAAAGAATAAAAAGGCAAAAGCAAAAATGACGCATAAGCCACGAGTTACGCACGACGGGCCCGGCGAAAGTTGTGGACTTTTCGGTATTTTCGGCGACGACGAAGCTGTTCAAAAGACCTACGTTGGCTTATACGGCCTGCAGCACCGCGGACAAGAATCAGCAGGGATTGCCTCCAGTGACGGCGAATTTATCCAGTGCTGCACCGGTATGGGCACAGTAGGAAGGGTATTCCGCAGAGAATCGAGGCTTCTGACGAAACTGGCTAATCCGATAGCAATCGGCCATGTACGATACTCGACCACCGGCTCCAGCACCCCTCGAAATAATCAGCCGTTATCATCTGAGTACTCCCGTGGACAAGTGGCGGTAGCGCATAACGGTAATCTTATAAACGCGAGACTACTGCGGGATGAGTATGAGGCCTACGGCAGTTTGTTCAAAACGACAAGCGACACCGAAATAATTACTCACCTGCTTGCAAAGCCGACCCACGCCAGCAAACCTGACCCGCTGGCACACGTTCTGAACCATCTGCAGGGAGCATACTGTTTATTGTTTTTATTTGCCGACCGCATTGAGGCGGCTCGCGACCCCTATGGTATCCGACCTTTGTGTATCGGCCAAACAAAGGAAGGCTCTTACGTTGTGGCCAGTGAAAGTTGTGCGCTTGATGCCGTTGGAGCTGAGTTTATTCGTGAAGTCGAACCAGGCGAAATCGTCACTCTGGATAAAAGAGGCCTGGCCAGCAGATTCTTCGTCAAGCCCGAGTCAATAACACCGGCCCATTGCATCTTCGAGCACATTTATTTCGCCAAGCAAAGCTCACATTTCTTCGGTGAAAATGTACATGAGTTCAGAAAAAAACTGGGGATGCGCCTCGCTACAGAACACCCCGTCAAGGCAGATGTCGTTATACCTGTGCCGGATTCGGGCACATCAGCGGCAATCGGGTATTCACAGGCCAGCGGCATACCTTTTGATATGGGTATGGTCAGAAGCCACTATATCGGCAGGACATTTATCTCGCCGAGCCAAGAATTAAGGGAAAGGGAAGTCCAGCTCAAGCTGGCTGTGGTGAAAGAAGCTGTCGAGGGCAAACGAGTCATAGTAGTGGACGACTCGATTGTCCGAGGCACCACTACCAGAGGCAAAATAAGGGCGATTCGCCAGGCCGGTGCTAAAGAAATCCACATGCGGGTGAGCTGCCCGCCCCTGAGATATCCCTGTTTTTATGGCGTTGACTTTCCAACAAAAAGAGAACTGCTTGCACATAATCGTGACTTTGAGCAAATCAGGCAGTTTCTTGAGGTCGACAGTATCGGTTATATGTCACTGGAAGGGCTGCTTAGCTGTACGGTGCTGCCGGACGACCACTATTGCACTGCATGCTGGAACGGGAAATACAGAATACCGGTGGATATCACGGTCAATAAATTTGCTCTGGAACACCATCAGACGCATATGTTCGACGAGTGGAACGAGCTGGAGCAGTAAATACATTCTCAGCTTTAAGCTTTCGGTACTGCGATGACTAAGTTTATCAGTTACGAACAATCCGGCGTAAGTATCGATGCTAACGACGAGATGGTTGAGCAAATCCAGTCGTATGTTTCGAGCACATTCGGACCGAGGGTAATTCGACTGAAAAACGCTTTTGCCGGTATGTTCAGGCTCGACTACGATGAAAAACTCTTTAAGAAAAACTACAAAAGCCCCGTGCTCGTAGCCTGTACCGACGGGGCCGGCAGCAAGGTGCAACTCGCCGCCAAGATAAAAAAGTTCGATACCGTGGGCATAGATTTGGTCGCAATGAACGTCAATGATATGCTGGTTCAGGGAGCTGAGCCGCTGTTCTTTCTGGACTATCTGGCGGTGAACAAACTCGAACCAAATACAATAGCTGAGATGGTAAAGGGTATCGCGGCTGGCTGTCGAACCGCCGACTGTGCACTAATAGGCGGAGAAACTGCTGAAATGCCCGACACATACGCCAAAGGTGATTTTGACATGGCAGGCTTTGCCGTCGGAATAGTAGAACGCAGAAAAATCGTTACCGGCAGGAACATTCGCAAAGGCGACGTGGTACTGGGTCTGGCATCGAACGGGTTGCACAGCAACGGCTACGCACTCGTTCGCAATATCTGCTTCAAAAAAGAAAATCTGCAAATGACCGATTGTTTGGATGAACTTGATGGGGCGATATTGGGCGATGTATTGTTAGAGCCAACACGAATCTACGTTCGCCCAATCGTGAAACTTCTGTCACAGTACAAAGTCAAAAAGGTCGTGCATGGTATGGCGCATATCACAGGCGGCGGTCTGGTCGGAAACATCCCCCGCGTGTTGCCGAGAGCCTGCGACGCCGTCCTTAAAAAAGAAAGCTGGCCCAAGCATAAGATATTCTCATTTCTGCAAACAAAAGGCCCCGTCGAAGAAGCTGAGATGTACAAGGTTTTCAATATGGGCATCGGCTTCGTACTGATTGCAGCAGAAGATTTTGCTGATTCGATAACTAAAAAACTTTCACGCTATGGAGAGAAGGTCTACAAGATAGGCAGGATAACAAGCGGCACAGGTAAAGTGGTCATCAAATAGAAAGCGGCTTATTACAAGCCGCTTTTTTTATAATAAGGGAAGTCATAAAACATAACACAACGGAGGTGGAATATGAGCGGTATTTTTGGAGTAGTCTCGAAAGGCAATTGTACAGAAACCCTTTTCTACGGCACAGATTATCATTCGCATCTGGGAACCGAATACGGTGGTATAGCAGTGCTTGGGGAAAACTTCACCCGCCAAATACACAACTTAGACCAGAGCCAGTTCAAATCAAAATTCTATGATGATTATAAATATATGAACGGCAACAAGGGCATCGGTGTTATCAGTGACTATGATGAACAGCCTATTTATCTAAACTCAAGATTTGGGCCTTTCTGTGTGGTAACCAGCGGATTTGTAGAAAACGCCGAACAGTTAGCAACAAAGCTGCTAAGCAAGGGAATATCTTTCAGCGAGGTAAGCAAAAGAGCGGTTAATACCCCGGAGTTAATAGCAAAGTTAATCAATCAGGGAAACAGTTTGGTAGACGGTATAGAGAAGATGTTTGACGTTATAGACGGCTCCTGCTCACTCTTATTGCTAAATAGAGATGGAATATATGCAGCAAGAGACAGACTTGGATATACACCGCTTATTGCCGGCAAGCGAGAAGACGGCTGGGCGGTGACCGCTGAGACCAGTGCCTTTCCAAATAGTGAGTTTGAGGTTGTAAAAAATATTGAGCCCGGAGAAATAATCCTGATAAATGAGGATGGAATAGCGCAAAAAAGAGCCGGCACGGACGCCAACCAAATCTGCGCATTTCTCTGGATATATACCGGCTTTCCTGCATCCAACTATGAAGGAATAAATGTAGAAACGGTCAGAGAAAGATGCGGCCGCTTCCTTGCAAAGCGCGATAAAGATATCGAGGTTGACGTAGTTTCAGGGGTCCCTGACTCCGGATGTGCTCACGGATTAGGATATGCGATGGAATCGGGCAAACCATTTAGACGCCCTCTTGTCAAATACACACCCGGATATGGCAGAAGTTATACACCGCCTTCGCAGCAGAAACGCGACCTCGTCGCAAAGATGAAACTTATCCCCATTAAAGAGGTAATCGAAGGTAACAGCATTGTTATGTGTGAGGATTCTATCGTCAGAGGAACCCAGCTTAAGAACTTCACCGTAAAAAAACTCTGGGATTGCGGCGCCAAACAGATACATATAAGACCCGCTTGCCCGCCTTTGATGTTCCCCTGTAAGTTCAACCTTTCCACACGTTCCATCCACGAGCTTGCCGCCCGTAAAGCCATTTGCAGTTTGGAAGGCTATGACTTGGAAGACGTGTCAGAATATACAGACCACAATTCTGAAAAATACAAAAAAATGGTAGAATGGATTGCCAAGGATTTAGGTGTTACGACAGTCAGATACCAGACTGCAGACGATATGGTCAGGGCTATCGGCCGGCCAAAAGAGAAGCTCTGTTTATACTGCTGGACGGGCAAATGTCCAAAATCAGCACCTCCAAGACCAACGATAGATATAGTGGATACAAAGAAACCGCCTGTGAAGAAGACAGTAGAAACACAAGCTACAGCCTAAAGCAAATTTCATGATGTCAACATACAAGAACCCAAACGCGATAAGTAGAGTTCGGGAACCTTCGAACAGAGATTTCAGTGAGTAAGAGCACATGTGAGTTCGTTGCTTCAGTGATGATATATACGAGTTTCGCTGTCTATTTGTATCTTCCACACTTCAAAAACTTCGATTCACCAAAATATCTTCTTATGGCGAATGTTTGTTTAGCGGGGCTGGGCTGTTACATCTTGAGTCGGCGATGGGTGTCGAGCTTTTGGGGCTCGCTATTCGCGGGAGCCATTTATGGCTTTGGGCCTTTTACGCTCTCGCTGGCCAAATTTCATCCAACAGCCGGTCTGCTGGCAGCAGGCATTCCGTGGCTGTTCTGCCCGGCTACGTTCGGACCAAAAGCAAAGTTGAGGTGGCTGAGAATACCGCTTTCGGCTCTGCCGGCTCTGATAATACTGCTATTTTTTCAGGCGTCTTCTCACTACCGAGTATTTGCAGTTCCAATACAAGCTCGACTGCATTTGGCTGACCTTTTAGGCCTGTTGGCTCCGCTTGTCGCGGCTCAGCAAGGTGTAACTTTGGTCGGATTCTATCATGTTCCGATAGCTGCACTTGTGATGGGATTCTCAATGCTATTCGCTGCGCGGCGGTTTGGCGTACTAATAATCTTCTGCCTCGGGATAGTATTGGCGTTTTGTCAATCGCTGCTCGGTGTAAGCCCGATTATCTGGCTTAGCTTTCCTGTGCTGTGCTGCTCGGTAATTATCGGCGCAGGCCTGCAGGGGCTTTGCTCGGCTGGCTTTGCCGACAGAAAATGGATATTGGCCGGTGCGGTCTTTACGGCTGGGCTTTCCATCGTGATGCTGCTGCTGGCGACAAAGCTCTTTCAGGTGTTCGCAGGCCTCGGTGACGAATACGCAAAGCTTTTCTTAGCAGATGCAAAGATGTACATAGTCGGCACAACTGCGCTCGCAATTATATTTTTCATAGTCCGTGCAAAACTGCGTATCGCCGCAATTCGGCTGATTATTCTATGCTCAGCCTTAGCGATTGACATCTTTCTCAGCGCAAGATTTATCATCGATAAGGTTCTTTGAAAGAAATGGCAATGCGGACTTAAAATACTTCTCGCTCGATTGTTCCGAGGTAGAACCGGCCGTCTTTGTGCATAAAATCTATTATCTTATCAAGCTGCTCATTTACAAATCGGTTGTCGTTGGAAACTACCGCGATGCCGATGATAGCACTTGTTTTATTGTCCTGATGGTCTACTTCCGCTACTGAGACATTGAATCTGCTTTTTAATCTGCCGATAAGGCTTTTGACAATGCTTCGCTTTTCCTTAAGTGAAGTTACCCCTTGCAAATGCAGTTGAGCTGTCAACACGCCGACAATCATAATTCCATATTGTAGGCTTTGTGGGAGGAACTTCAACTGTTTGAATTAGCTCGGAAACAATAGTTTTTTATTGAAATTCCGTCCAGAACCTGTATAATTACAAATCATGCCACCGAAGACGCATCGCCAGATCTGTCGAAATCTTCTGGCTCATACACTGCACAAACAACATATCCGATCGCACGCAATAACAAGCGCCATTTTTCGCCGTCGAGTGTTCCGATTGGTCCGGTATTTAAAATAATAAAGTCTTTCTCGATAAATGTAATAGCTTCACATTGAGCCACACAATCCTTGTCAAGACCAAAAGACCCCGCTTTGAATGGAACGCAATTTGGAAGATTCCATCTTTTCTCGAGGTTTGTAGAAGTGAGTGGTACAACTACAACATATTTACCTAAATTTAATTTTCTCTGAGATACGATAATGATTGGCCTGGGGTGTTCCGATTCGAAATAAGCCAAATATAGCTCTCCAGGTGAAGGAACACTCAATATGGATTCTCCTTTGACCATCGCTCTATTGACAGTTGAGCAATCTTGGCCCATGTGCTGTCTATTTCCACTTCTCTATTGTATTCTTCACTCCCAGTTGATCTTTCAAATGAAACAGAGAAAATTTCACGTCCGCTCCAGTCTTGTAAAGAACTATTCGCATCATCATAACCGAAGTCAATTCCAGCAATATCCCCAGTAGCAATAGTTTGTTGTTGCTTATAAGGTAATTGCAAATTATTGTACTGTTTCTTTGTGATACTCATAAACACCTACTCCTTACTGATCTTATCCAATTGTTCAACTTGTTCGCTGAGAAATGATAATGCCTCTTCAATGTATGCGCTGGGCTTAGAATCAATTTTTCGTATATTTCCAAGTACAATTTGCCCTGTTTGATTTCTTGGTAATGAAGCAACTTGGGGCCACATGCTTACTAATTCCAAGTAAACACATGCTGGATCCTCTCGTAAAACCTCTATCGATAACTCTCGCTTCGCTCCTTCAATTTGATCCTCAGAAGGAGGTTGCCTCGCATCAACTTCAAGCTTCACGCTACAAAAGGACAATGGCTCTCCAAGCCCAGAGATGCACTCCTGTGGCAATCCAAGTACTTTTTCTCTCAAAAAAGTTAATCCATTATTTGAACGTGTACTGCATTGAGCACGTAATCGCACCTCTGCCAAAACTCTTGTCCAATTTCCCTCCAAGGATTCGAATACAGCTTCTGATATATTATCAAAATTTTCCTTTATATGTTGTGGGCTTGGAGGCCAAGTATATTCAAGAAGAACTCTAATGGGACCATTAATATTTTTATTATCAATTCTTGCAGCCAATGCTCCTCTACCTTCCTTGCGCTCAAAAACAATCGAAAAGCCCTTTGACGTAAGACGGTCTTCTGGATCTACAGTGCTATATCTGAGCGAAAAATCTTCATGACCAGTTGCATCGCATACAGCGCTGTGAACTTTCGATGCTTCTTCCCTTTTAATAAACCTCGGTGGGCCAAAAAGGAAGGCAAATCTGATTCCTCTTAAGCTAAGTGAGTTTGCTAACATCCCTAATTCCTATCAGTAATTTCGGTATGTCTCTTTTAGGAAACAATATAATAATCTGACTTTTTTCGTTTACATACACTCAGCTACACTGCTGAGCCTCATTTCTAATATAATAACAAATCTGTCTTAACAATTCAAGCTTTCCGGCCCTTCTTTACTGTTGGCTTCAGAGGGTTCGGGCTAAGCCAATGGTTCGGCAACACTCTCTCTTAATCTGTATCCATATCTTTTGTCAAAGGCTGCTGTCAAACAAAAACTCAGCTTAACGGCAACTCTCCCTCCCTATTCTAAATCAATGTCCGATAACCCAAAGTGGGCTGGCGAGCCCCCGCGGCGCTTGAGCGAAGTAAACACCTTAATTTTCAGGCCAAAACTGCGGTTTTCCCACTAAAAAATAGGCAAAAATCCGCAATCGCGTTATCAGTACAAAAAATCACAATTTCATTTCCGCGACGATTTGGCGGGTCTGTGGCGACTGGTTCTTGTGGGCTTCCTTGAATGCTAAGACCGCTGGCTTGTCGTTTGGTAGCACAGCAGCTTGTTTCTTGAATAGCTCATTGCCTTCAATAATTTCCTTCAAGGCTTTCGATTTGGTTTGGGCCTCCCTTAAGAAACTCACCGCTCTCGTTCCGTACACGC
>CAYLXD010000051.1:0-11827 GCA_964387515.1 uncultured Pirellulales bacterium | reverse complement strand
GGGAACCTCTGACAAATAGTTAAAGTATGCCTGATGAGCTTGTAACAATCGCTAACTTTGCCTTCACAGCCGACCCTGTCTCGCAGGCAGAACTGGCAAAAATCAAACTGGAGGCCGAAGGCATAGAGTGTTTTCTCTCTGGTAAGAATTTTATTGGAATACACTGGCTCTGCTCAGCTGTCGCCGGCGGCGTTAAACTGCAGGTCAGACAATCTGATGCCCAAAGAGCCTTGAAGACCCTCCAAACCGGTGAAAAGGTCAATATCAAAGCACTTGATGATGATTTAGCACCCGAACCAATCAGTGGTCTTTGTCCCGAATGCCACAGCGACGACATAGAGTATCGCAGATTTTCAAGAACAGCATTTTACCTTGGCATATTATTTTTCAGAGTTCCTCTGCCATTGCCTCGAAAATCATACAAGTGCAATGACTGCGGGCACACTTGGAAAGAAAGATGATTTTCTCAGGTCTAACAGGACTTTTTGCCTGGCCTGTCTTCGTTGGTTTCCGTACGCACAGCTAAAGCCTTTCACGTACCAAAAGCCGAATATTAAACCGCATCATTGACGAAACAGCTTGCGTAGGCTATCCTACCAGTCCGGACACTATCCTGGCGAATGTGTAACTTTTTTAGAGAGGTTTTTGTCGTGCTTAAAAGAACACGTAACTGCGGCGAGCTTCGCCTGAGCGACACCGGCAAAGAAGTAACCTTAGCCGGCTGGGTCAAGTCCTACCGCGACCACGGCAATCTGGTATTTTTCGACCTTCGTGACAGAGAAGGAGTTACCCAATTAGTTTTCGACCCTGAAACTCAGCCCGAGGCCCACAGGCTTGCAAAAACCGTTCGCTGCGAATGGGTCATAGCCGCACAGGGTGTTGTTCAGCCGCGCGGCGAAGGCCTCGAAAATCCCAAGCTTCGGACCGGACAAATCGAGGTCTCCATCGAAAAGCTCGAAATTCTCAGCGTTGCCGAGACACCGCCGATTGATATTGATGCCGGTGGAAAAACCAGTGAGGAGCTTCGCTTAGCCAGCAGATACATCGACCTGCGCCGGCCCGAAATGCAGCAAAAACTACACATCCGCCATCGGGTAGCCAAGATTGCACGCGACTACTTTGACGAATTAGGCTTCTGGGAAATTGAGACACCGATGCTGGCTAAAAGCACACCGGAGGGAGCAAGAGATTTTCTCGTACCCAGCAGATTATACAAAAACCGGTTCTACGCGCTGCCGCAATCGCCGCAACTGTTCAAACAAATCCTGATGGTAAGCGGCGTCGATAAATACTTTCAGATAGTGCGATGCTTCCGCGATGAGGACCCGCGTGCCGACCGACAGGCTGAATTCACCCAGATTGATGTTGAGATGAGCTTTGTCGACAGCAATGATGTTATAAGCGTACACGAAAATTTAGTAGCAAAAATCTGGAAGGAAATTCTCGACGTCGATGTCACCGTACCTATGCGTCGGATGTCCTACGAGGAGGCAATGGGTGATTATGGTACCGACCGGCCGGATTTGCGCTTCGGTATGAAACTTAGAAACATTTCCGACATCGCAAAAGAAAGCAGCTTCAAAGTATTTACCTCTGTTATAGAAAAGGGCGGCATCGTAAAAGGGCTCTGCTCGCCGGCAGCAGAAAAATATTCGAGAAGTGATATTGAAAGAACCCTCACAAACTTTGTCACCGATTACGGAGCAAAAGGATTAATCTGGTTCAAAACCAAAAAACAGGGTGACAAATTGACATTGGCCAGCAGTATTGCCAAATTCTTCAGCCCTGACCAGCTCAACCAGATAATCGAGCGTTTCGGCGCGAAGGATGGCGACCTGATTCTGCTTATCGCAGACACCGAAAAAAACGCGAACAAGGCTCTATCTCCGCTTCGCTGTAGGTTGGCTAAGGAACTTAAACTCTACGACGAAAAAGCCTTTGAGTTTGTATGGGTAGTCGATTTTCCACTGCTGGAGTGGAGCGAGGGCGAAAATCGCTACGAATCACTTCACCACCCGTTTACCGCACCGGCCCCCGAGGACCTGCAAAAGCTCGATTCTGACCCTGCAAACGTTCGCTCGCAGGCCTACGACATTGTCGTTAATGGAAATGAAATAGGCGGCGGAAGTATTCGTATCCACGACTCGAAGCTCCAGCAAAAAGTCTTTGACCTTTTGAATATATCAAAGAAACAGGCCCAGGAGCGGTTTGGTTTCTTCCTAAAGGCCCTGAAATACGGCGCTCCGCCGCACGGCGGCATTGCCCTTGGACTCGACAGACTGATTATGCTGCTGACCGGTACAGAAAATATAAGAGACGTCATCGCATTTCCCAAGACCCAGCGAGGCCAGTGCCTCTTGACCGATGCGCCCAGTGAAGTCGACCAGAAACAATTGGACGAACTCAACCTGCGAACGCAGAAACACCTGCACGCTATCGAACAAAAAGCCGACGAGAAAAAACAGTAATTAACCGGCAGGCTTCGAAGTCAACCTTATGAGAAGGTACGTACGTAATATCTACCACAGGGTTTTGGTGCTTCTGCATCTGTCGCCGTTTTCATTAGCGGAAAAGTGCAGAATCACATTCGGTGCCGCTGTCGTCTTTATCTTGGGCATCGCTTTGCTTTTGCCATACATCTGGATGGGTCAGCTTACCAAAAAGGCCTGCCTCGATGCAGGGCGTGCCAGGGCCCAAACGCTGCTCAACAGGCACTTCTCCACAGAACGGCCGGGCGAATCGGCTCTTCCGCCACTCGACAGTACCGGAGCCGTGATGGACGCAAACAATCCCCAGACCAGATGGGTACGCTTCTCAAGGCAGAATCAAAAACAACTCGGGCAGTTTACCGACGAGCAGAGACAGATGATAGAACTTCTTAAAGCCGACGAAGCGCGAGACGACCGCATCCTGCTGACAAAGAAAGACGGTGTGCTCATAAGCGATTATATAAAGGTTTTCAAGGCAACCGATAGCTGTATAAGATGTCATAACCCGCAAGGCCCGGCGAGCCCATTTAGCCGAAACGAGCCTGTTGGTGCAGTGGTTATCCAGTCCAGCGGCCTGGGGAGCGAAATCAGTAAAACGATTCTGATGAACCGTATCTGGATAATCGTAGCCGGCCTAATCGGCGGCGCAGGCGCATTCGTCGCCTTTTACTGGATTACTCAGCGGGTGATACTCAGCCCTGTTCGCCAGCTCCGCGCGCTCGCAAATAACGTTGCCGAGGGCAATCTCGACATCCGAAGCTCAATTAAAACCCGTGACGAATACGAAAAACTCGCAAATGCCTTTAACCATATGCTTGACAGTCTGCAGGCAACTCAGGAAAAGCTGCGGCAGGCAAATAAACAGCTCGATGACAAAATCATCGAACTTTCCGAGCGAAATATCGAGCTGTTCAAAGCCAACAAGGTAAAGGGCGAATTCTTAGCCAACATCAGTCATGAATTTAGAACGCCCTTGAACGCCATACTTGGATTTGCGGAGATATTGAAGGAGAAACCTGCCAGGCTCGGCAGCGACAAAATCCAAAGATACGCTGATAATATAATTACCGGCGGCAAGAACCTGCTTAATATGCTCAACGACCTGCTGGATTTGGCAAAGACCGAAGCCGGGAAAATGCAACTGCGCATCGAAAAAACAACCGTGAAGGAGCTTTGCGACTCGCTGGTCGGGGCTTTCTCAGCCCTGACAAAAAAGAAGAAAATCAAGGTCAAAACAATATTGGACGAAGGTTTACCACCCCTGAATACAGACGTCGGCAAAGTCCGCCAGATACTCTATAATTTTCTAAGTAACGCCGTCAAGTTCACCCCCAAAGGCGGCAGGATTGAGATTCGTGCCACGATGCCCGACGAAAAAACCGCTCGAATCGCCGTTACTGATACCGGCTGCGGCATCGCTGAGGCCGACAAAGAAAAGATATTCGAAAAGTTCCGGCAGGTCGACGGCTCAATAACGAGACAATCTCCCGGCAGCGGCCTGGGACTGGCTATCAGTAAGGAATTAGCTACTATACTCGCAGGCAGTGTCGGCTTCGAAAGCGAGTCCGGCAAAGGCTCAACATTCTGGCTCGATATCCCTGTTACACTCACGAAGGACGAAGATTCAAATGGCCGGAATTAGTTTCCCGACCACTGTCTCCGCCGATAAGCCCAAAACCTGTACCTTCTTAACAGGACTGCTTTGGCCGGTGATTATCCTGACACTACTTTTTTTCACGCCGAGCTGCTTCGCTAAAAACTCAGTCAGACATTGATTTGCTTTACCCTTTTCCGGAGCAGCCGAAACCTTAACTTTTATCATCCCATCCAGTAGACTACTTATAGCTGTTCTGCTGCTGGCTGGTACGACCTTTACTGAAAAAACCACGCCCCCTTCAATTTCCCGGATATTCAACTTAGTCATTGCTTTTGGGTCTTGTGTTTTGACTCAGAGGTTTTCGCGCAGGTTCGCGCCGATTGCCATCTGCACATATTTTTCGATTTGTTCGGCAAGTTCACCTAATGACGCAAGCTGAAAGTCTTCGTAATGGCCCGGCACAAACTCACCGTTCAATGCCTTTTTGAATACTCTGACCCTTATAATCGACGGCTCGGTATCGGCCTTACTGAAATCGCTGTCTTTATGTTCGGTAAGCTCGACGCGCCAGTCCTCGCTTATAAATACCAGGCACTTGCCCGTAAAGACCGCTGTCGGAAAATAATCTCTCAATAACTTCAGAGTTTCCATCTTTATCAGGCCTTGAGACTGCCGGTCAGTTCCTTGATATTTTTTATTTCCTTACGAGCGCAATATTTTTTTATACCTTCGATGATTTTTACTGCGCATCCCGGCTCAATAAAATTAGCTGTGCCTATACCCACCGCCGAGGCGCCGGCGATAATAAATTCGACGGCGTCGGAGGCCGTTCGGATGCCGCCTATGCCCAGAATCGGTATCCCGCGTTCTTTGGCGACCTCATTATAAACCTTATTAACCAGATATACAGCTATTGACTTTATAGCTGGGCCGGAAAGTCCTCCCGTTTTGTTGGCTAAAACAGGCTTGGCAGTTTCAATATCTATAGCCATCGCAGTAAAGGTATTTATCAGGCTAAGCGCATCGGCCCCGGCTTCAACGGCTGCACGGGCAATTACGCTGATATCCGTAACAGCAGGTGAGAGCTTGACCATCAGGGGCTTTTGTGCCGCTGCCTTTTTAACCGCAGAGGTAATCTCTGCTGCCTGGGCCGGGTCGGTGCCGAAGCTGATACCGCCTTTGGTGACGTTCGGGCAGCTAATATTCAGCTCAAACCCAGCTATCGCTCGCTCTGTCGCCAGCCGTTCAACTACTGTCACATATTCGCTGATTGTTTCACCTGCGACATTGACGAAAACCGGAACCTTCAATTTCTCAATTATGGGCAATTTTTCTTCTATGAATTTATCCAAGCCGATGTTGGCTAATCCGATAGCATTAAGCATTCCGGCATCGGTCTCAACAATCCTTTCAGGGGGATTGCCTTTTCGCGGCTTCAATGTAATACTTTTGGTGATAAATCCGCCGAGCCGATTTAAGTCGGTAAAATCAGCCAGCTCATCGGCGTAACCTGATGTCCCCGATACGACAAACACGGGATTTGCCAATTTCAAACCCGCAAAATCAACCGAAGTATCAGTTTTTTCTTCCATAAACGCAAGCTGTGAGTTATGAACTAAATATCACTTCCTTACTGTCAAATACCGGTCCGTCTTTGCAGCAGAGTTTGTAAATTGTTTCATTAGAGTCATTTACCTTGCACTCGACGGGGCAGCTCTGGCAGATGCCGATTCCGCAGGCCATCATCCGCTCCATACTGACTTGACAGTCGACTTTTCGCTTCTTGGCAATCTCCGCTACCTTTGCCAGCATTGCCTCAGGGCCGCAGGCGTAAATTATCGTATCCCCGGCGGCTACCCTGCACTGTTTTAGCCAATCTGAAAAGCACTTGGTAACAGGGCCTGCAAAGCCTGCTGAGCCGTCGTCCGTCGCTACAAATGATTTTATGCCATATTCGGCGAACTCCGCCAATGAAAACCCGACTCCCTGCGAAATCTTATCCAGCTGCTTCTCGAAGGGCAGCTCCTCCGCCGTCTTCGCACCGGCAAATGCAAATACTTCGGTACTCGGGCGATTAGTTGTAAGGGCCTTCGCGAGGTGAATTAAGGGGCCGGCCCCCATTCCGCCAACTATCAACAGGGCCGTCTTTTTATCCGCGGGAATCGAAAAGCCATTACCCAGAGGTCCAATTATACTGACCGAATCACCTTTCGACAGTGTACTCATCCGCAAAGTTGCCGGCCCAACAACGCGATAAAGAATTTCCACGGTTGTCTTATCACCCTCGGTGGTAACGTCGCAAAAACTAAAAGGTCTTCGCAGCAGTATTTTTCGTTGAGTTGCGTCGAGCAAATCTTCCGGTATTCCCTCTATCGGCGGCAGGGCGATGCAGGAAAGGTCTAACTCGGCGAATTGCCCGGGCCTGGCTTTGGCAAAAGCCGCCGCTCCATCACCTGAAAACTCTAATCCAAGCCGATAGAACCTATCCTTGATTTGTTTATTAGCAAGCACAACTGCATCAAATGCCCCTTTACTGGGCTTGGAAGGCTCGTTTGTCATAACTGCCTGCTATAAACGTTTTTGCCAAAGACACAACCCATATACCACAAATGCCTATCCGAGCAAATTGTCATAAACCCTGATGCCTTCCACTACTTTACAAGTATGAACAGCGTATTTATCCTTGTACTTAGGACAGCTACGCGGATAAGCGGTATTGACCGCCGACTTCAAAGCGTCGACACTGTCAGCCTTGACCAAAGCGCCCGCTGCTCCTTTGTCGCCGCCTCCCAACATCCGCTCTCCCAGAACGCTGGGCACAGTGCGAGCAATATCGCACATCGTCTCCAGTTCCGGCCCGGAGATTTTATAATCGTCTCGAAGACCGATACCATCCTCGCGAAATATACTTCCGACACTTTCAATGTCGCCGGCCTTCCAGGCGTCGAGCATCTCATAGAATCGTTTTTGGGCGCCGAAAATGTATTTCAACCGGTCGCATAAGTCCGGATATTCGCCCTGAAACCGGTCCAGTATCTTCTCACAAACCTTCCTGTCCTTAATATCAGCCAGGCAGCTTATATCGTATTTGGCCTTCTGTAATAGTGAAACAAGCTCTTCACACTCAGCCCTTCGAATTTTATAGGTCGATTTTTCTAGCCCTGGTCGAACTGTGCCGGTATCGAGTACCACAATGCGAAAGTCCGTCGCCCCGCTGCCAAGAGGCACATAATCTATACTGCGCTCCTTCGGATTATAATGAACACCCATGTTCTCTCGCGCAAACAGTATCATAATCTGGTCGAGCTGACCGCACGGTGAACCAACATAATCGTTTTCCACCGCCTGCGCCATATCAACAATTTTAAATTTATCTTTAATCTCAATATTGTTGGCATCGAGCAGCGACAAAATAAGATTCAGACTCAGTGAAGCCGACCGGCTCATTCCGCCGCCGGGAATATTACCGTAAATAACACCATTGATACCCTGGGATAGCTTCAAACCTTCCCGCCTCAAAATATATTCCACCCCGTAGGCAAAACGCCCCCACGTATCGGCGATGGACTCCGATTTCGGCGGGGGAACATCGCCAAGCTTAAATTCAATGACCCCGTCGTCGGGAAAATTCCCGCTGAATAGCTTCACACGTTTGCTGCCGTTAGGCCGATAGCCCAGCCAGATGAACCTGTTGGTTCCCACACCGAACAGTTCCGTCCCGTTGTAATCGCCGTGCTCAACCCCGAGGCAAAAACGGGATGAAGTTCTCCTGACCCTGCCGGCTTTAATGTTTATGCCCGCCTCTTTAGATAGCTGCACTATTCTTTCGACAGCCGCTCGGCCTTCAACAGTTAACTCCATCTTCAAAATTCTTTCCAATTACCAGAAAATGGCATAAAGAGCCAAAGTAACCGCTATCACCAAAGCACCAAGCCACACAACTGACGGTGCTGGCCTCATATCAAACTCCTCCCGCACTGGCATAACCTTCGGCTCAGCAAGTGGCTTTAGCTTAGTGATAACAAACATCGTAACAAGAATTACAACAAACGTAATCGCCATCCTGTTGAGGAATGCTATTTCGCCGAATTGCCACTGCAAAAAACCATAAACCGGAACAGTAAGAATCAAACCTGTCACGCCGGCTGCCGCCGGCGCTTTCTTAAAAATCATACCGAAGACAAATACTCCAAGAATACCAGGCGATATATAACCCTGGAATTCCTGAATATAAGTGAATATCCCCATAAATCTTGGGTCGCCTAACTTTGGTGCTATCAACACTCCTATCAACACAAACACAGCCGTGGAAATACGCCCCGTCCATATTAGAGCTTTTTGAGATGCATCTTTCTTCCAGTGCCTTCTGAACAAATCCATAGTAAAGATGGTCGATGCAGAGTTCAGCATAGAAGCCAGCGAGCTTATAACTGCTCCGCTTATTGCTGCGAATATAAACGCCCTCACTCCCGGCCCGACGAGATTCCTTATCAGCAATGGATATGCTGCGTCCGTCCCGCTTCCGCTGGTCATCTGGTCCCCATAGAGTTGCAGTGACATAATCCCGGGGAAGATGATAATAAAGGGAATAGTCAGCTTTAGAAACGCAGCGAAAATAATGCCAACCTGACCCTGCCGAAGCGTCTTGGCTGCAAGCGTACGCTGTGTAATGTACTGATTCAGGCCCCAGTAGTAAAAGTTCGGAAGCCAAAGACCAATAACCAAAGCTGTCCACGGAAGTACCGAGTGGTCCCTGGGTAATATCATATGCAGTTTGTCGGCGTTGTGCTCAAAAAAGCTGCTCACACCGATCGCCTTGAACCCAAGTACCATCGTAATGCCTCCCCCGATTATCAAGGCCGAACCCTGAAAAAGGTCCGCCCACGCTACTGCCTTTAAGCCGCCCCAAATCGTATATAGTGCTGCTATACCACCTATAACCCATACACCATACAACAGATGTCTGGGGTTATCCAAATCTCCAAATATCGTCTGTAATGTCAGCCCTCCGGAATATACTACTGCTGCAATCGTTACACCCACATATATCACCATCGTATAAAAAGCCATAATCGCCCGTGTTGCCGGATTGTAACGATATTCAAGATATTCCGGAATTGTGTAAATGCCAGCACGCAAAAACTTAGGCAAAAAGAAAATCGCAACGAAAACGAGTGTAATCGCTGCCATCCACTCATAACTGGCGATTGCCATCCCGGCTATACCAGCTCCCTGACCTGCCATCCCAACGAAGTGCTCTGTCGAAATATTCGCCGCTATTAGCGAAAGACCGATTAACGGCCAAAACAACCCGCGACTGGCCAGAAAAAAATCCTCGCTGGTCTCTTCCCTCCGGCTTTTGTACATACTCACCCCCACAACAACGCCGAAAAAAGCCAGAAACACTCCAATGTCAAGAAAACTAAGCTCCATAACAAATTCTTTCCTTAATAATTTTTTATCTCACTCACATTCCATTACTTCTGGCCAAATCGCCAACCATTATACATCTTTTGTCACCTGCCTCAACAGTATTCTCTCAGCCTAACCGCCTATTGCTCACATCGGATAGCCGGTAATGCACATTGTGCAACGCTGCTGATTTCTCCCCTCAACCTTCCTTATAACTGCCGATATAAATCTCAATAGCCTGTGCCGATGTTTATGAGTTTTATTTTGACTCGGATGTAAATTTGCCTTACTATATTTACGGCAGTAGTTGTTTTAGAACTTTTATGGAGGACGATATTATGAAATGTCCCGCGTGTGAAAACCAGCTGCAGCGGATGACCGTCGCCAATGTTACGGTCGATGTTTGTAAAGGCGGCTGTGGTGGAATCTGGTTCGATAATTTCGAGCTCAAAAAATTTGACGAGCCTCACGAGTCCGCCGGCGAGGCACTATTGGATGTGGGGCTAAGCAAAACTGTAGCTGTCGACCACAGCAAAAGGCTAAAGTGTCCCAGGTGCGATGATATTGTGATGATGAGACACTTTTTCGGTGTCAAACATAAGGTTGAGGTTGACGAATGTCCAGGCTGTGGCGGTATCTGGCTCGACGCCGGTGAGTTAAAGCACATACGAAGCTTGTTTGAGACCGAGCAGCAGCGCGAGCGGGCGGCCAACGAATACTTCTCGGAGCTTTTTGACAACCAGCTTGCAGCAATGAAGGCCGAGAGCAAAGCTAAACTCGAAAAGGCTCAAAAGTTCGCGAATATGTTCCGCTTTATTTGTCCGAGCCACTATATTCCTGGGAAACAGGATTGGGGTGCGTTTTAGGCCCTCTGGGAAAACTCGACATAAATTCTAAGGGGAATATGCCGTCCACATCTGTGGGGTCGTTGACGGTGTTACTGTTTACGATGATTTGCCCCGTTAGAAAGAAAGCTCGGTCCTTTGGGCGTGGTAAAAATACATGGCTCTGCCATAGGTAGCGAAGGTGGAATCTAAAGCCCCGCCCGAGCTTTCTAACGGGGTTTACTTGAATAACAGGAGGGTGCCGGAATTATGATTTATCGCACGTATGGCTCAACCGGTATCGAAGTCTCCGCTGTAGGCTTTGGTGGAATGCGTTTCGATGAAAAGGACCTCGACCGCTGTGCTGCGCTGGTCAAGGCTGCATACGATGCCGACATAAATTATTTTGATACCGCACCGGGCTACGGCGAATCGGAGAAAATCTTCGGTGCCGCCTTCAAACAAATGAAAAAAACCCGCTCCCGAAGGCCTTTTTATGTTTCCACCAAGAGTATGAAGGCCGAATCCCAACAGGTTCGCAAAGACCTCGAAATATCGCTAAAAAGAATGAACCTCGACTACATCGATTTCTACCACTTCTGGTGCGTACTCTCGCTTGATGAATACCGCCGGAGAAAGGCTAATAGCGTCCTTAAAGAGTTTGAGAGACTAAAAAGCGAAGGCCTGATTAAGCATATCTGCGTTTCGACCCATATGACCGGCCCCGACATCGGCAAGATGCTGCAAGACTATCCATTCGAAGGTGTTCTGCTCGGCTATTCGGTTATGAACTTCGCATATCGAGAGGCCGCCCTTGAGACGGCCGCCAAACTCAATCTCGGCGTCGTTGTTATGAACCCTCTTGGGGGCGGAATCATACCTCAAAACTCTGAAAGATTCGCCTTCGTAAAAACCCAGCCTGGAGAAAGCGTAGTTGAAGGGGCGCTGCGATTCTTACTTAATGACCGCCGCATCACAATTGGGCTGGTGGGCTTTAGCAAACAAAGGCACATCAAAGAAGCTGTCAGCGCGGTCGAAGGGTATAAACCGATACCTCAGAAAACCATCAAAAGAATTCGTGCCGGTCTGAATCAATCCTTCAATGAGCTTTGTACCGTCTGCCGATACTGCGATGATTGTCCGCAGGGGATACGTGTGCCCGAACTTATGGATACATACAATCATTATGTCCTTACCGGTAAGGACGCCGATGTGATTCAGCGTCTGGATATGCATTGGGGCTTTGAACTCGAAGATGATTTCCTGCAAAACTGCACCGAATGCGGCCAATGCGAAGACGCCTGCACTCAAAAGCTGCCTATCCAGGAGAGGTTAAAACTTCTCCGGCAGATGGTCAAAAAACATCTCGCTTCCAAATCCACAAAGAAATAGGCCTTATTTATCCATTTGTCGCTGCCACAGCGACGGCTAAACGACTTGGCAGCGGTGCAGGGACTCGGGGTAGGATAAAAAGTAAAAAAAGCTGGAAAAACAGTTGCATATCA
>CAYLXD010000050.1:0-11902 GCA_964387515.1 uncultured Pirellulales bacterium | reverse complement strand
ACCATCATTGTCGCCGTTTCCGATATATGATCAAGATTCGCTTCGAACGGCTCATAACCATGATTTCATGAAGGATGCGGATTTCATAGCTGCATATTCACGTGGAGTTAAAGCGGACGAGGAGCACCAATGGCATTGGCGAGTTCATGTGGGACTTTGGGCGGCTTACAATGCTCGAATGCTTGAAGGAGACTTTGTTGAATGTGGAGTGAACAAGGGATTTTTAAGTTCAGCGATAATGAGGTATTTAGACTGGAACACTATGGACAAGCACTTTTATCTTTACGATACTTTTTGCGGTATCGATGAAAGCCTTTTTAATGAAAATGAATTATTGCAAGGCAGGGTCGATTTCCATCGAAAGATGTATTCGGAGTGTTACGAGAGGGTTAAAGAAAATTTCTCAGAGTTCAAAAATGTTCATCTTGTCAGAGGCAGCATACCAGACACCCTGAATAATGTGCACATTGAGAAGGTGTGCTATTTATCTATTGATATGAATTGCGCCAAACCGGAAATTGAATCGGCCACATATTTCTGGGACAAGCTTGTACCCGGGGCCATTGTTCTGCTGGATGATTATGCTTATGTCGGCTATGAAGAACAAAATAAAGCCTTCGGGAAATTTGCACGTGATAAAGGGATAAAGATCCTATCGCTACCAACAGGTCAGGGATTATTTATCAAGCCGGCAACTTATAAAAATCAATATTGAAAAGAACATGATTTTAGTTGATACACGGTTTAATCACCGAACAAG
Organism: uncultured Pirellulales bacterium; assembly: GCA_964387515.1. Classification (GTDB taxonomy): domain Bacteria; phylum Planctomycetota; class Phycisphaerae; order Sedimentisphaerales; family Anaerobacaceae; genus CAVXEF01. The sequence goes on along the minus strand of CAYLXD010000050.1, from coordinate 11,142 downwards.
TTTATTAACAGGATATGTCGGCTTTCCGCTGGGTTTTTGATTTTATACTTACATTGTACTTGGTGTCCATCCGTTCGACTATTTGGAACAGAGACATATCTCAAGCTCTAATTCAGCATAAGCTGTAGACCAGGGATTAAGTTCGGGTTACTATGAGTTACGAGCCTCTTATAGGTATAGGAATGCCGGTATACAATGGTGAACGGCACATTCGACAGGCGCTGGATTCCCTCTTGGCGCAGGATTATGGTAACTTTGAGCTCGTCATTTCGGACAACGCCTCTACGGATGAGACCCAGCAGATTTGTCTTGAGTATGCTGAGCGGGACAAGCGGATCCGGTATTATCGAAATGAACGTAATATGGGAATTGCTTGGAACTTCAATAGGGTCTTCGAGCTATCGTCTGGTGAGTATTTTATGAGTGCTTGTCATGATGATTGGTGGGCGCCGAATTACCTGAGTTCATGCTTAGAAGCATTATCCAGCTCGGAGTCTATAGTTTTAGCTGGAACTATGTGCAAAAGCATTGCTCCCGAAACAGGAAAGTTGCTTCTTATTGATCATGGGGTTTCAACGATTGGCTTGAAGGCTCGTGAGAGATTTAAGCACTATAAGTTGATGCTTCATTGTGGCAAAAAAAATGTAGGAAGTATTTTTTGTGGGGTCTACAAGCGTGACGCTTTGCGTAAGGTGATGCCGCTGAAGAACATGATTGGGACCGACCATGTTTTACTGGCAGAGCTTAGTCTTCAAGGAGAGTTTATTACTATTCAGGAAAACCTTATGACCAAGAGATATGGAGGGACATCCGCGAGTCATAAGAATGTGGCGCATGCCCTATCTGTAACAAACCCGATGTTGATAAGGTGTCCATACTTTGTGCGGGAAGTTTTGATGCAGAAAGTTATTTTTCAAACTGACAAGCTCGCATTGCCGGAGAAGGTGACGCTTTCTTACTGGTCTCTCAACAACTATATCAAAGTTCACTTTATTCCCCCTCTGCATCGGAGATTTCAGACTATATCACGTTTGCCGGCAAAAATGGTCAATAAATTGTTAAAGCCTCTTGGGGTTAAATTCACAAGGATTTGCAGCCAGAGTGCCAGGCAGGATGTTGTTAAGTTGAGCAAGTATAAAGAGCTTATCCGGCAGTTTCATGGCTGTTTCACAGATTCATTTTTCTGTGATTTGCCCATCAACAAGAATAGGTGCGATTTGCTTGTAAAGCTCTTAGGAACTGGTATTGGGGAAGCAATGTATATACTGGCTTTTTTGCACCAGTCGATAAAACTTGATGGGGATGTCTGTGAGTTCGGCGTGGCCCAGGGAGCAACGTCGGCACTTTTGGCAAATGAGGTGCTTTCGTTTGATAATAAATGCTTATGGCTGTTTGATTCTTTTGAAGGCCTGCCAAAGCCCAGTAGTAAAGATAAATTGATTGATGATATCTTCAATCTGGGTTCTATAGAGGCTTATCAAGGCAGAATGTGCTGTCCGGTGGAGTCGGTTAAATCAAGGATCAGTGAGATTTCATTTCCAACTTCAAGGTTGAAGATAGTTCAGGGATTCATAGAAGAGACAATAACCGGAGACCTACTTCCCGGTAAGGTATGTTTTGCGTACGTAGATTTCGATTTCTATCAGCCGATTTTAACCGCCTTGAATTTTTTGTCTGAACACTTGTCGGTTGGCGGTTCGGTCATCGTAGACGACTATGGTTTCTTTTCATCCGGGGCAAAAACAGTAATTGATGAATTCATGGCTGCACATTCTCACGATTTCAAAATGATTTTACCTCCCGACTGGGCCGGACATTTCGCAATATTGGTAAAAGGATCAAGGCCAAACAATGGCAGCTCATGACCAAGAAGCACAGACGGGCCGGATAACGAAGCCGGTCGTATCGGATTTGCTGTTTGAGCGAAAAAGTTTTCGCCCTTGCAGAGTGGCGGACATGCACAACGATTTTGTAGAGCACAACCGAGAATTCTGGTCGTTTCTTTCTGCCTAGGGCACTTGACCTATTGAGAAAAACTGCTATTCCGAATGGTCTGTCTCCGATAGAGTTCCGATCATTACACAAAAAAACATATAGAAAAAAACACGCAAGCCCTTATAGAAAGTTTGGAATACTTTGCCAAAGGACTTAAATTGTTTTAGTGGCGAAATTGGAGAACGTAGTAACCGTGAACAGGTTGCTTGGGCAGGTTAAGCAGAAAATCGCACAAAGCAGACGTCGGGCGGATATTAAAGCATATCTTAAAGGAGGTAGAAAGCCATGGTCTCGTGGATATAGTTTAAGTAAGTTTGATTTTATAAAGACAGTTTTGAATGATACTGTTCTTGTCGCGAAATTTAGATATTTAGGTGTACTGCCCAATAGTTATGGATATGGCTATGATGAAAGAGTGGTTGAGTATCCCTGGGTTTTGTCACGGCTTTCTAAAAAAGAAGGTAAATTGTTGGATGCCGGTTCTGTTTTCAACTATCGGGAAATCATCGAAGACCCGAGACTTTCAGGTAAGGACCTTACGATTATTACCCTTGCGCCGGAAAGCAGAGCTTTTTGGGAGAAGGAGATATCGTATCTTTACTGTGATCTGCGAGAATTGCCTTTTCGGGACAACTGGTTTGACGAGGTTATCTCGATATCGACTTTGGAGCACGTCGGGATGGACAATAGGCTGCATACAGGCGACTCCGTCTGTGAGAAAGTTGGTTTAGATGCCAGACGGACGGTACGTGAGCTCATCAGGGTTCTCAGGCCAGGCGGCAAATTTCTGGCGTCCGTTGGGTTTGGAAAACATCAGTTGCTCAAGTGGGATGACTCGCTGTTTGCTGAACAGTTTGACAGTCCCATGTTGAAGGATTTGCTTAAAGAGTTTGAGATGTGTGAAAGCGTCTCGACCGCATTCTATAAATACACTCACAATGGCTGGAATATCAGCACAGAACAAGAATGTCAGGGTCTCGAGTAATTCAATATACATACGGCCGTGTCGTTTGATCCTGATAATGCTGCTGCAGCGCGGGCTGTGGCTTTGATTGAGGTTGTAAAGTAAAAAAGCTTTCCTTTGATGGACAGAAGTTCTGTACTGTTTTTTAGCACCCCGGAATCGGTTGAGCTGTCAGATAAAATCTTCAGCGGGCTTCTTGGAACAGAGGTACCTTTCGCAAAATCAATCGGATAAGTAGCCGTCATTGATATAATTCTGTTGTAAGAATGCTTTTGTGGGGGACAAGGTTTTGAATGTTTGACAAGATGGAGGTAGTAGTTGATGGTATTATTTATCAACTTCAGTTGCGCGGGGGTATTTCACGGATTTTCAGTGAAATCCTTCCTCGGATGTGCAGTATAGATGACTCTTTACGAATATGCATACTAACACAAGATTTGCTCAAGCAATCATTACCTATGCATGCTCACATTACCTCACGTCCCATCCCCTATATAAACCGTTGTCTGTATCCGAAGCGACTTTGGGAACCCATGATACGAATTGTGAATGAATCGATGTTTCGCTTGAAGGTTGGTAGCGGCAGAGACAAGATTTGGCACTCTACCTATTATACAACGCCTGAAAAGTGGGCTGGGTATTCAGTTGCTACAGTTCATGATATGGTTTTTGAACTATTTCCTCAGTTTTACAGTGGGCCCAACTTTGATTTATTCAGGCAGAGAAAGCGACTCTCAATCCGGCGGGCAGATGCTGTAATCTGTGTTTCCAATACTACCCGCCAGGATGTGCTTCGATTATATGAGCTTGATGCGGATAAGCTGCACGTTGTCCCCAATGCCTGTAGTGATATTTTCAGGCGATTGGACGGTACCGAGTTGCCAAAGACCGCTCGAATAGAACAGCCATTTCTGCTTTATGTTGGCAATCGAGGCCGCTACAAAAACTTTGATGTCTTGGCAAAGGCCTACAGCCTGTGGCATCGACGAAAAGAAGTTGCTTTGGTGTTGGTCGGTGGCAGATCCATCTCCGAGAGTGAACAACAGCTGATGGAGGAATTGGCAATAGCAAGACAGGTGAAGCTATTAAGAGATATTGATGACGAAACTTTATGTCGTCTTTATAATCGTGCCCTCGCATTTGTTTATCCATCTGTTTATGAGGGTTTTGGTATGCCGTTACTGGAAGCGATGGCCTGTGGCTGTCCGATTGTTGCTTCCCGTATCCCCTCCACAATTGAAGTGGCGGGTAACTGCCCAATCTACTTTGACCCAGCTAAAGAGGATGACTTGATTAATGCTCTGGATAGTGCTTTGTCCCGAGGGCGTAATCCTGAACATGCACAGATTGGATTAGAGAAGGTAAGAACATATTCCTGGGATAAGACAGCTGCTCAAACACTGGAAGTATATCGAAGCGCATATACCTGATTTGAAAAAAATGAAAACAATCAAGAATTCAGTTGCTCCAACTTCACGATGTCCACTATTGAAAGATTTGCCACCTGCTTCTGCGGATAAAATCGGTTGGCCATGGACCGAGCAGAGCAAGCCGCTGCCGGACAAAACTCCCGATGGTCAGCCTTGGCCTAAGGTAAGTATTGTTACACCCAGCTATAATCAGGGTCAGTTTATTGAAGAAGCCATCCGTTCCGTTTTGCTCCAGGGCTATCCTGATTTGGAGTACATTATCATTGACGGCGGCAGCACCGACCAGGCCGTTGAGATTATAAAAAAATATGAGCCATGGTTGGCCTATTGGGAAAGTGAGCCGGACAGAGGCCAAAGCCATGCAATCAACAAGGGGCTGCTGAAAAGTACCGGAAGATTATTCAACTGGCACAATTCTGATGATGTCCTTACGCCTAACAGCCTGGCCACCACGGCTGCAGCTATGGTTAAATATCCCCAAGCGGGTTACGCTCACGGATACCGTATTATTATTGATGATAAAGGCACTGTGCAAGGTAATACCAAACACAGCTATGGTGATAAGGTAGTTTTTTCGCCAGCATTATCAACAATTATTACCGAGCTAAAAGCAGGTTGTCAGCCGGGTTGTTTGATGGATAGACAAATCGTGGTTAAAACAGGGATGATCGGTGAGAATTTACACTACATTATGGATGTCGATGTTTTGTCAAGAATCGCTCTTAATAAACCTCCTGTATACATTCCTTTTCCCGTGGTTTATCTCAGGGTTTATTCCGACATAAAAAGTCTTCAGTGGAATTCCCAGCGGGCCAGGGAAAGAATCATAGTCGCTAATAAAATATTTAGTCATCCGGACCTGTCCCCTTCCATCAGGAAGTTGAAAAGACAGAGTCTTGCAACCGCTCATCAATTTGCTTGGCGAGGTTGCATCGGTGCGAAAATGTATACTACTGCCTTATGGCATTTATCATTAGACGTTTTTTACTCATTGGGCCGTGGTTGGGTAAATCGACTGTTCAATCTACGCAAATATCTTATAAGCGATAATAAGAACGTCTAATCCGTCAGAAAAATCCTCTCTTATTACGACGAAAACCGCCACAGTGTTCATAAGAAACAGAATAAATCACAAAGACGTCTACTATGTGATAGAAGGTGCGAATTGGGTTATAGACCACGTTGGCCATTCTATCACAACAAACCTACGCGATATTAGTTCTACAGTTACCATCACATTCCGTGGCGTAAGAAACAGTATCGTTCATTTCGGCTCAATCAATACCTTTATGGCAGGTGGGAAATTGCGACTTCCCCACAAAAGCAACAGGATAATAGTAACCTGGTTTCATATTTCGCCGGGCGACAGGCGGGTCGAGTTAATCTCTGAAGCGGTCAAATACGTGGAGATGTGGCATACTTCCTGCAATATCACTCGAGATAGGCTGATAGAATTTGGCGTTCCCAAAGAAAAGATAACGGTAATCCCTCTTGGGGTTAATCTGAATATCTTCAGCGTGCCAACACCACAGCAGAAGGAAAACATACGTTCCAAATTGGGTATCCCAAAGGAAAAAATTGTCATAGGCTCTTTTCAGAAAGATGGCGATGGGTGGGGCGAGGGCCTGAAACCTAAACTGATAAAAGGGCCGGATATCTTTTGCAATGTGGTCGAGGAATTAAGCCGGCGATATGACTTATTTGTAATACTTACAGGCCCGGCTCGCGGTTATGTCAAGCGACGGCTTGAAAGCTCAGGAATTCCTTACTCGCATCATTTCCTCAACGACCCTGATGAAGTTGCCTTTTATTACAAGGCGCTGGACCTTTATATTGCGACCGGCCGTTGCGAGGGCGGGCCCAAATCTTTGGTCGAATCTCTCGCCAGCGGTGTTCCCTTGGTGTCTACAAGAGCCGGTATGGCCCCCGATATTATCGAGGACGGCAAAAATGGATTTTTATGTGAAATCGAAGATGTTGGTGGGATTGTTGAAAAAAGTATTCGCGCAATAGAACATACTCCTTCAACGAAAGAAATGATACAAAATGGTCTCCGAGCGGTGCAGCAATTTAGTTGGCAGAACATAGCGCGAAAATATCAAGAACAACTATATCGGGCACTATTATGAAAATCGCTTTAGGAATGCGATTGCAGTCTGGCCCATTTGGAGGAGGAAATCAATTTGGCAAAGCTCTATCGTCTTATTTGATAAAGCACGGGCTTGGCATCGTTTTTGACCTGAAGGACAACAACATCGACATTATTTTGCTTACTACTGTAAGACCGTCCATGTCATCTTGTGCTTTTGGTCCTACAGAAATATTAAATTATCTAAAAAGGAATCCCGATGTAATTTTAGTCCTCCGTGTGAACGATTGTGACAAAAGCAGAAATACAAAAATGATCAACAAACAAATAAGTTTGGCTAACTCTATTGCAGATCATAGTATCTATATAAGCCAATGGTTGCTCGATTTGTTTAAAAGTCAGAGATCTGAATTTTCCGGTAATTATTCGGTTATTAGAAATGGCGCAGATCCTAACTTGTTTCCTTATAGTAGGAAAATTCTTCCTAAAGATGGCAAAATCAAAATTGTTACTCACCACTGGAGTCCAAACGAGATGAAAGGTTGGGATGTATATCTCAAGTTGGACAGGATGCTGGGGGAAGAAAAGTATGCCTCCAAGCTTGAATTCCATTATATTGGGCAAGCCCCACAGCACCTAAAGACTAAAAACATAATATTTCATGACCCTTGTAGTGGTAAAACGCTTGGAGATGAAATCGGCAAGTGCCACATTTATCTTACAGCATCAATTAACGAATCAGCCGGCATGCATCATATTGAAGGGGCATTATGTGGTCTGCCTCTGTTATATCGCAAAAGTGGAGCTTTGCCGGAATACTGCTCTGAGTATGGCGTAGCTTTCAATGATGTTAATGATTTCGCAAAGGCTTTAGGTGATATGATTGAAAACTATAATTTCTATAGCAGCAAGATGGTTCAGTATAGCAATACCGCTGATAATATGTGTTCACAATATCTGAAGCTATTTAATTCACTGTATGAGCAAAAAGATAAAATAATCGCAAGCCACAAAAAGAAGATGTCTAGGTTTTTAACAGCTGTCAGACTTCGTATGTGGTTCTTTTGTTTTAGAATGCTTAACAAGCTGCATATTAATTGACAATGGAGAAAAAAATAGACCGGCTTTTTACTCTCAATCCAAATGTGTTGAGGTTTTTGGATGAGATGAAAAGCCAAAAAAGAGCAGGTTACTTTCGATACTCTTATAGCGGTGACTTCTACGATGAGAGAAAAAAGTGGAATGTAGGAGCTTCCGCCTTTGCCTTGAAAATCTACTACACGTTGAAGATGAAGAAAAATCAAGCTATTGAAGACACTGCCCAGTATATCAAATCCTTTCAAAAAAAGAATGGCCTGATATACGATGACCTTATTTGCCGCAAACGTTTTTTGCCAAATATGCGCGCATCTTTGAGAAAGGGGAGTTTTATAGACCTGCTTAACGAACAATACAAGCGGGCCGAGACGAGGCAATGCTATTCAGCTTTGATGCTATATGATAAACTTCCCGAAAGTATACATCTGTTTGTGCCGCGAAATGAGGAACAGGTCCGCAATTATTTGTCCTCTTTGGGCTGGGACCAGCCGTGGGATGCCGCAAGTCATTTTAGTCATTTAATGTTCTTCTTGGCTTTGGCGCTGAAAACCGGACAAATGGAACCGCAGACTTTCGAGCACTTGACCAGCTGCGCCATAGAATGGACCCGTCGTCTCCAGCATCCTCAGGATGGCTGTTGGTATATGGGTACCCCGAGCCTGCGGCAGAAAATCAATGGCGCAATGAAAATAATCACCGGACTCATCGCTGTTGATATGGTTGATTTTGCCTACCCGGAAAAACTTATCGACCTGTGTCTTGGCAGTGTGAATGATCAAGATGCCTGTGACAATTTCAATATTATTCTTGTATTGAACTATGCTGCCAAATTGCTGGACAAGAATTATCGCCGGTCGGAGATAGAAGAGTTTGCATTTCAACGGCTCAATATCTATTGGAAGCATTACCATGCTGATAAAAGTGGTTTCTCTTTCTACCCTCACCGGGCGAATGATATCTATTACGGGGCCAGAATCACCAGAGCCCTGAACGAACCTGATATTCATGGAACCGCACTGTTTCTGTGGGGGATTTCAATCATTGTGCAGTTGCTTGGTTTGGAAAAGCAATTCGATTTCAAAGAGTTTAAAGCGTAAATTTTTGGGATACCAGATACTGGTATTATGAAGAGGCTTGTTGAACGCATAATCTTCAATAAAACCGTAGCCAAAAGGTTGATTAAGCCGATACTGCGATGGCATTCTCAATGCTATAAATGGGCTGGACGGTATGCAGCTATTTTGAATGATGGGGTGCATCCCAAGCATTACATCATGAAATATAAGGAATGGTTCTTGGCGCATATTGAGCCGGGATGGGTTGTTCTGGATGTGGGGTGTGATACCGGCATGTTACCTGTAGTGTTGGCCGAAAAGGCGGCCTTTGTCTATGCTGTCGAAATAGACAAAGAGCATATTGCTACTGCTCGAACGCAGCGATCCAGACCCAACATTGAATATATCTGCGCAGATGCGACAATTTACAATTACGACTTACGTCAGCCAATCAATTGCATTACAATGTCGAATGTGCTTGAGCATGTTGAACATCGTGTTGATTTTTTGAAAAGAATTATTTGCCAGGTAAAATGGGCTGATAAAGCTCACAAATATTTTCTTTTCCGTATCCCTATGATTGACCGCGAATGGATTGTGTTATACAAGAAAGAGCTGGGATTGGATTATCGCCTTGATCCTACTCACCATATCGAATATACGCTCGAACAGTTTGAGGAGGAACTGGGACGGGCGAACATTGTGCCTAAGAGGGTTGAGGTACGCTTTGGTGAAATTTATGCGCTGTGCGAGGCAGTCAGCTGAACAGCCAGCTTCCTTTTTTACTATATATTATGAAACTTGCCCTCTTTTTTACCTGCGGAATTTCTCTTAAAACTTGGATTGACACGGGCTTGTTTGACCGCGAGAAACAGTTGTACGAAGAGCATCTTTGCAGAGGGAATCTGCGAAAAGTATATTGGCTTACCTACGGCAAAAACGACGCCAGAATAGCAACTCAGCTTAAGGCTGAGGGCCGGTTGCATCCGGATATAATGGTACTTCCTATGGCGCGTTTTTTCTCGGGCAAATGGGGTTGTTTGCTTTATTCATTTCTTATGCCTTTGCTTCATCGTCGTTGGCTTAAATCTGTGGATATCTTCAAAACCAATCAGATGGATGGCAGTTGGACCGCCGTAATCGCCAAGTGGTTGTACTACAAACCGCTTATCGTAAGGACCGGCTATACGGCAAGTTTATTTGCCGAGAAACGGGCCGATGTAAAGTCAAAGAGGAATTACGAAAAGGCGGAGCGGTTTGCTTATCGGCATGCTGATATTGGGATTGTCACCAGTCACCGGGACAAGCAATATATTTGCTCGAAGTATCACATTTCGCCGGAGAAAATTGAAGTTTTGCATAATTGTGTAAACACAGCGATTTTTTGTCCGACCGACTGTGAAAAATATGCGAACAGAATAATCTTTGTGGGACGCTTGCAGCCGCAGAAAAATCTTTTCAATCTTATAGAGGCGGTTTCTGACAGTAACCTGACCCTTGACATCTACGGCAACGGCGAGCTTTATGATGAGCTGCTGGCTCAGGCAAAAAAACTGAAAGCGAAGGTCAATTTTGTGGGTGTCATTGGCAACGACCAGCTGCCTGAGGTTCTTAATCGCTACCGGTATTATATTCTCCCATCTTTTTATGAAGGCATGCCGAAAACCCTGCTTGAGGCGATGGCGTGCGGGTTAGTATGCATAGGAACAGACGTAGATGGCATCAACGAAGTCATAGAAGATGGTGTCAGTGGATACTTGGCACACCGGACAGACGCGGAATCTATCAGTAAAGCTATTAAAAAAGCCATGCAGCTTCCGCATCATTCTGTTATGGAAGAAGGAGTACGCAGAATCAGAGATAGTTTTTCGCTCGAAACCATAGTAGAACAGGAAAAACAGATAATTGCAGCACTGAAGATATGATAAGCTATTTTGATAAAAGTAATAACCGACTCGTTTATGTGGGCAAAGCAGCCGATGATGCCTATTGGGACCAGTATTGGAAGTCTGAAAGCTCAGAACTTAAAGAGCGAATCAAAGTTAAGAGCAATAAATTTATAATTGATTATACCAAAAAATACCTTCCTCGAGGAGCTAAAATACTTGAAGGTGGATGCGGGCTGGGAGAGAAGGTTCGCTCTCTTCATTATCGTGGATATGATGCCTATGGGGTTGATTATGCAAAGGAAACTGTCAAAAGGGCCAATCGATGCGCCCCGGAGTTGAAAATTAAGGCTGGAGACGTCAGGGATTTACCGTTTCCGGACAATTTTTTTGACGGTTATTGGTCATTGGGAGTAATAGAGCATTTTTACAATGGTTACGAAAGAATTGTCAGCGAAATGTTTCGAGTGCTTAAGCCGAAGGGATATCTTTTCCTGACAGCACCTGTAATGTCTCCCCTGAGGAAAACTAAAGTAAGGTTGAAAAAATACCCTGAATATAAAGAGTCTAAAGAAATGAGGGAGAATTTCTATCAGTTTGCATTTGACCCAAAGGAAGTTATTAG
>CAYLXD010000049.1:0-11995 GCA_964387515.1 uncultured Pirellulales bacterium | reverse complement strand
GTTCCAAATTTTTTCAGCGTGGTATCTACTCTGGCTAAGGTTCTTTCTTTGCCTAACATCACGACGGAGTCGAAAATCGGCAGGCTAACGGTGGTGCCGCAAATTGCGATACGCAAAGGCTGGGCAATTTTGCCCAGGCCAACCTTCTTTTCCCGGGCCAGGCTGCGCAGCATATTCTCGATTTTTTGCTCTGTAAACTCATCCCCGCCTAAAGGCGAGGTCTCGCCCGCCTCGGCTCTCGCCGCAGGTGAGGCCGGGCCAAAGGCGGACATTTCAGCCAATCTGCCACGGACTATCCGCAGAATGTTCATCCCATCGTGCTTCATTAAAACCGTCTTAATCGCTTTTTCATCATAATCTATCTCGTCGTCAGCTAAAAACAAAAATCTGCTTTTTTGCTCGGCCTGAGCCAGCGTTCTGGCTCCCTCGTTGGCCTTTATTATTTTTTCGAGCATCTCGTCGTCGGCTCTTGCAAGCGGCGAATCGACAGCTTTTATGTAATCTCTGAAATGGCGCACCAATGCATCCGGCTCGAGCATTTTTATGTGCTCGGTATTGAAGGCGAGAAGCTTGTCGCGGTCAAACAGGCTGTTCGATTTGGTCAGCCGGGACAAATCGAATGAGCTCACAAGCTCGTCAATCGGCATAACCTCCCGCCGGCCGCCTGGGTTCCAGCCTAAAAGGGCGAGGAAGTTCACCATCGTCTCAGGCAGATAGCCGTTGCGAAAGAAGTCGAGCACGTTGATTTCGGGCAGGTTAGCACCGAGGTACCTGGCCATTGCGTCAATCGCCGGCATATCAGGAACGCTTTGGCCACTGAGAAAACCATCCAGCTCTTCTCGGCTGATGTTGCCGGCCTTGGCAAGCTTTTCGAGGTTGATACTTTCATCTGCTTTGATTATTTTTCGCAGGGCCTGCGGACGCTCACGCTTGGAGAGCTTACCGCCGCCTTCGCTTACCGTTACCGACATATGGGCATATACAGGCCTTCGAAATCCCAAGGCCTGCTGCAGGGCCTGCTGGACGGGCGTATTCATCAAATGCTCCTGGCCGCGGATAACGTGCGTTACTCCCATAAGCTCATCATCGACGACACAGGCGAAATTATACGTTGGGAAGCCATCGCTTTTTCGTATGATAAAATCACCTATTTCGCCAGCTGCAAACGTAACCTCACCGCGTACCACATCCTGCACCACAATTGGCTCGGCCTGCGGCACAGCGAAACGCACCGTTACGGACAGGCCCTGACTATGCGCTTTTTCAGCATCCCCTGCATCGGGAAAACCTTCGGGACGAGGATACGCAAAGCCCTTTTTCTGGGCTATTGCGTGCTTACGCATCGTTTGCAATTCTTCGGATGTATCAAAGCAGTAATAAGCCTTTTTTTCGTCGAGCAGCTTTTTGACGTACTTATCATAGAGGTCCTTCCGCTGCGACTGGAGATAAGGGCCGTTAGGCCCGCCGACCTGCGGCCCTTCGTCCCAGTCTATGCCAAGCCAGCGCAGGTCGTCTATAACCTGCTGCATCGCGGTCGGTGTATTGCGTTTGAGGTCTGTATCTTCTATCCGAAGTATAAACTTTCCGCCACTACGTCTGGCCCAGAGCCAGTTGAATATAGCTGTACGCGCTCCACCCACGTGAAGGTATCCCGTCGGCGATGGGGCAAAACGCGTTACTACCTGCTCAGGCATTCTTTCTGTTCCAATTATGTAAGGCTGGGTCGAGACTAAGGTTAAGCTAAAATGAAGATGTTGTCAAGGAGGAAAGAAACCAGACACAGGACTCAAGACACCAGACCCAAGACTTTGCTGTTGCTGCCGGAGGCCGCGATAAAGAGGACTGTGTTCTGCGCAACTCTGCAAGGTACGGGGGAAGTCAACTTTTGTCTTTTTGGAGTTTGTACTCGACGGAATCGACCAGTGCGAGCCAGGAGGCTTCGATGATGTTTTCAGAGACGCCGACCGTTCCCCAGATTGAAGTTTTGTCTCGCGATTCGATTATTACACGGACACGGGCGGCGGTGCCGGCCTTGGCATTGACGACACGAACTTTATAGTCAATCAGGTGCATATCCTTAATGGCGGGGTAGAAATTCTCGAGCGATTTTCGCAGAGCGGCGTCAAGGGCGTTGACCGGGCCATCACCTTCGCCGACGACGTGCTCGACTTTATCGCCGACTTTAAGCTTGACGGTGGCCTCGTTGAACATCTCGCCTGATTTTCGCTTTTCAACGGTTACATAGTACTTTATGAGCTCAAAAGCAGGCTCGTATGTGCCCATAATCTTCCTAACCAGCAAATCGAAGCTGGCGTTAGCGGCCTCGAACTGATAACCTTCGTTCTCAAGCTGCTGGACGCGGGTGAGAATCTTTTTGGCCAGTTTTTTGTCCTCTGCAATTTTCGCTTTTTCGAGCTCAGCGAGGACGTTCGACTTTCCGCTAAGCTCCGAAATTAAGAACCGCCGTTCGTTGCCGATGAGGGCGGGGTCGACGTGCTCATACGTAGTTTTATCTTTTCGCAGTGCGTCTACGTGCAGACCCGCCTTGTGCGCAAAGGCACTCTCACCGACATAAGGCATATTCATCACAGGCGTTATATTGGCGACCTCGAAGACGAAACGCGAGACTTCGGTAAGCGTTTTTATTTTTTCCGGGCTGAGAACCTCAAATCCCATCTTGAAGGCGAGATTAGGTATCACGACACAGAGATTCGCATTGCCACATCTTTCACCAAGGCCGTTGATTGTGCCCTGGATGTGCCGGGCGCCAGCACGAATGGCGGCAAGGGAATCGGCGGTAGCGCAGTCACTGTCGTTGTGGGTATGGATGCCGATTACTGTTGGGCTGAATTCAGCGCAGACTTTCTTTGTGATTTCGTAGACTTCGTCGGGGACGGAACCACCGTTAGTATCGCAGAGGACGAGCAGGTCTGCGCCGGCCTCGGCAGCGGCGGTCAGCACGCCGGCAGCGTACTTCGGATTCTTTTTGTATCCGTCATAGAAGTGCTCGGCATCAAGTATTACCTCGAGGCCGTGCTTTTTGAGATATTTGACCGAGTCGGCGACCAGCCTGAGGTTGTCCTCAAGTGAGCAGCCCAGGACAGCAGTTACGTGCAGGTCCCAAGTTTTGCCGACGAGCGTGGCGGTCTTCGTTTTGCAGTCGAGAATGGCCCTGATGGAGTCATCATCAGCGACGTCTCTGTCGGCACGTCTGGTGGAGCCGAAGGCAGCGATTCTGGAATTTTTCAGGCCCAGCTTTGCGACCTCGGCGAAGAACTGCCTTTCCTTCGGGTTTGAAGCGGCGTAGCCGCCTTCGATGTAGTCAATACCGAGCCGGTCAAGACAGGTGGCAATTGCGAGTTTATCTTCGAGCGAAAAGCTGATGCCTTCGGCCTGCATTCCATCACGAAGGGTTGTGTCGTAAAGGGTTAACTTCTCCATATCTATGTATCCACAAAGCGATTTCCGCCTCAGGCGGATAAAATTGAAAATTCCGCGGCTTATTTTATCCGGTTAACAGCCGACTGTAAAGGGAAAGAAGGCAAATAATGGACCGGCACAGTGCTTGAGTTTCAGCACGTTAGGACGTAGAATATACCTATCCGGCTATGGCTTCGGCCTTCGCCGAGACGAGTCAGATACCGGCGGCATCCTGCCGATGCTACTCTGCGAAGTAGCGAAGATTCGCTGTCTTCGCTACGCAGCACGAGCAATATAAACCTGGAAATGGATTCGACAGGCTCACCATATATGGCAAAATTCGAAATAAATACCGGATTTGTCCCTGCGGGGGACCAGCCTGAGGCGATTGAACGGCTCGTAGAGGGCCTGCGCAAAGACAAAAAATTTCAGACCCTGATGGGAGTTACGGGCTCCGGCAAAACATTTACAATGGCCAACGTAATAGCACAGGCGAATCTGCCGACGCTGGTCATATCCCACAATAAAACATTGGCTGCTCAGCTCTATGAAGAGTTTAAGGACCTGTTCCCGCAAGCTGCCGTCGAATACTTTGTCAGCTATTACGATTATTATCAGCCGGAGGCCTATATCCCTCAGCGGGACATTTACATCGAAAAAGACGCCTCGAAAAACGCTGACCTCGACCGGCTGCGGCTTTCAACAACAACCAGTCTCTCCACAAGAGACGACTGCATAATAGTGGCGTCGGTATCCTGCATATTCGGGCTCGGCTCGCCGGAAGATTACAAAGCTTCCGTTGTGGCTGTCCGTACAGGGGATGTTGTTGACAGAAACGAGCTGCTCGGGAGGTTCGCAGACCTGCAATATGTCAGAAACGATGTCGATTTTGCCAGAGGGACGTTTCGAGTTCGCGGCGATGTCGTTGAGATGCAGCCTTCTTACGAATCTTTTGCGGTTCGCTTTGAATTCTTCGGCGACGAAATAGAAAAAATCAGCTACATCAATCCGGTCTCAGGCGAGACTCTGACAGATGAAACGCAGGTTTTCATATATCCATCTCAGCATTATGTTATGCCGACCGACAGAATCACCGCCGCGATAGAGGGCATAAAGTCTGAGTTAGAGCAGCGGCTGCAGCAGTTCCGCCAGGAAGGTAAACTGCTCGAGGCCCAGCGGCTCCAAGCCCGGACGATGTACGATATCGAAATGCTGCAGGAGGTCGGCTACTGCAGCGGTATCGAAAACTACTCAAGACACCTGTCAGGGCTGCCCCCGGGGACAAGACCATATACATTGATTGATTATTTTCCGAAAAACTTCCTTTTGTTTATCGATGAATCACATGCCACCATTCCACAGATCAGGGCGATGTGGGCCGGTGACAGAAGCAGAAAGGAGGTTCTGGTCGAGCACGGTTTCAGGCTGCCGAGCGCACTGGACAACAGGCCTTTGCGATTCGAAGAGTTTCAGGAAAACTGGAACAGGGCTATTTTTGTTTCTGCGACGCCGGGTCCATTTGAGCTGGAAAAATGTCAGAACGAGGTCGTCGAGCAGATAATAAGACCCACGGGGCTGGTCGACCCGCAAATTATTGTGCACGCCGCCAAAGACCAGGTCCCGCACCTTTTGAGTGAGGTCGAAAGAAGAGTAAAAGTCAACGAGAGAATGCTGATAACCACTTTAACGAAAAGAATGGCTGAGGATTTGTCGGGCTTCATAGCCAAGAAAGGCTTTCGTTGCCGATATCTGCACAGCGAAATCGACACTCTCGAGAGAGTCGAGATACTGCACGATTTGCGCAGCGGGCAATTCGACGTGCTGGTCGGTGTGAATCTTCTGCGGGAAGGCCTTGATTTGCCGGAGGTCTCAGCGGTGGCGATACTCGACGCAGACAAAGAAGGGTTCCTGCGAAGTCAGACTTCGCTGATTCAGACAATCGGCAGAACGGCCAGAAACATCAACGCCACAGTCTTTTTGTACGCCGACACCGTCACCAAATCGATGCAAAAAGCTATTGACGAAACGAACAGACGGCGTAAAATTCAGCTGGAATTCAATAAAGAACACGGAATTAGGCCCGAAACAATAAAAAAGGAGATTCGTCAGGGACTGATGGAAGAGGTAAAAGCAAGACGGACCGCGAGAGAAGCGGTTCGGTTCGAAGCCGATGAGTATGAGAAGGTCGAGCTTGCCGGCCAAATCGAGAAAGAGATGCTCGAAGCCGCCGAGACCCTCGACTTCGAAAGAGCGGCGATGCTTCGCGACCAGCTTAAGGAACTCAAAGAACTGCCTAAGCTTTTAATCGCCAGCAAAAGTAAAAAGGATGCAGCAAAGAAAAAACCGAGATATATACGCCGAAAAAAAAGCTGAGTTTCAAATTACATAAGAGGTAGGAGGAAAAAAATGACTGTTCGAGAGGCTAAAAAACTTTTGCAGATTTTTTTTATTTTTGCAGCGGTGACAGCACCTTTGTGTAAAGCTGGAATAAATCAAGAGGCAAAACCGGGGTATCCGATTACGGCGGTTCCTTCGACGAATGTGAGATTAACAGATAATTTCTGGACGAGGCGAATCGAAACCAACAGGACAGTTACGATACCGTTCGGTTTTAATAAATGTGAAGAGGAAGGCAGGATTAGAAATTTCGCCAAGGCGGGCGGATTGCTCGAAGGTAAATACGAAGGGAAGATGCCTTTCGACGATACGGACGTTTATAAAATAATCGAAGGGGCCTCGTATTCCCTGGAGATTGTCCCGGATAAAAAATTAGAGAAATACGTCGACAGCATCATTGAAAAGATAGCCGCTGCACAGGAAAAGGACGGGTATCTGTGCACATGGAAGACATTGGACCCTAACACCACCCCCGCGTGGTGGGTCGAGCCCGGGCCGAGATGGCATAATCTCGGGGCAAGTCATGAGCTGTACAATTGCGGTCATTTGTACGAGTCAGCTCTTGCGTATTATCAGGCGACCGGCAAAAGAAATTTTTTAAACGTCGCGTTGAAAAATGCGGATTTGATTGCCGAGACGTTCGGGCCAGGCAGGAAGATGGATGTACCCGGACATCAGATTATCGAAATGGGGCTTGTGAAACTGTACCTGGCAACCGGAGAACGAAAATATCTCGATTTGGCAAAATTCTTTCTGGACCAAAGGGGCAACGCCAAGGGACATAAACTTTACGGCCCGTACAGCCAGGACCATATCCCCGTAATACAACAGGATGAAGCGGTTGGTCATGCGGTACGCGCGGTTTATATGTACTCGGCTATGACGGACATCGCGGGGATTATGCATGATTCGGCTTATCGAAAGGCGGTTGAAAAGATTTGGGAGAACGTAGTTTCAAAGAAATTATATATCACCGGCGGAATAGGCGCCCGCCATGACAAAGAATCGTTCGGAGATAATTATGAACTACCCAACCTGACGGCTTATAACGAGACGTGTGCAGCGATTGGGAACATTTACTGGAACCATCGGATGTTTTTGCTGAGCGGAGACGCCAAATATATAGATGTTCTTGAGCGGACGCTTTATAACGGCATGATAAGCGGCGTATCGCTGGCGGGTGATTCCTTTTTCTATCCGAACTGCCTGGAGTCGGACGGAAAATATAAATTTAATATGGGTGCGTTAAGCCGGCAGCATTGGTTCGACTGCTCGTGCTGTCCGTCCAGTGTTACTCGCTTTATTCCGTCGGTACCCAACTATATTTATGCATACAGAAACGGGGCTTTATACGTAAATCTTTTCATCGCCAGCAAGACCAACATTAAGATGAATAAAACAGATGTCGAGATTAGCCAGGAAACCGATTATCCGTGGGATGGGAAAGTAGTTATAAAAGTTAATCCCAAAACCGAACAGTATTTTGCAATTAACATACGTGTCCCCTGCTGGGCAATGGAAAAGCCTGTGCCAAGTGATTTATACAGCTATCTGAATAAAAGTCAGGAAAAGGTGACGCTGAAATTAAACTCCGAACCAGTCGATATGAATTTGAACAAGGGCTTTGCGGTAATCGGGCGGAAATGGTCCAAGGGTGACGTCATCGAACTTAATCTTCTGATGCCGATTCGCCGTGTTACAGCGAACGAGAAGGTCGCAGATGACCATAATAAGGTTGCTCTTGTTCGCGGGCCGATTGTCTATTGCGGCGAATGGGTTGATAATAATAGAGTGCTTGACTTGATAATTCCTGATGACGCCGAATTACAGGCCAGCTTCCAGAAAGATTTGTTGGGCGGCGTTACTGTAATCAGTGGTAACGTATCAGACGCATCCGGTAAAGAAAGAAAATTGTCGGCGATTCCTTACTATGCCTGGTCACATCGCGGGCCGGGAGAAATGGCAGTCTGGTTTCCAAGAAAAACCTTACCCTCTGATAAATAAGCCGCAAGGTTGAATATCGAATGTAAAAGTAAACAGCGGCAGCAGGAACAGGGTTTGGCAAGTTCTTATTTTTGTGGTGTTTTGGTGGAGGCAGGAGTATAATTCCTGCTTTTGCGGGCAAACCATCAGCGAAGGAGCTTTTTCAGAAATGTGCTGGCATGACCATGAAAAAACTTAATATCAAAGAAGTAATGCCAATAATCAGGATGGCAATTGAGGAAGACCTCGGCCGAGGCGATATGACCAGTGATCTTTTCTTCAAAGACGACACCATCGCGAAGGCAAACATTATCTCGCGTGAGGAAATAATTGTCTGCGGTATGCCGGTCGTCAGAGAAATTCTCAGATGCTACGACGAAAAACTGAAACTAAAGGTCCACGTGGACGACGGCCAAGCTGCTCACGTCGGCTGCAAAATCGCCACAATCGAAGGTCCACTATGTTCGATGCTGAGTGCAGAGCGCGTTATGCTCAATTTTCTGCAGAGACTCAGCGGAATAGCCACCACAACAAACAAATATGTGCGAGCCGTTCAGGGAACAAAGGCAAAAATTTACGATACGAGAAAGACCACGCCCGGCTGGCGAATACTCGAAAAATACGCCGTCCGATGCGGCGGCGGATACAATCATCGGCTGGGACTGTATGACGGCGTCCTGATTAAAGACAACCACCTGGCACAATTAGGCAGGAACTTTCAGCCGAAACTGAAAAAGATAATCTGCGAGGCCAGAAAGGTAAAAGGCGTCAAATTTGTGGCGGTCGAGGTCGACCACGTCGACGACCAGCTCAACTACGTCCTGGAAATCGCCGGCGTTGATATTGTCCTGCTCGACAATATGGGCCAGTGGCAGTTAAAACACGCTGTGGATATGCGAAACGCAATGTGCGGAAGAAATAAAAAGCCGCTGCTCGAAGCCTCCGGCAATATAACGCTGCAGAGCGTTTCAGCAATCGCCCAGTGCGGCATCGACAGAATCGCCGTGGGCGCTATCACGCATTCGGCAAACGCAGTCGATATCGGGCTCGACAGGTAGGACAAAAGTCAGAAAACAGAGGACAGAAAGGACATCAGAATATCAGGTCATCAGGGTATCAGGTCATCAGGGTATCAGGGTATCAGGGTATCAGGGCATCAGGTAATTAAGAGCGTAAAAGCGGAAGACAGAATAACAGGGAATAGAAGCTGAAAAAAATGGATTCCTGCCCACTATCGGCAGACGAGATAAAGGCGAATCTCAAAACCAACCGCATCGGCAAAAAAATCCTCGTCTATAACAGCACTTCCAGCACCAACGATATTGCCGCCGAGTATGCAACGAACAAGAGAAACGACGGTCTGGCAATCTTTGCGGAAGAGCAAACTTCCGGCCGAGGCAGAGCCGGCGCAAAATGGATAAGCGGGCGGTCAGACAGCATCCTCTGCTCAATTGTTTTGGCCAAAACCGAGTGCAGCACCGAGCTGCTGTCACTGGCCTTAGCTGTCGCAGTTGCCGAGGCTGTCGGAAAGCCCGGCGGTAAAGCAGCAAAAATCAAATGGCCAAACGACATAATCTTAAACGGCAAAAAGGCAGCCGGTATCCTGCTCGAATCGAAAACCTATAACAATCACACTGCCTATATTCTCGGCATAGGGATAAACTGCCACCAGAAGAAAGATTCCTTCCCGCCCGAATTGCAACCAATCGCAACAAGTATCGATATCGAAGCCCAAACGATATGCGACCGTGCCTCGCTGGCAAAAAGGTTGCTCTCATCAATAGACTACTGGCTCAAAACTGCGGAGAGAAACGGCAAAGCCGTGACAGAGCAGTGGAGAAGCCTCAGTCTTTTGTTCGGCAGCAGAGTTACTCTTATTTTCAACGGCACCGAGTTTACCGGCAATTGTACCGGCATTGACCCGGAGAAGGGTATGATTCTGCAATTAGACAGCGGCGGCACAAGATTTTTCGACGCCGCACATACCACAATCGCCAAGTAGTGAAAGGAAATACCTATGAGTCTGGAATTGTTCGACCTGAGCGGAAAGACAGCTTTAATCACCGGCTCCAGTCGCGGGATAGGCTTTGCAATCGCTGAGGGACTGGGCGAAGCCGGCACAACTATAGTGGCTAACGGCATTGATGAACAACGTCTCAACAAAGCGGTTAAAAAGCTTGCTGAAAAAGGAATCAAGGCTTATGGATACGCTTTCGATGTTACCAAGTCTGAGCAGATAGAACAAAAGATTCAGGCAATAGAAAAGGAAGTCGGCCCCATAGATATTCTGGTGAACAATGCCGGCATTATAATTCGCCATAGCCTTGAGGATTTTGACGAAGATGACTGGCAGCGAATTATGGATGTGAACCTGACGGGGATATTTCTTGTTTCCAAATGTGTAGTCAAATCAATGATAAAAAGAAAATCGGGGAAGATAATTAACATCTGCTCAATGCAATCCGAGCTGGCCCGGCCTACAATCGCCGCTTATGCGGCCTCAAAGGGCGGAGTAAAAATGCTCACCAGGTCGATGGCGACTGAATGGGGTAAATATAATATACAGGTGAACGGGCTTGGACCCGGCTACATCATAACCGATATCACAAAACCACTCGTTGAGGACAAGAATTTTAACTCGTGGCTCTGCGGTCGGACGCCTGCAGGCCGATGGGGCAACCCCAGTGATTTGGTCGGCGGCGCGATATTTCTTGCTTCAAAGGCGTCAGATTATGTAAATGGTCATATCCTGTATATTGACGGCGGGCTGTTATCGTGTGTGTAACGATTCTGGGAAAGGGGCTTAATAATGGCAGAGAGATTTGATGTTGTGATAATAGGCTCAGGGCCGGGGGGCTATCCGGCAGCCATCAGATGCGCACAAAGAGGAGCTTCGGTGGCGGTCGTCGAAAAACAGCTTATCGGCGGTGTCTGCCTAAACTGCGGATGTATCCCGTCGAAGGCACTGCTCGCATCTGCGCATACCTTACTTACGGTCAAAAATGCAGCGATGATGGGCGTCGATGTAGCAGAAGCCTCACCCAACTGGCCTAAAATGCAGGCCAGAAAAGATGCAATAGTTGCCGGCTTTCGAAAGGGTATGACCAGCATTATGCAGGCAAACAAGATAAAGATATTCGAGGGGCGCGGCATTGCTGTCGGGCCGGGCAAAATCAAGGTCGAGGCAGATTCGACACCAACAGAAATCGAGACTGAAAAAATAATTATTGCAACCGGCTCAGAGCCGATTGAGATTGAGGGTATACCGTTTGACGGCCAAACCGTTATCAGCAGTAAAGAGGCCCTCGAATTGCAGCAAATTCCAAAGTCAATGGTAATAGTCGGCGGCGGCGTAATCGGCTGCGGGATGGCCTGTATCTATGCAGCTATGGGAACAAAAGTAACCATCGTTGAAACCCTCAATAGACTGATTCCCGCAGAAGACAAATGGGTCGGTGCTCTCATAGAGCGAGAATTCAAAAAGTTAGGCATCGAAGCCATTACCAATCAGAAAGTTACCTCTGTCGATAGAACCAGGAGGCCAGCAAAAGTGACCATTGAAAGCGGCCGGGCAATCGACGCAGAAAAAGTGCTGCTCTCGGTCGGCAGAAGAGCGGTCTGTGATAAAGAGACAATTGACGCACTTGGCTTAAAAATGAACGGCGCGGCAATAGCAGTTAGTGAAAAAATGGAAACTAATGTTGCCGGCGTATATGCCATAGGCGATGCTGTCGGCACAACGTATCTGGCCCACGGCGCGTTTGCCGAGGCTGAGGCAGCAGCGGCCAACGCGACGGACGGCGATGAGAAAATAGCCGACTACTCGCTTATCCCGCGAGCTGTCTATACGTTTCCGGAAATCGCGTCCGTCGGCAAGTCCGAAGAGGCCTGCAAGGACGAGGGACTTGACATTTCCGTTGGAAAAGCCTTTTTCAAAAACAACGGCCGAAGCGCAGCACACAACGAAACCGTCGGCCAGATAAATGTGATAAAAAACAATGCAACCAATAAAATCATCGGCGTTACAATGGTCGGCACCCGGGTAACCGAGCTGATTGCCGCAGCCAGAGCGCTCATAGGAAGCACAGAAAAGATTACCGAAATGAGCTTTCCACACCCGACCGTCTCAGAAGTGCTCAAGGAATCTGTAGAAGATGCCTTCGGCCTAAGCCTGAACAAACCGCCGAAGGCATAA
>CAYLXD010000048.1:0-12168 GCA_964387515.1 uncultured Pirellulales bacterium | reverse complement strand
AATTCTGGATAATTTCAGTTCCTAATTATCAGCGAGACGGCTTTCCAGAAGTTCGTCGGCTTCTTCGGGTAGAACCTGCGGCGAGGGTCCGTCGGTAAGCGGCAGAAACACACTGAAAGTGCTGCCCCGGTCGAGCTCGCTTTCGACTTCGATTCTTCCGCCGTGCAATACCACTATTTTTTTAACAATGGCAAGGCCGAGGCCTGTACCCTTTATCCCTTCGCCATGCCGCTGTACGCGATAGAACTGTTCGAATATTTTTGGAAGCTCTTCTTTGGGAATACCCACACCCGTATCGCTGATACGTATAACCAGTTCATCGGTCTGCCGCTGAAAGCTGAGACGCACCCGGCCGGCCTGCGGTGTAAACTTTATCGCGTTACTAACGAGGTTTGTCAGGACCTGGACAATCTTGTCCCTGTCGAACGTAACTTTGGGCAGGTTCTCGTCGAGTTCAAGGGAAAGCTCCAGCCCTTTATTTTTTGCCGACAGCATCATTGTTTCATAAATTTCCTCGGCGACCTGCCGGATGCTGTTTTCCTGCAGATTTAACTTCATCTTACCGGCGTCGAGCTTCTGGAAATCCAGAACGTCGTTAATCAGTGCGGCAAGTCTGCTTATATTTCTGTTTGCGAGGCCTAAGAAATGTTTTTGCCTCTCGTTGATTTCGCCCGCCACGCCATCCAAAACGATGGAGACACCCTCCTTTATGCACGTTAGGGGTGTCCTCAGTTCGTGCGAAACGGTAGATATGAACTGTGATTTCATCTCCATTGTTTCCCTGAGTTTTTCCTCTGCCTCTTTGCGGACTGTGATGTCATCGATGGCGACAACGACGTGCTTTTGGCTGTATATCTCCGTTGGAATAGCGCATACAGAGAGCCAGGGCGTAATTTCCTCACCTTCAACCCTGAAAGTCGGCCTGAATTCAACCTTCTGAATGGACTGCTGTGACTCGAACACGCTTTCTACGGCCTTGCTGATGGGGCAGAGCTGACAGGCGGGGCTGTGGCCACAGCCCTTTTCATTGCGTGTACTGTTAATGCACCCTAAGGCGCCGCCGAGCCGCTGGTCAATGATTTCCGAATAATCCCTGTGTACCATTTGCTTGATGGCGTCGTTGGCTCGCCTGACTATCAAGTTCTCATCTACCAGCAGCATACCAATCGGTACCGCATCAAAAATAGCATCCAGATGTTTTTGTTTTCGGTCGAGTATTTCGCGGAGCTGCTCGTCTTCGCTTATATTGACTTGACTATGCGTAGGGTTTGTTTTTGCTTTGTTGCGGTGCATTAACGGCGGCTCTTATTTTCCAGTATGTTCGTGATTTTTTCCACCAGCTCCGTAAAGTCAAAAGGTTTGGTAACGTAATCAGCGATACCATACGAGGACGCCTTCACTATATCCTGGGCCTCGCACATCGCGGTCAGCATTATTACAGGAATGTTTTTGAGATGTGGATTTTTTCTGAGGTGCTCAAGCATCTCGTAGCCGTTCATAACGGGCATGTTGGTATCGAGTAGTATCAGGTTCGGTTTTTCGCTCATCGCCTTGTCCAGACCCTCTTTTCCGTTTGGCGCGGTAACGACATCAAAGTCGGACCACTTAAGCCGGCATTCTACCGTGCTGACCAGGTCAGCCTCGTCGTCGACAAAGAGTATCTTTGGGCGGGCGGTTTTAGTCTTGGATTTAAACAAGCCCAGCATTCGTCCCTGCCTTTGAAGTTCAGTTGCGCAAGTTCTTCGGATTTTTGGTTAAAGAAGTTATTTTGCAGATTTTATCGACCACTTGGTTGTCTAATATTAGCAAAAATAAGCTGTACGCACGAAAGCGCTATGAGTTTTTAACTCGCTCTTAAAATCAGCGGTACTTATAAGACCATACCGTTTTTCAAGGATTTTAGGCTCCGATAAGCAGGCCGTTACCTCCAAAGCCGACGAACGACAATCGCAGCTTCCGCCGACCTGTCCACCAGGCTGCGCCGGTTCTGTTATCGGTCGCTGTCCTCTGCCGTGTGCATGCTCAGATACAGCATCTTATCGGTTTGTCATTAAGTCGGCGTGTGGTCGGGTCGATGGTAATTATGCGGTAATTTGGCTTAAATATTTTCTGTGAATAGGATGCGTGTAGAAAAATGTCGGACCAGACGATTTCGTATATCCGGCAGGAGCACATCCTGGACGAGCAGGTCCTGCAGGAGGTTCTCGAAGAACAGCAGTCGAGCGGTCAAAGTCTCATAAATATTCTCAGGCAGAAGAACCTCGTTGATGAAGACCAGCTGACCAGGATAATCGCCGCCGCCAATAAGATAGAGTTTATAAACCTTGCGCCGGAGATGGTCGAGCCGATAGCCGCTCACATGGTCACGTATGAAATGGCAAGTCACAACAATATAATTCCGGTTAAGAAACAGGGCAACAATCTGTTGGTTGCGATGAGTTCACCGCTGAATCTTGCCGTCATGGACCATATAGCGATAAGGACCGGCTGCAGGGTTGTGCCCCTTGCGGCAACACCCAGCGCAATCAAGCAGGCCATTATGTATCACTTCAGCGTGCAGAATGTCACCCGGCAGGCAATAGCCTCGATGCGGTTTAGCAAGGGTGCTGACAAAGACCGAACAAAGGATGCCGTGGTGGAGAGCAAGGCTCTCCGCGTCGCGGACGACCCTATTACCAAGCTTGTTTCCCTGATTATTACCGGTGCGATCGACGCCAGGGCAAGTGACATACATATCGAACCCCATGAGCCGGATATAAGGGTTCGTTACCGTATCGACGGGCTGCTCCGCGACGCGATAGACGTGCCCTCATCGGCCCAAAAAGAGGTGACCTCGCACATTAAGATTCTCGCTGATATGGATATATCGGAGCGGCGTCTTCCGCAGGACGGGCACATCTCACTGCAGCACGAAGGCAGGGACTACGACCTTAGGATTTCGTCGCTGCCGAGCATCGGCGGAGAAAAAATTGTCATCCGTATCCTCGACAAAAGCACCAACAGATGGTCGCTTGACGAAATAGTCACCTCTGCTGATGACAATAAAAAATTCAAGTTACTTCTGGAAAATCCTTACGGTATTTTATTGCTGACGGGGCCTACCGGCTCCGGCAAAACCACTACCCTTTACTCGGCTCTTCAGCTTCTTAACACGCCCGACAAAAACATCGTAACGGTTGAAGACCCTGTAGAGTATCGTCTTGAAGGCATAACACAGGTGCAGGTCAAGCCGGCCGCTGGAATGAGCTTTGCGTCGGCTTTGCGCAGCATATTGCGGCAGGACCCGGATATTATACTTGTTGGTGAGATTCGTGACGCTGAAACCGCTGAAATAGCCGTCAGCGCAGCCCTAACGGGTCATCTGGTTCTGAGCACACTGCATACCAATGATGCGGCTGGTGCGATTTCCCGGCTGATTAATCTCGGGATAGCGCCGTTTCTTGCTGCATCGGCGCTTCTGGGCGCAATCGCGCAAAGGCTTGTACGAACAGTCTGCCCCAAGTGCAAAGCCAGCTACAGTCCCTCATCTGAAGAGCTTGAGCAATTATTCGGCCGCGGCCGGCACGATACCCAAGTCCAGCTGCAGCGAAGCCAGGGTTGTAACAGCTGCTACCATACCGGTTACCGCGGACGCAGGGCCATCTACGAAGTATTGTGCGTCTCGGCTGCGGTACGCAAGTTGATAGTGGACGGGGCCGACGATGATACTATCAAGCACCAGGCGGTAACCGAAGGGATGAAGACACTCCGCGAAAGCGCTCTCGAGCAGGTCCTTAACGGTACCACAACACTCGAAGAGCTGCTACGGGTTGTTGATGTAAGGACGAAATAATGGCCATTTATGAATACACAGTGGTTGACCAGAACCAGAACACCTTCTCCGGCATTTACACCGACATTGACGGCATCAGGAGCCTTCGGAAAGAGCTGGCCAAGATGGGTTACACGCTGCTTAAGGCAAAACGCAAAGCAGATTTGGTCAAAAAACAGACCAGGATAAGCAGGGCTGAAGTAGTTGCCTTTACCTACGAGTTCGCCGGAATGTGCTCAGCCGGCGTATCAATTTCCCAGTGTCTCGAAACTCTGCACCAGCAGACAAACAATTCTTCCTTTAAGTATATAATTTCAGACATTAAGCAGAGCATTGAAAAAGGCTCGACCTTAAAAGACGCCTTCGAAGGGCATAGAAAGATATTTTCAGATTTTTTGCTCGGTATGGTTGAGGCGGGTGAGTCCAGCGGAAGACTCTCAGAGTCGCTCGAGGTCAGTGCAAACTACCTTGAGAAACAGGCCGAGCTCAAGCGCAAGGTCAGGTCCGCCTTTGCCTATCCGATTATGGTGGGCATCGTGTGTCTGGTGGTAATTGCCGGGCTGGTGATTTTCGTTGTTCCGGTATTCTCGAATATATACCAGCAGCTGCATGTATCGCTGCCTGGGCCGACGCAGGCCCTCGTGAATATGAGCTTCCTGATTAGGCGCCGGTGGTGGGCTGTCATTCCTGCTGCTGTGGGCTTTGTATTTGGGTTGAGATACCTTCTAAAAAATCCGCGTGTAAAAGCCGAATGGGACGTCTTCAAGCTGAATATGCCGGTGTTCGCAAGACTCAACCGTACTGTAGTTGTCGCTCACTTTATTCGGACTTTCGCGATGCTGGTCTCGACCGGCGTCTCGTTAGGCAGGGCCCTGCAGGTTGCCAGTCAGGTTGTACATAATTCGAAAATCTCGCAGATAGCGAACCGGCTGCAGGAATCAATAGAGTCGGGTAATTCCGTTGCGGCTTCGCTGAGAAATTATGATATTTTCCCGCCGATGATAGTCCGGTTAGCTTCCTCTGGAGAAGAAGCCGGCATATTATCGGAAATGTTGAATAAGGGCGTCGATTTTCTCGAAAGGGATATCGACAGAGTGGTAAATGCCCTGATAGCTAAGCTTGAGCCTGCAATGACGATTATTATGGGTATCATCGTTGGTTTTGCGCTTATAGCCGTATATTTGCCGATGTTCGATTACATGAGCCACTTGAAATAGTCGATTGTGTAGAAAAAAACGGAAAGTACGGCGTATTTTATGTCGATTGTTTATTATTCTTTATGTAAAGTGGTAGTTTGTAAGTGAAAAATAATTTCATCGGAAAGGAGCGGGAAAGATGCGTCGGAATAAAGGTTTTACACTAATCGAACTTTTGATTGTAGTGGCAATCCTGGCGGCACTGGCGGCGATTGCGATTCCAAGGATAACGACAAGCTCGGCGACAGCCAAGCAAAATGCCTGCGCGACCAATGTCGACATAATGAACACCCAGATTGAGATGTGGTATGCCGACAAAGGCAGCTATCCCAGCCTGTGGGCTATAACCCACGACCCCAATTACTTCCCGGAAGGTGCGCCGGTCTGTCCGGTGAGTAAGACCTCCACGACCTACACGATGGACCCCAGCACCCACCGCGTCTCGTGCAGCCATTAGTAGGGGGAGATGGTGGTTCGATAATAGCCGAAAAGTGTTGTTCCAAAATGGGAAATGGGGATGGCTATAGATTTGACTGTAGCCATTTTTTATATTGCTGCGGGGTTCGGGTATGGCCAGGCAAAAAACGGCATTTACCCAGTTAGAAATTCCAAAGTGGATCCCGTTAGAGGGACAGGTGAAACAGTCTCTATCAGGGGAGGTAAGAATATGGGACAAAAAGCAAAGATTTCTAACGGGGTTTACACTTGTTGAGGCTATTCTCGTCGTCCTTTTTCTTGGTATATTGGCGGCTATTGCCATCCCGAGACTTAGTCTTTCTGCCTCTTCAAAGCAAAAGGCCGATTGCCTGGCTAAGAAAATTGTCACCGACCTTCGCCGCACACGCAGACTCGCTATTTCCAATGCCGCGACCAATACCGCCGGTTTCAAACTGAATATGACAAGCTCTTCTCCGTATACCGGCTACAGGATAGTTAACGCTGATTCTGGTGAAACGGTGGATTCGCAAACTATCGACCCAGCCGTTAGCTGCACAGGAGGCGACGAGTTCAAATTCGGCCCGCTGGGAAATCTGTTGAGCGGAAGCGATACCCAGCTTACCATCTCGGCCGATGGAAAAACGTTTACAATTGACATAACTTCAGCGACGGGTATGGTAAAATGCACCGAAAACTAAAAATCGCGGACCACAAATCGCAAATCCCAGCTCGGTCAGAGGGTTTTACTCTCACCGAGGTTGTCGTAGCATCGGCTCTGCTGATTGTTGCAATAGTTCCGATTCTAAAGGCCCTTACTGCCGCTCACCTTAGCACTGCAATCATCGAACACAAGACCCGCAGTCTGATGCTCGCCCAGGACAAGCTCGATGAGATAAAGGCCCGCTCAATCTACCACTACAGCAGCTCATACACCGAAGACAACACATCACTGGACGGTTCATATCTGTGCAGCGTATCCGATACCGGCTCAGGCAGTGACCTCAGGACGATAACCGTTTCTGTTGGCTTTGACTTCAATAGCGACAACACCCTCTCGTCCGACGAAATCGAAGTCACGTTAGCTACCCGTCTTTCAAACCGGTGGAATGACTGATGATGTTAGAGAGCAGATACGAAATTCCGGTTCGTCGAGGCCACGGGCCCCGAACGTGGTTTTGTGGGTTCAACTGCCCGCGGAGCTGCGCCCGCGCTATGACGCTTATAGAGATAATCGTATCTTTGGCCATAATGGCCATTATCTTCACCGTTATTTTACCGCAGTTTGTGACTATGCGAAACAGTTGGGACTCCAAGCAGGCCGCCGCTGAGACACTTCAGAACGGCAGAATACTGATAGACCACCTGAACCGAAACCTCTCAAAGGCCGTCAGAATTACCGCCGTAAGCGACTCATCAATAACCAACGGCTATATCCAGTTTCTGGATAACGACGGCGACAATCTCAGATATGAGATTGTAGACAGCTACGTTCAATTCGGCGTTGTAGGCAGTCTTTCGGACCTTGCCGGGCCGGTCAGCCAACTGCAGTTTAGCTGCTACGACGCCTGCGATTTGGATACGCCGCTGGACCCCATTACAGATGCCAGCCTCATCCGCTGCGTAAAAGTCGAAACTACCCTGACCAAATCAGCCGCACTTGGCCAGGATAAGAGCTTCACTATCCAGATCTACCTCCGCACCAACTCAGATGGGCTCGTGGGCCGGTGGAAGCTGGACGAAACCTCCGGCTTAACCGCAGCAGATAGCAGTGGGCCCGGCAACGACGGTAATTTGACCGATATGGCCGGCAATGAATGGACTACAGGTCGAATAGACGGTGCTTTAGAGTTTGATGGTGTTGATGATTATATTTCAATAGGTGATAAAGATTCGTTAGATTTCGGTGCAACAGAGTCATTTACTTATTCAATATGGGTATATGTTTCTTCAAGTGCTGGTGCCTGGGATATGCCTTGGTATAAAGGCGGGGCGGCTGACGCGGAGCCTGGATATGATATGGAACTTGGAACAGGACATTGGAAGGCATCTATTTCAGATGGATCAACAACTAAACAGGTTCTTTTTGGGTATGAATCAGATTTCTTAAACGAGTGGGTTCTTCTTACAGCAGTAGTTGACAGAGACGCTGCTCAATTTCTAACATATGTAAATGGGTCACCAGTTGGGAGCGTAGACCTTACTGGTTTTGGTTCTGTAGCTAATTCAAGGTCAGCTACTATTGGCGCAAAGGATTATTATGGCACTTGGTACCCCTTCAAAGGCATCATCGACGATGTGCACATCTACAACTGTGCTCTGAGCGAGGAGGAGGTCGCAGCACTTTACTACTTGGGAGGGCGTTTAGTGGGGCATTGGAAGCTCGATGATGGCAGCGGTACGACCGCGGCGGATTCCTCGGGCAACGGCAATGATGGAACGCTTATCAATATGTCTTCAGGACAAGACTGGGTTACGGGCAAATTCGACGGCGCACTCGATTTTGATGGCGTTGATGATTATATTTCAATAGGTGATAAAGATTCGTTAGATTTCGGTGCAACAGAGTCATTTACTTATTCAATATGGGTATATGTTTCTTCAAGTGCTGGTGCCTGGGATATGCCTTGGTATAAAGGCGGGGCGGCTGACGCGGAGCCTGGATATGATATGGAACTTGGAACAGGACATTGGAAGGCATCTATTTCAGATGGATCAACAACTAAACAGGTTCTTTTTGGGTATGAATCAGATTTCTTAAACGAGTGGGTTCTTCTTACAGCAGTAGTTGACAGAGACGCTGCTCAATTTCTAACATATGTAAATGGGTCACCAGTTGGGAGCGTAGACCTTACTGGTTTTGGTTCTGTAGCTAATTCAAGGTCAGCTACTATTGGCGCAAAGGATTATTATGGCACTTGGTACCCCTTCAAAGGCATCATCGACGATGTACATATCTACAACCGCACATTGAGTGAGGAGGAAATCACAGCACTTTATAACGGTGACGAGCCCCCCAGCGGCGGTGTCCAGGTATATCCATATCCTTAGAGTACGTTAATCTGTGAAAACAAAGCTGAGAAATAGTGGTTCGATGATTCCGTCGCTGGGCTATGCTGAGATTGAAGTGATTCTCAGCACCGTAGCTGTCAAAACACAATGAACTTATAGGACGCTGGTAGGAAAGGTATTTTGCGGCGGCGGCCTGTATAGCTTAGTGCCAATAAAAACCAGTTTTTCATAGCTCGATACGGGATTTGTACTGCAATTTTTCACCTTTCTGTCAAAACTTGACCTAAGGCAGCTTTTCCACAATCCGCTGTTGTTTTTAGACGATACGAAAATAGTGTTCCTGGGCGTCTCAGGCTGCAGGTTCAGCGCAGACGAATTGCGCAATTGAGGTGCGAGGGTCTTAATTGGATATGAAAGTCAAACCGAAAAATAATGGTTTGGTGCTTCTGATAGTGGTTTTTGTCATAGCGCTTTTGTCGGCGGTGGCTATCGGTATGCTCCAGCTCAATACGGAGGAAATCCAGCTTATGCACAATCAAATCAATGCCACTCAGGCCATTGCCACTGCGGAAGCCGGCTTGAATGACGCCCTTTTTAGAATCCGGGAAGGCAGTGACCCGAACATTAACGATGAGTCTTTCAACGGCGGCTCGTACACCGTCGTAGCTAACGGCAACACGATTACATCAACAGGTACTACGGCGCAGGGCTTTGTTGCCAGGGTCGAAGCTGACATAACCATTGGAACCGTTAGTCCATACATAATAAGAATTGATAATTTAAGGATAAATGAATGAAGCCGGCTGCTAAGACAGCGCTGGGTGTTGATATTTCGCAGGGGCGGATAGATTTAGCTCTGCTTAAAAAACGCGCCAACGGCATTCAATTGATGAAAACCGCCAGTGGTCCTGTTCCGGCCGAGGTGATAAAAAACGGCAATGTGGAAAAACCCTTATCTCTGGCCAAGGCGGTAAGAAAACTAAGGGTCAAAAACAGAATCGGTGCGCATCATCAGGCGGTATTGTCACTGGTTGCCCGTCCCGTGCTGATACAAATCCTTGACCTTCCAGAAAATGTTCCAGCCAACATAGGCGAGTTTGTGCGCAACGAAGTCAAGCACTGTGCGATGCTGCCGGCCGGTAAGGTAACCTCGGATTTCTGCGGGCTGAAGTCGCAGGGGAAATCGCCCGGCCGACGGGTACTGGTAGCCGCCACTGACACCCAGAAGCTTACCGAGTTAGCCGCTGTGCTCGAGAAAAAAGGATTAAATATCGTTGCTATCGAACCCGCTTCGCTCGCTTATGTCAGAGCCTGTTACGACAAACTAATTGCAAAAAAATTCGACCAGAATCTGCTGCTTGCGACAGTCCAGCAGGGCGTGCTTACCTTATGTCTGTTCAGGAACGAAACCCTGAATTTTGTAACGACAAAACATTTCGAGCCGGACGATAGCGACTGTGTCAGATACCTCGAATGGCTGGCGGAAGAAATAAACGCTGTAATACGGTTCTACGACTTCGAAGTTCTTAAAAAACGAGATAAATGGGAGGTAGAGATAATCACGGATGAGCGCAGCAGCCTTCCTGAGGGAAGAATGAATGTTTTGCCTTTGCTTCTTACCGATACAGTGGAGCTGAAAATTACAACCTTCAAAGAGGCTTCCGTTGACACGCCGCTTGTAAATCCGGATTCGGCGGCAAATACCTCGGCCGTCGCCATAGGGTTGGCAATGAAGCTTTTGCAGTCAGGGGATTTTACGCCGGGTATCAATCTGCTTCCGCTAAAGCTGCTTCAGGCCAAATCTGCGAAAAAACAGGGCTGGGTGATTGCGAATATCGCGGCGGTTGTTTTCCTTTTGATGATTCTTAGTATCAGTCTGTTCAATACAAAGTTAAACCAGTTAAATCGTAATACAGACCGGAAGATGCGTGCAGAGGCTATCGAGAATATGCGGGCATTATTGCACGAGCGGACATCACTGGATGAGCAGGTAAAAGACACATCTCAGAAGCTCAGCAGTATGGGTGTGGCTACAAGGGACGATTACTTTCTGAGGTGGGACCAGATTCTTAACGAGGTCGCCCGCGCAATACCGAGAAGCGTTCGAATAAGCAGCCTTTCGAGTGACGGCGGTTCGATGATAACGCTCGAAGGCCAGACTTTTTCCTACGAAGCCGTTGAGCTTTTCCTCGATATGCTCAGCAACTGTGAGCATATTAAGTCCGCTTCGTTGGCCGAGACGCAAAAAGGCAGTGAATCAGACAAATGGATAAAGTATTCCATTGGCTGCTTATTAACCGACCGAAAGGAATATCAGTGACTCTGCTGGACAGTTATACAAAATTGACCTATTCTTCAAAAAACGCTGTGCTGGTCGTGGCGTCCTGTATAGCGGTGGTCGCGTTTTATAACCATTTTGTTGCGCCTCACAGAAATTATCTTCAGGCCGCACAGACTTATAAGACACTGGCGGGTACGCTTGACAGGAAGAACAGAAGCATCGCGGGCTATGTGGAAACCAAAAAGCAGGAACTTCAGCAGTTGCAGCACAAATCACAGTTAATTGATGCAGGGCTGTTTGACAATGTCGAAGCCAGGAAGTTTTTCAGCGGCATTCAGACGGCTGCCGAGCAAACAAAGTGCGTTATAAACTCATTGAAATTTCCGCAGGATGGAAGGCAGGGCAGCACAAGCAGCTCTTCGGAAGCCCCTTATGTGGAGGCAAGTCGTGTGACATTGAGCGTTACGGGCGGCTACAGAAACATAGTCGCACTAATAAATAAATTGCAGAACCGCCCGGAGCGGGTATGGATTGACTCTCTGAGAATCAAATCAACCGAGGGCAGCTTGTTGAGTTGTAATATGGCCATTACCATTCATGTGATGCACAATGAGGAGGGACCGCTCGATGAATAAGCTCCTACATCCAAGTAACCTTCTTTTTTGGGTAGTGGTCGGTTTCTGTCTGGCTATTGCTGGTGCGCAGCCGCAGCAAACAGCTGACGAGCAGCTTGCTGTTGGCGATGCTCGTCTCGGCGAAGGCGCGAGCCGGAGCGATGTCGGTAGAGAAGACCCCTTTGCGCAACTCCCGAAGAAGGTGGAACCCTCGGCAGCCTCTGATACTAACGGCATAGAAGAGTCCACACCTGAGCTGTTTGTTGAAACTATAACTTTTAAATCTCTTGATGCCGAGAGTTTTAGGTCTCTGATTGCAGATGCGTCTTCTCAGTATGGCAGTGTTTCTGTCGATAAGAATAGTAATACTTTAATTATTTATGATACCAAAGAAGCTTTGGCAAGAATAATGAAGCTCGTGCCGCAGAAAGAAGTCGTCACTGAAAACCTCGTTCACAGGAGCTATCGAATTGTCTATGCTAATGTCGACGAAGTCGAGAAAACATTAAAAGCGTTTATTTCGAAAAGCGGCAACCTCTCGGCCAACCCGAGCACAGGCAATATACTCGTTGTGGATTTCGAGAGCAACATCAAGGTCATTGACAACTTTATCAAGGAGATTGACCGCCTGATGCAGCAGGTAATGGTTGAGGTAAGAATCTACGACGTAACCGCCACGGAAGGCTTCGATATCGGGGCAGAGTGGGATGTCGGCCGGAACAACCCAATAACCAGCCTTACGCATACAAATACACGTGGGATAGTCGACACGGTTGATACTGTAACGCCCACTAACACCGGAACAGTTACCACGGATAC
>CAYLXD010000047.1:0-12174 GCA_964387515.1 uncultured Pirellulales bacterium | reverse complement strand
ACGTCTTCGGCCCGCACCAGGACCCGACCAGCCAGTATGCCGCTGCGATACCGGCCTTTGTTACAGCCATATTAAAGGATGAGCAGCCGACTGTTTACGGCGATGGAAAGCAAAGCCGGGATTTCACTTATGTTGATAATGTTGTTGAGGCCAATTTACTCGCTGTGCGGGCAAAAAAACCCTCCGGGCAAGTGGTAAACATCGCCTGCGGCCAGGCTGTAACCGTCAACGAAGTAATTGATGCAATTAACAAACTGCTCGGCAAGAATATAAAACCGATTTACACCAACCCTCGCCCCTGCGATGTAAAGCACTCTCTTGCGGACATCACTTTAGCTAAAAAGACGATTGGTTATGAACCGAAGGTACTATTTCGCGAGGGGCTGCAAAAAGCCATAGGCTGGTATCGTGAAAATCTTATTTAGGTAAGGGGTTGCTTTGCTGGATAAAACCCCGTATTCTAAAAGACCCTTCTTATAAAGTTTGGTTTCTGAGTAAAAATTTCTTTTCAAGTTGATCTTCTGGTATCTCCCTTTCAACAGGCAGATATACCCAAGTCTGAATATCAAGCCTCGCAAGATATCCGCAAAGTAAAGGGCCAACCATACTCCAGTCTAACCAGCCAAGTCCGCAACCAAGTGCTGGCATTGCAAGCGACTTTATGCCCTCTCTATGGTAGTTATCACAAATCCACTGAAGACCCTTTTCGATGCCTTTAATATCTGCTTGATTACGCCAATTGTCCTTTGTTGGAAACAATAAAAACCAAGTTTCTGTAACCCCATTTTCCAAACTCATAGGTTCGTCTGCTAATTGATAATCGAGCGACGATTCTTGTTTATAGAGATATGGCCTTCCTAACTGTAACTTCTTCTGCTTACATAAATCCTGATAATATACATATACATGTGGGAATTGGTACTTAGCTCTCGACGCAAGCCCTTTACCCATAACACCCATACAATTAACACTAATCGTAAGTGTCTGAAGTTTTGAGAAAAACATATCCCCTTTAACCAAATACAAATTCTTCGTCAGTGGTATTTTTCTTGTGGGCTGAAAAAACATGTTAGCTTCGGGAATAATATTATCAAACCCAGTATTTCTAATTAAATTTTTAACCTTTTCGCCAACATCGAGATTAGCAGTATAAATGGTGTGAATGTACTCAGGGGGTATCCTTTCAGGAACGAGACATTCAGCCATTATCTTACGTTTAGAGCCGTCCTCTTCATTCCACCATTCAATGTCAGTATTATTTGAAATCTCTTTCAAAAGGTTTTTTGGCTGAGAGCTTGGAACAATTCGTGTTGGAGCGCTGGCAGCATTACCATCAGTTATAAATGACCCTTTAATATTCATCACATCTCTACGAATTCCAAGTACAACTATTTTGTCAATAGATTTGTCGTGTATTACTTTGTAGAGCATGGGGTTTCGGGCCTGAAAATAAAGATTTGCA
Source organism: uncultured Pirellulales bacterium (assembly GCA_964387515.1). GTDB lineage: Bacteria > Planctomycetota > Phycisphaerae > Sedimentisphaerales > Anaerobacaceae > CAVXEF01. The sequence continues at coordinate 10,712 of CAYLXD010000047.1, read as the reverse complement.
TAATCCCATAGTGTTTTGTTACTTTTAACTTCTCTCTGTGAACGCCTTGAAACAATCTCTTCGGCATATATGTGTGTAAAATCGATTTTTTCCTTTTGAATAACTCTGTGGGATAAAATTCCGTGTTCCAAGATAGAGGGAACATTGTTGATATGTGTTATGTAATAGACTTGATTGATGTACCTAGCCACGATCTCAGTTTCCTCATTACTTTGGTTGTTCCTTCAATTCCTCTGTGTTTTGGATTAATTCTTCTCTCGTTGTTTTATCTCCGGCCGGGCAAAATCCATACAAGAGCCGTTAATATAACTGTTGTTTTAGTTGCCTTGCGTCCTCGATAAGCTGTTGTCTTTCCAGCTCCTGCTTTTCTTTTAGCTCAAACGTCCATTCATACGAATTAACGATTCTCTTCGGATACAGGCAGCCGGCGAAAAAATCGAACGGAGCGCGGTCGTACCACGGCCTCTTTAATCTGCGGTGGGTCTTTAGAGTTTCATAGCCTTCCTTGCTTATTCTAACGTTATAGTCGCCGTACCAGTTAAACGAAACCATAACAGGTGAGGTGCCTATCTCCTCGTCATTCAATATAACCAATGCTCCTTGCGGCCTTGTATTTACTGTAAGTTTACGTTCGACACACCCGCTGACAATTACAATGATAGCCAAACCGACAACCAATAAGGCAGGCAGATTACTTTTTTTCATAGCAGTTACCCCTGTTTTTTAAAGCCACAATCGTAAATGAACAGTGGTATTATAAGCACCGCCGGCGGCGGCGTCAAAATTATTATCAGCATCGATACGCAATGCAAGAGACAGGTTCCTTTGCAAAAAATATCCAAAAAAACACGGTACGGTAGCAAAACGGTAACAATCATCCTGTAAATTATCCGTGTTGAAGAGGAAATTTTTTGATAATATATTTCCTGAGAGGGGACGAAGAAATGTAACAATCTGTTTTCTGTTGTTCAACATTGCAAAAAAACGGAAAAACGGTTAATCGGAAGGGGTTGCAAAATGGAAAATGAGCGTTTCGCGAAGGTATCGGTGGTTTGTTTGGTGTGGGTGCCGACTCTATTAGCCGGCTGCTGCATCCAGATAGGTTGCTGGCCGACGACGGCGAAGTATGAAAGGCAGGCTCAGCTATCGGCGTCATTGTCGCCCGGCTCTGTCTTCGCGGCTCAGACGCACAACGGCTCAATTACGGTAAGAGGTTTACCCGATCCGCTGGGAATAAGGGATTGCAACGTTACAGCTAAGATTACCGCCTGGGCCGACTCGGAAGAAGAGGCCAAAAAACTGGCTGAGGAAACAAAAATAACACTCGAACCCTTCGGTAATAAACTTACTGCCAAAGTCCAAAAGCCGCTTCTTGTGATGAATCAATCCGTTAGTGTAAGTTTTGACATAACGCTGCCAAATCAGGCCGACCTTGAATTGACAACGCACAATGGGGCTGTCAAAATCACAAATATCACCGGCAAGGTAAACGCCACGACTCACAATGGCAGGGTTACCGCCGAAAGTGTTTCCGGCGCGATGAAACTGCAAACGCATAATGGCGGGGTAACCTGTAGGGAAGTTTCGGGTGATATGGAACTGCAAACGCATAATGGCGCAGTAGAGGCGACCTGCAGTAAATCCGCCTCTGCTGTTTGCGACGTATCGATAGTTACCCATAATGGCGGAATAAATTTTACCGCTCCGCCGAACCTTTCCGCTGTGGTTAATGTCTCGACCCATAACGGCTCGATAAATACCGACCTTCCCATTACTGTAACCGGAAAGGTAAGCAAAAGGAGACTGACAGGAACAATCGGCCAAGGCCAGGGCAAATTGCGCCTCGAAACACACAACGGCTCGATAAAAATAAAATAAACAACCAGTCAGATTAAATTTGGAGAAGTAAAAAGTGGAAAGGCGATTTTTTATAAAATGTACTGCGCCGCTTTTGGCCTGTTTGCTATTAACGGCTACCGTACTGGCCGGCTGCTGCTGTATCAATATATTTGACGCCTTCAGGGCCAAATATGAAAGGACGGTGCAGTTATCGGCTCCGATCGCCCCGGGCCAAACCCTCGATGTCCATACCAATGTCGGCTCAATTACAGTTACCGGTGGCGATTTCACCGATTGCAATGTTACCGCTAAAATCATGGCAAAGGCATTGACGGAAGGGCAGGCCCAGAAACTTGCAGAAGAAACCGACGTAAAGCTCGAACCTGTCGGAGACAAACTAAAAATAAAGGTTGAAAGACCGCCGAAGACGGACAAAGAGGCAATCTGCGTTAGTTTTGACATAACCGTGCCGAGGCAAACCGCCCTTAACCTTGGGTCAAACGTTGGCGAATTAAAGGTGGGTAATATCACAGAGCATATAGAGGCGGTGACAAACGTCGGCGCCATCACCTGCAGAGAAATTACCGGCCGCGTTGCTCTTACCACCAACGTAGGTGAAGTTAAGGCAGTTTACGCGAAAGATGCCCCTGCTGCCTGCAATGCCGACTTGTCAACCTCGGTTGGTGAAATCGACTTTGCCGGCCCGGACAACCTCTCGGTGGAATTTCACGTCTCGGCAAATGTCGGCTCGATAGAAACCCGACTGCCTTTGACCGTAACAGGTAAAATCTCCAAGAGCCTCGATGGCACCGTGGGAGCCGGCGAAGGAAAAGTCATTTTGAGAACAAATGTCGGCTCGATAAAAATAAGGTGATACCGAATTAGCTCTTTTATCCTTTGATGCAGACCAGCGGCACCAGCTTGGCCACCTTGCGCGAGAGCTTTGCCTGATGGGATACTTCCACAACTTCGCTTACGTCTTTGTACGCCCCCGGTGCTTCCTCAGCCACCCCGCGGAAGGACGGACTGCGAATCAAAATCCCCTGCTCAGCCAGGTTTCTGACGACATCTTTGCCGTGCCACCGTCGTGTAGCCTCGTTTCGGCTCATACTTCTGCCGGCACCGTGGCAGGATGAGCCGAAGGACAGCGACATACTTTCATTAGTGCCGACCAGTATGTACGAAGCGGTTCCCATTGTGCCCCCAATCAGGACAGGCTGGCCGACCTCACGAAGCTCGGCAGGTAAGGTAGAATCGCCCGGCCCAAAGGCACGTGTAGCGCCTTTGCGATGAACAAACAGTCGTTTCCGCTGGCCGTTGACGTTGTGCAGCTCTTCTTTACAAGTGTTGTGAGAAACATCGTAAAGCAGTTTCAGTTCAGCCTTTGGGAGCATATCAGCGAAGACCTCTCTTAACAGATGCGTAAGAACCTGCCGATTGGCCAGGGCGCAATTGATTCCCGCCCGCATAGCTCCGAGATATTCCTGTCCGACGCGAGAGTTGATGGGCGCACAGGCCAGTTCGCGTTCCGGAAGCTCAATTCCGGACTCAGCGGCTGCGGCGGTCATCTTTTTCAGGTACTCTGTGCCAATCTGATGGCCGAGACCGCGCGAACCGCAGTGAATGCTGACGGTTATCTGGCCGACGGCAATGCCAAATGCCCTCGCAATTTTTTCGTCGAATATTTCTATGACCTTCTGAACCTCCATATAGTGGTTTCCTGAGCCGAGCGTGCCGACCTCGTCCTCCTGGCGTTTCTTTGCGTGGTCGGAGACGCAGTCCGGCTTCGCCCCCGCAACCGCACCCTGTTCTTCGACACGCAAAAGGTCTTGTTTTGTGCCGTAGCCGCGGTCAACTGCCCAGCGGGCGCCGCCGGCAAGCACTTCGTCCATCTGCTTTATATTTAAATGCAGTTTCCCCCTGCTGCCGAGCCCCGCGGGTATCCTGTGAGCCAGCAGGTCTGCAAGGTGTTCTTTGAGGGGTTCTACGTCGTCGATGGATAGTCCCGTAGTTACTGTGCGAACACCGCAGGCGATGTCGAAGCCGACGCCGCCGGCTGATACCACACCGCCCATGTCCGGGTCGAAGGCCGCGACGCCTCCTATGGGAAAGCCGTAACCCCAGTGTGCGTCGGGCATCGCGAAAGAAGCCTTTACGATGCCGGGCAGGCTCGCCACATTGACAGCCTGCTGACGCACCTTTTCGTCCATCGCTTCGATAAGCGCCTCATCGGCGTAAATTATCGCAGGAACGGTCATCTTGCCGGAAGGCTCGATGACCCATTCGTAGTCGGACCGTTTTTTTATCAGTTTCAAATCCATCCTGCACCTCCGGATGCTTTAGACATCCACAACACACTGTGCAATCCAGGTTCCATCCTGCTCTTGTCGCACGTTCAGCTCTGCGTATGTGGCAGCCTTGACTTCTGTCGTTGGCAAGTGCTTTGAAACATCGAGCTTTTCACCCCATGCCGTTGCACTTAAGTGGCTTTGCTCGATACGAACTTCAAATCGGCTAAACAGCATCTTTCGCGTAGCCATTTCATACAACAGGCTATTGAGCCAGTCTGCCAGTAGCAGCTCATCGTCGTCGGCCTGACAGGTTATCTCGACCTTTTGCTTGGGCGCAACTTTTTCAGGTTCGGTGATGACGGCTGTCAGTGCGACAGCCGCCTGCTCAAAGGCCTGTTCTTTAGTGGCTCCTGCGCCGCGGATGCCTATATCAGCCTTGTGCGGAAAGTGCTCCCAGCATTTGTGTTTTGTCTTGTTTGTCATACAGAAAGCATAATCCAATTATTGGCAAGGTCAAGCTTATAACTGCTTTTGAAGGTTCAGGGCTAACTTTTAATTGGGAAATTGACTGAAACGGCCTTTTTGGTTATTATCTCTTCGGTTGCCAGCGTAGCTCAATGGCAGAGCTCTGGTTTTGTAAACCAGGGGTTGTCGGTTCGAATCCGACCGCTGGCTGTTTGAGCATTTCACAGATTGTATCCTCATTCAACTACAAATCTTGCAAAAAGTCTTCAGGCAGGATTCGAACCGCCAAAAGGTCTGGAAAAAGGATTTTTCCAGGTCGTCGGGGTGACAGGCCCCGCAGAATCAGTTTTACGGAGCAAAACTGCGGGGCCGCCAGAGGGGCATAGCCCCTATGGAAATCCGCCGCGGCGGATTTAGGTTCGAGGCCAAAGCTTGCTTGCCTATGGCGAGGCCGAAATCCGACTGCTGGCTTTCTTCCACCCTTGACTATCTTCAGCAAAAGAGCATAATCAAAATCGTCTTTTACGGCGGAAAGCACAGGGGGGAGAAGAAATGAGCCACATTCAGACAGGTGCTTGTTAGGGAGTAACAATTTGATAATACCATGGCGAGTCGATGTGCCGGAGGAACGCCGGCCCTTTATCAACTGGTTAATAATCGTAGCGGCGATTGCTGCTTTTGTTTTCCAGTCGATAAGCATACATGAACGGCAAGCCAAACTCCCGGATATGATGAAAGAGTATGCCGACCGTCCTGTCGAAGATGTGGCCAAAGAATTCGGGGTTGAGGAGAAACGACTTAGAGAGATTGAACAGGCAGCCGAAGAGACCTCCGGCAAACTCAAAAAGTTTATGCCTGAGAAAGATGTGCCTGCAAAATTCGAAGAGGAACTCGTTAAAAAAACAATACTCTCGGAATATTTTGTCTTTGGAAAAATAAGGCCTTTCATTTTAAGCGGATGGGACATAAAAGGTTTGTTCGGATACATCTGGCTGCACGGCGGAATTTTGCACCTTTTGGGCAATATGCTTTTCCTGTGGGTATTTGGTAATGCTGTTTGCGCCAAAATAGGTAACCTTCGTTATCTTCCCATTTATTTAGGCCTTGGCCTTATTTCCGGAATTACCCACTTGGTTTTTACCGGCGGCAACGCGCTCGGAGCAAGCGGAGCGATAAACGGCGTCGTAGGGATGTATTTAGTGTTCTTCCCTATGAATGATATAACCTGTTATTTTGTATTATTTCTGAGACCTAGAGAATTCACCTTAAGCAGTATTTGGATGATTTTGTTCTGGCTGGTGTTCGATGTGTGGGGAGCGATGAAAGGTGGTGGGCAAGTGGCGTATTTCGCACATCTCGGAGGTTTTGCAGGCGGCTTTGTCCTCGCAATTTTAATGTTGAAGCTCAAGATAGTGACAATGGAACGTTACGAAAAATCACTCCTGCAGGTCCTTGCGGACTATAGAAAGCCATCCGTGGATGAATTCAAACCTCAGTATGAGGGGTATCTGGGAATGATACAAAAAGAACTGCAGGAGCAGCCGGAATCAATCGCAACAAGCTCTCCTGCTGAGCAAGAAACTATAGCGTTAGAACCAGAGATACCTAAAGAGGAATTTATACGCTTTACCTGTCCCTGTGGCAAACGGCTCAAAATGCCGTCAAAATACGCTGGCAGGATGGGCAGATGTCCGAAGTGCAATGCCCGTGTAAGAGTCCCAGACAAATAACAGGCGTGGACCCAAATGGCAGAGTTCTGGTTTTGTAAACCAGGGATTGTTGGTTCGAATCCGACCGTTGGCTGTCTTTCTTTGTTCACTTCCCTATCGCGGAAATGTTCACTAAGTATGAGGTAATTCACTAACTGACGGGAAACTTAAAACGGTAGTTTAATTATCTTTTTCCAACTCAGCCCTGACTTTTGGCAGAGCCTGCGGATAATTCTTCTGAATAAAATCAACCAGTTTCTCCCTGACCTCACATCTTAAAGTCCATGCTGTTGAGGCATCTGCAGCGCTCATAAGTGCCCTCAATTCCACAGTTCGTTCTGAGGAGTTGGTTACCTGCAGCACGCATACTTTGTGGTCCCAGTGCTCGGAGCTTTCTAAGATTCTCTTCAATTCTTCTCTAACTTTTTGAACAGGCACAGTGTAATCGACATAGATATACACAGTTCCTAAAATATCCGCTGTTTTACGCGTCCAGTTTTGGAAGGGTTTTTCTATAAAATAAGTTATTGGTAAAACCAATCGTCTTAAATCCCATATTTTGACAACGACGTACGTTAAGTTTATTTCTTCTATACGCCCCCATTCATTTTCAACAATAACTACATCGTCGACTCTTATCGGCTGAGTAAAAGCAATCTGCAAACCTGCTACGAATGTGCCGATGGTTTTCTGTGCAGCTATACCAACGACGACTCCTACTATTCCTGCGGAGGCCAGGATAGTGGTACCGAGTCGTCGGGCTTTTTCAAATGTCATTAGAATGGTGGCAAAAGCCACGACACAGACGACTAATATCACGATTCGCCTTAAAACTTTCAATTGGGTGTGTATTTTCCTTGCCCTTAAGTTGTCTTTTTGGCCCACATCAAAACGGGCAACAATAAAGTCTTCCAGAAGATTTGTGCCTTTAATAATGAACCAGGAAAAGAGGACGGTTAATATGATGGTGAAGACAGTTTTGGAAGTATGGACGAAGTTTTCAGGAACGTTCAGATAGGGCACGACCAGCCTTATGGCAAACAGAATAAAAATCACCAGCACGGGCATTTTGAAATTACGTACGAAGGAATCATCAATTACGGTGTCTGTCCTTTTCGATAGAGATTTCAGCACTTTAAAGAGTATATAGTGAATTGCTAAAACGAAAAGTAGTGCGCCGCCTAACACTACTGAAGAATGAATGACTTTTTCCCAATTCAATAATTCTGCCAGCATAATGTGTCCCTTAGTAAAATTATTTCCTGAATAACTATTATCATTTCGTTAGATGGTTTTGGTTAGAATACTATCGCGGCGTAGCCGACAGCGTCGGTGCTTGAAGCGCTTAATACCAACATTGCTATACCTTGGGCTTTATTAAGTTGACGGACGCTTTTGTGCCTAACAAAACGAGTTGCTGGCCCTCTACATCCACTTCTTTAATCAATAATAATTGTTTCCAAGCGGTTGTCTTTTTCAGCTTCTCCAAGTCTTTGTAGGAAACAAGAAAGTAAGAATCCCGCATCCTGGCGTGGTCGGTGATAATTTTCCCCGGTGCTTCTGTTACATCAACGATGATAAAGAGACTTTTGCTCGTATGCAAGTCCTCAAGACGAGAACTGGCACTGACATAGAAATTACCGTTACCGTCTTGGTAACGGTTTACTATCTTTTCAACCTCATACTCATGGGGGTCAAAAATTGCTCTGGCGTAAGGTGATACGAAAAACCCCATTAGTATTACCGCTGCTGCTGCAGTAGTAATACCTGCTATCCATTTCAATCTGCTGTGGAAGCTTATAGAGGCTTCAAGTTTTTCTAACTTTTTGTCCATCTGTATTATTTGTTCGGCTAATCTCGGCAGACGTCTGGTTAAACCGATTATCCGGAATGCTTCGGTCTTTTCCATAGCTGGCGTACCGAATAATTGCTGTCCGGCAGCTACGTTGTGAGTAACGCCTGACCCGCCACCGACTATTACACCGTTGCCTATTTCTACATTGTCCGTCACGCCGGACTGACCGGCTAATACAACACCGTCGCCCAGCTTACTGCTGCCGGCGATACCAGCTTGGCTTACTATCAGACAGCACTTGCCAATTACTACGTTATGCGCAATTTGTACAAGATTATCAATCTTGGTACCGGCTCCGATTATGGTGTTTCCAAACTTCGCTCTGTCAATACAGCAGTTGGCTCCGATATCAACAAAATCTTCAATGACTACTGAACCATTATGTGGGATAAGACGGTGAGCGCCATTAATGAAAGTATAGCCAAAACCTGTTGAACCGATTGTAGTATTTGCCTGAATAACAACATTGTTTCCAATTGTGCAGTTGTGATAAACAACAACATTGCTGTCCAGGCGGCAATTTGCTCCGATTTTAGAATTCTGTCCTATCTTGCAGCCCGCCGCAATTATGCTGCCGGTTCCAATTTCGGCCACATCATCAATCATTACACAAAACCCGATAGAAACACCTTTAGCGATTTTTACACCATTGCCTACCTTCGCAGAAGGGTCAATCCCCTCGGCCGGCGGTTTCAGCTCTGGAGCGAAAAGTTTAAGAGCCTCTATCAAGGCAACGTTGACATCTTTAACTATCAGTTGTGGCATTGGGAGTTCCTCAATATATTCACCGGTTATTACCGCTGCTGCTTTTGAATTTGCGGAGAGGGCTTTATGTTTTTCATCCGTGACGAAGGTGAGTGTATTTGCATCAGCGGTTTTGACTGGACCTACAGAGGTTACTTGGCCGGACCCGTCGCCAAACAATGTTGCGCTAAGCCGCTGGGCTAATTCTGAAATTGTCAATTCCATCTTTATTGCTCCTATCACAGTTTTTGGTTTTATGAATAAACTCCTTGGTAACAATGGTGGAACTAATCTATAGGGGTTTTTATCTGTTCATTATACTTAAATTGGGCAGCTCAGTAAAACTGTATTAGAATACTATCGCTGCGTAGCCGACGGCCTCGGTGCTTGATGTGCCCATTTTTTTTATCATCACTTCATTACTGTTGGTGTGCGCAAGCAGCACGCCTTTTGTTTTTCCGAGTTTTTTAGCTGCTGCAACCGCTGCTGCCGCTGCGCCGGCGCCGCAGGCGTTAAGGTTCTCAGCGGCGCTTGCGAGCAGGCCCATTGCGTCGAGTTTCAAAGCCAAATCGATAAATTTTTTGTCGTTGACCTCGCTTGCCCACTGCAAGGCCTGAGCACCTGTGCCCATCGGCGTAAATCCATAACGCGGGCCGTAATGGGTCAAATCGGTCGAGCCGATACACACTATTTTTTTGTCTTTGTTACCGGCGATAATGTCACCAACAGCCTCGCCCAGCGAAACAGCTTCTCGGCTTGGCGGAACCACAATCGGCAGTATTTTTGCATCGGCGAATAAATGCTGGATAAACGGCACCTGTACTTCAATGCTGTGTTCGCTGCTGTGGGCATCGAGGTCGCTGACCGCTGTATTACTGTTCAAAATCGCTTCCGCCAAATCTTCGTCGATAGCTGCTTCACCCAATGGCGTTGCCCAGCCGCCCTTATCATATACAGCCGGGGAGCCGAAGTAGCCGTGTGCGGCGCCGAATATTACGAAGGTATCGACATTTTCGTGACGCTGTTTCACAGCGGAGAAGACCATCGCCGCCAAGAGGCCGCTGAATGTCCAGCCGGCGTGTGGAACAATGCCGGCCGCCACATAATCGGGCAGCGACACGCTGAAAGTAGCCTCATTAAGGCACTCATTTATTTCATCTACACAGTCTGCTCGCCGGCCGGGATAAAATTGACCCGCGACAATAGGCCTTCTTGTTTGCATCGTCAATCCCCTATTACTTGCATTTATGAAACAGAGCGATTATTATTACGGTATTATTCAGACGTGAGATATTGTAATACCCAAAGTGAGGGAAAACAAATGGTATCTGAAAAGGAAACTCCCATAGCGGTCGTAATGGGCTCCGACAGCGATATGGCAGTGATGCAAAGCTGTATCGATACCCTGAAAGACTTTGGCATTGAGCCGACAGTGCGGATAATTTCAGCGCATCGCATGCCGGACGCAGCGGCTGAATTCGCGCAAAACGCTGTTGAGAACGGGATAAAGGTGATTATAGCGGCCGCTGGTATGGCGGCTCATCTGGCCGGTGCATTGGCGGCAAAGACCACTCTGCCGGTTATCGGCGTGCCGTTGGTCTCAAGTACCGGTCTGGAAGGCATCGATGCTCTGCTTAGCACATTACAGATGCCGCCGGGCGTGCCGGTAGCGACCGTAGCTATTGGAAAAGCCGGTGCAAAAAACGCAGCTATTTTAGCTGTGCAGATATTGGCACTTTCAGATAAGACCATCGCGAAAAAACTGGCTGACTTCAAAAAAGCTCAGGCTAAAAAGACAATCGAAAAGGA
>CAYLXD010000046.1:0-12571 GCA_964387515.1 uncultured Pirellulales bacterium | reverse complement strand
GATTTCAGGTCTGTTTTTTAAGTTGACGGGAATTGCGATTTTGGGTTGCGCGGTGCTGCCGGAGGCCGCGACGAGGAAACGGACAGTAAGTATGCCGAAGGCATACGAAAAATAAGTATCCGGGCAGTAGGCAGCAAAAGCAATTTTTGGGATTGAAAGTCGGGGGATTTTGGGGGAGAATGTGAAATAAGCATAGAAGGAAAAAGTTGCCACTTTTAGAAATAAGTGATGGTAAGATGTGGACAATGGAAAAAGAACACAGTCTGCTTTGGGGATAGAATATGGCCGATAAAAGAACAGAACGTTATTTCAAGCTTTTCAGGAAGAACAATGAATTATTTGGAGCACTTTTAAAGAATAAAAAAAGCAGGGGAGACAAACAGAAGGTTGTATTATGTCTTACTGAAATCTATTTTAGTTCACAAAGTGCGATTAAACTTATAGACAAGATTTCAAAAACTAATAAAAATTTTACTAAAGGCGATTTGGATTTTCTTCTCGGCAACTTGATTGACTTGCAAACTGAAATCTACCTTGACATGACTGATTGGATTAAAGATCTGAAAAAACTTCTTAAGAACGTGATTGATAAGGTGGGCAAATTAGGGGGCGACAAATCTGGTACTAATGCTGCGAGAAAAACTATTCAAAGCTCTAAGAAACGGTTCGATATTAATTTGAAGAAAATAAGATATTACACCACACATTGCAACCCAAAAAAGAAACCACGGGGTTAAATACGCCACCGGCAAATCCGGTGGTTTGGGGGTAAAATCCGATGTGGAAACAATTTGATATTGTGCCACATCCAGCTAAATCACAACGCCTAAACGACAGGCGTTGAAAGAGTAAGCAATCCTCACGCTGGAAAAAAAGAAAAAGCATACCTCACGTATGCACCCCCCGGCGGAGCCGGGGGCTATATACAACCACTGGCAGAACCAGTGGTTTCGGGTTAAAATAAAAGAATGGCAAGAACAATCGGGTACATGATTACATTCACAACATACGGGACTTGGCTGCAAGGTGAAAGAAAAGGATTCGTTAAGGATGGTATAGTTAGAGGAGAAAATGTCGCAATTAAAAAAGATTGCGAGAAGAAGTTAGAGCATAAACCGGTGCGGTTGGGTCGAAGAGAGAAAGAGATTGTACGAGATACGATTATAGAAGCGGCGAAGAGATTTAAGCAAAAGATTCTCGCGATAGTGGTGTATTCTAACCATGTTCATATTGTTTGTGAATATGTTGACGTTCCAATAAATGTTATCGTCGGTTATTATAAGAACGCCGGGCGTGTCACATTACAAAAAAACGGATTTAAGGGAAGAGTTTGGACGAGAGGGTATGATAGATGGTTTTGTTTCAACGAGAAAGATTTAAGAGCAAGAGTTGATTATGTAAATAAGCACGGGAAGAAACAAGCAGAGGTGTTTTAAGTGCGCGGTGGTAACAGGGCTAACCGAAGCGAACCGTGTGGAGGGATTATGAGTATATAAAGATAGTTCGTTGTTCATTGTTCATTGTTCATTGTTCATTGTTCGTAGTTCATTGTTCGTAGTTTATTGTATATATTCGTTGTGCAAGAGAGGGCAGTTAAAAATGGGGACAGACACAGGATTCTTCAAAAAATGGTGGGTGTGGGCGGCGCTGCTTGTGTGCGTCGCTATAGGAAGCGGGCTGGGAAGGAGGCTGTTGTCGCTGCCAGCCGAAAAACTGGTATGTAGTGTAGGGCTGGGGCGGATTTGCAGTATGGCGGCAGGACAAAAGGGGCGAAAGATGAGCAAAAAATTAACGGCTGAGGAAAAGCGGGTCATCGTTCATAAAGGAACGGAGCGGCCTTTCAGCGGTGAATATAACGACCATTTTGAAAAAGGAGTTTATACCTGCAAGCGGTGCGGGGCGGAATTGTTTAAGTCATCTTCGAAATTCAAGTCCGAGTGCGGCTGGCCAAGCTTCGATGAGCAGATTGAGGGGGCGGTGAAATGGCAGAAAGATGCGGACGGCATCCGGACAGAGATTATCTGCGCAAACTGCGGCGGGCATTTAGGACATATATTTCTTGGTGAGGGGCTTACGCCGAAGAATACGCGGTACTGCGTGAACTCTATCTCGATGAATTTTGTGCCGGATGGATTCGACAGGCTCACCATAAAAGGAGAGACGGAGAAAGCGATATTCGCATCGGGGTGTTTCTGGGGGACGGAGCATTATTTTAAGGGAGCGCCCGGAGTAATATCAACAACGGTGGGGTACACCGGCGGCGATGTGAATAATCCGACCTATAAGCAGGTTTGTACCGACAGGACCGGACACGCTGAGGCCGTTGAGGTGGAGTATGACCCATTGAAAACCAGCTTTGAGGAACTTGCGAAGCTGTTTTTCGAGACACATGATTTTACGCAACTCAATCGTCAGGGGCCGGACGTGGGGACGCAATACCGGTCCGTGATTTTCTATTTGAATGAGCAGCAGCGAGAAGTTGCTGCGCGGCTGGTGGAGGAGCTTACAAAAAAGGGTTACGACGTGAAGACCCAAATAGTTCCTGCCAAGGAATTCTGGCCTGCGGAGGAATATCACCAGGATTATTACGAGAGAAAAGGGGGAACTCCCTACTGCCACATATCCCGAAAGATATTCTGAGGTATTCTTCGCTTACAGGCTTGTTCGGGATGACCTTTTCATATTGCGCATAAAGGCCCCCAACCCGCCAAACGACACTGGATTTAGTAAAATTCTTCGGATAAAACTTCTTGACAGAAGGCTCGATTTGGGCTAATTTTCCAATTTTAGCTATTGGTTCGAGGATAGAATTACAGTCAGAAGTTTGGAGGTTTTTGTGGCTAAAGAGTTAGCTCGTGAACTAATTAATGCAGGGGCGCATTTTGGACACGGCGTGAGCCGATGGAATCCGAAAATGGCGCCCTTTATTTTTGCCAAGCGCGGCAAGATTCATATTATCGATATTAAAAAGACCGTAAAAGGCCTGCTGATTGCCAAAAAGCTGCTGGCAGAGGTGGTATCATCCGGAAAAGACGTTGTCTTTGTGGGCACCAAGCGTCAGGCACAAAAGGCTGTTGAGGCCGCCGCCGGGAAGTGCGGGATGCACTACGTTTCGCAACGATGGCTCGGAGGGACACTTACCAACTTCAGAACCGTGCGCTCGCGGCTGCAGCGACTTGAGCAACTGGAATCTATGCAGAGCGACGGGACATTAGACAACGAGAGCAAGAAACAGGCTTCGAGACTGAAACGCGAGATGCGAAAGATAAAAAGCAATCTCGAGGGTATTCGTAAGATGTCTCGTCTGCCCGGTGCTGTTGTCGCGGTTGACGCGGGCAAAGAGTATCTTGCTTTGCGTGAAGCCAAGAAGCTCGGCCTCGCGACGATAGCGGTTATCGATACGGATGCTGACCCGGACGCGGTGGACGTGGCGATTCCGGCTAATGACGACTCTATCAGGGCAATAAATTTGATACTCAACGAATTGGCCGACGCGGTGGCGATTGGCAAAACGATGGCCGGTGCCCGCGTGGAGCCGGCACAAAGGCCAAAGAGAGTCCGCCCAAGAAGGCCCGTGCTTGCGCGTGCGAGTGGAGGGAAGTCTGAGAAGGCAAGTGCGCCGGCAGCTTCAGCGGCGAAAAAAACCGAGTCCGAAGAGAACCCAGAACCAGCTTCGATGGAAAGCGAGAGTAAGCAGGAGCAGCCGGGGCAGTCGTGAAAAGACAAGCACGAAGTACGAAATTCGAAATACGAAACAATATTAAAATTCAAATGTCCAAATGACCAAAATGTTTAGAGTTTTGAATTTTTGTCATTCGAATTTGTTTCGAATTTCGATATTCAAGTTTCGGATTTATATGAGATAGGGGCTTTCAGGATGGCGGAAATCTCAGCTTCAATGGTGATGAAACTTCGGAAAATGAGCGGACAGGGTATGATGGACTGCAAAAAAGCCCTTGCCGAGACAAACGGCGATATGGACAAGGCGATGGAGGTGCTGAGGAAAAAAGGACTCGCAACTTTAGGTAAACGGGCTGAAAGAGAGACGTCAGAGGGGATTGTAGTCGGTAAGATGAGCGAGGACGGCAGGGTTGCCGTGATGGCGACGCTTTGCTGCGAGACCGACTTTGTAGCCAAGAGCGATGATTTTGTGGCGGCGGCGGAAAGATTAGCCGACTATGCGATGGCTGCTGACGCAGACAGCGGCACAGGAAATGTTCTCGAAACGGCAATCGAGGGGAAGAATTTCGGAGACTATTTGACCGAACTTGTCGGTAAGACGGGCGAAAAAACACAAGTGGGGGACTATGCGAAATACAAGCTGGACGGGCCGGGAGTTATAGGGGTATATATCCACTTCAACGATAAAGTCGGCGCAATGGTTCAAATCGATGCGAGCAGCGATGATGCAGCAGCGTCGGCTGCGCTCAAGCAGACGGCTGCTGATATAGCGATGCACATCACGGCGGTCAATCCGCTGGCGCTGGATAAAGAGGGGATTGACGCTGAGACCATTGAGCGGGAAAAGGCAATCTATGCCGAGCAGGTAAAAAATAAACCTGCAAGTATCGTCGATAAAATCGTCGAAGGCAAGATGAAGAAATTTTATGCTGAGAATTGCCTGCTGGAGCAGCTATTTGTCAAGGACGACAGCAAAACCGTCGCACAGGTTTTGGCGGAGGCCGGCAAACAGGCAGGGGGCAAGGCAAAAATAAAAAGATTCGCACGGTTCGACGTTGGCTAAGGGACGTGTCTCGTGAATGGTGAATTGCATCTCGAGCGGGATAAGCAATACGAAATGCGGGATGCGAAATAAATGGCAAAGAGCAAATACAAGCGGGTGCTGCTGAAGCTTTCGGGAGAGAGTTTTTGCGAGCGCGGCGGATTTGGAATTGACGGCGGCTGCCTTAATTCAATTGCGGAGAGGATATCGGAGCTGTCAGAGCTTGGGCCGCAAACGGCTGTTGTGGTCGGGGGTGGTAATTTCCTGCGAGGAGAGCAGTTCTCCCAGCTCAGCGGGATACCGAGAAATACCGCCGACTATATGGGGATGCTTGCCACAATTATAAATGCGTGCGCACTTCAGGAGACGCTCGAGAAATTGGGCCGACCGACGAGAGTTCTAAGCGCGATTGAGGTTGCGGCGATGTGTGAGCCTTTTATTCGAAGAAGGGCGCTTCGGCACCTCGAACACCGGATGGTTGCCATATTGGCCGGCGGGACGGGTAATCCGTTTTTTACCACCGATACGTGCGCGGCGCTGAGGGCGGCGGAGCTCGACGCGGATGTGCTTATAAAAGCCACGAAGGTCGAAGGCGTTTACAGCGACGACCCGAAGAAAAACGCAAGCGCCGAGCTCTTCGAAAAATTATCCTACAACGATGTGCTGAACAAGAATCTTCGAATAATGGACCACGCGGCGATAAGCCTTTGCAGAGATAACAACATTCCTATTATCGTGTTGAATATTTTCAAAACCGGTAACATAGCAAAGGCGATTTGCGGTCAGCAGGTTGGTACTCTAATCAGTCAGGCTGGAGGAAAGTAAATGCCGGTGAATAAGCTAATCTCGGAAAACGAAGACAAGATAAGCAAGGCTGTGGAGTTTCTGCATGACGAGCTAAAATCTCTTCGAAGCGGCCGGGCCTCGGCGGGGCTGGTTGAGAATATAAAAGTCGATTATTACGGGACACCGACACCGCTGAAGGCGATAGCGGCTTTATCAGTTCCCCAGGCTGATATGATTGTTATAAAGCCGTTTGACCCGGCCTCGGTCAGGGAAATCGAAAAGGCAATCAAAAACAGCGACCTCAGCATTGCACCGATTGTTGAGGGTAAACTGGTAAGGCTCAATGTCCCACCACTCAGTGAGGAAAGGAGACAGCATCTGGTCGGCCAGGCCAAACAACTGGGTGAGCAGGCAAAGGTCGGTATTCGCAACATCCGAAGAGAGGCCAACAAGCAACTCGAAAAACAGCAAAAAGACAAGGTCATAACGGAAGATGACCTCCAGGCCGGCAAGAAACAAATTGACGATATTACCAAGAAATACTCCGACAAGGTCGATGTGGTTATCAAGAACAAGTCCAATGAGATAATGCTCGATTGATACGCAAGCCGATTTTCAACTCGTCTTGGCGTAGGCGCCAAGCCGCAGCCAGATTGGGGGACAAAATGAATCAGGCAAAAGAGAACAGCAAAAGGCGGCCGCCCACAAAGGGCAGGAAGAAAATACTCAGATGGGTTCTGGCAAGCTGCGCTGCGGTGATTGTGTTAGCGGTCCTTCTTGTGCCGGTGTTCGTATCTTCCGAGGCCGGGAACAAATTCATACTTGCTAAAATCAACGCTTATCTGCCCGGCGAAACGGATTTTGGCAATCTGTCGATGGGCTGGCTGAAAGGTATAAGAGTTACCGACGTTAGCTTTGAAGAAAGCGGCGGTCAGGCGTCGGTCCGCATAAAACGAATTGCCACCCGGCCGCATTACGGCCCCATTTTAATGGGGAGTTTGTCGTTCGGGGAAACGGAAATTTTCGAGCCGAAAGTGGAGATAAATCTTACCCGGCCAGAGGCGCGAGCGCCGCAAGGTCCTCAGAGAGAAAGAACAGCCGCCGAAAAATCACAACCAATCGCCCTTCCAATCAAAAAAATCGAGATGATTGTCAGGGGTGGTAATTTGAAAGTTACCGACACACAATCTGAAACGGTCGAACTTTCGCAGATAAACTCGAAGGTAGATTTACGACCACCAGGACAACAAACAAATTTCGATATAGATTTTGCCGTTGTGGATAAAGGTAAGCAGTCTCAGGTCCATACAACCGGAAAAATTAACCCAAAACGGGTCAAAACCGGCTGGAGCCTGAAGGGGACCAGCGGCGATTTGACTGTTGAAGTTAATGATTTGGAGATTGGGTCTTTAGGGCCGATTTTTGCGCTGGGTGGGATAGAGGTTCAAGCTAATGGCAGGATTTCGGGCAATGTAAAGGGCGAAATTAAGGATGGTCGGCTTGAAAAGCTGAGCGCGGAGGTCAAAGGCAGAGATTTAGATGTAAACGCCGTTGAATTAACAGGCGGCCGATTTAAGACGAGTCATTTGGGCATTAACGTGAAATTGGCACGTGCTAAGCAGATGATAAATATAGAGAGTTTTGACATCGAGGCCGACTGGCTTAAAGCAGAAGGACGCGGCACTATCCCCACGACTTTCGGTTCATTAGCCGAGTTTCTAAGGACAGATTCGAGTTTAAGCGGTCGTTTTGAATTAGACGCGGCGCAAATCTTTACCCAGATGCCTGGTATATTCGGACTTAAAGAAGGTATAAAGGTAACTTCTGGTATATTGAGAGGGGAGGTCGAGACCTTAACGGAAGATGGAAAAAGGAAGATAGCCGGGCAGGCAAATCTTGAGCGATTAGAGGGTATGGTTGCCGGAAAGATGATTGCCCTGTCAGAGCCGGTACGCGCAGAAGTGGAAATCACATCAGATAAGGGTGGTGTAAGGTTTGACAAATTAGACTTATCTTCGGCATTTGCCACAATCAACTGCAGCGGCACAAGTGAACTTTTCGGTTACCGAGGCAATATCAATTTGGCGAAACTTCAATCTGAATTAGGGCAGTTCGTAGATATAAAGCGATACGAGATGGCCGGCGAGCTTTCCGGTGAGGGTGAAGTCTCCATCAAGAAAGATAAAGTTACAGTGAGCGGGTCATCGGCAGTTAAAAATCTCCGGTTGAGTTCGACAGAAGGAGTGAGCGCCTTTGAGCCGATGGCTGATATAACTTTTTTAGTTGCTGTCGAGAAGGACAAGAAAATTCTTGGTGTTGATTTTATAAAAGCGAATGCAAGTCTCGGGCAGATTAGTATAAAAGATGCGGTTCTGCCATTAGGTAAAGATGCCGAAAAAGAGATGAGTCTGGATGTTTCTGCAAAGAGTGTTGATTTGCAGAAGCTTCAGCCATTTGCGGTTCTGTTGGCCTCTTTTCCGGCGGAAATGCAATTGTCGGGGACGGTTGAATCACAAATTTCCGTTCGCTCAAAAAAGGACATCTACTACATCGCAACGGATGCGACGCAGATTAAAAATCTGAAGGTCAGCTATCCCGGGAAAGAGCCCTTCGAGCAGAACGAAGTCTCGGTTACTTTCGACGCCGAGGTCAATCCCGTTGAGAAGGCTGTTACCGTGAGGAAGTTTCAATTAGAAAGTCCCCAGATAAAAATCCGCAAGGGTGAGTTTAGCCGGGCCGACAAAGGCGACAAGACCAAATTGCAGGGTCAAGCTGAGTGTGAATACGACTGGGCGGCCGTCAGCACTATTGCCGGGGCGATTTTGCCGACGGGTTTGGTTCTGGAGGGGCAAAGAAAGGATACAGTTCGTTTTTCCAGCGAATACCCGAGAGGGCAAGCAGATAAGCTGTTGGGGAATCTTACAGCTTATGTCAAACTGGGGTTTTCAAAGGCAGGTTATTATGGTTTGAATTTTGGGCCGACGGAGGTAGATGTTCAAATCGAGAACGGGCTGCTGAAGATTGCGCCGTTTTCGTCGACCGTTAATAACGGTCGATTGAATTTTGCCGGCCGGGCCGACTTCAAGGACAAGCCTGCGCTATTGAAGACACCCGGGCCGATGCAGATAGCCGAAGATATTCAAATCACCAACGAGATGACAAGCAGGCTTTTGATGTACCTGAATCCGATTTTTGCCAGAGCCGTTAATGTCAGCGGCGCTGTGGACCTGAGCAGTGAAAGGTTTGCCGTACCGCTGGCGGGCGGCAACAAAAATGACATCGAACTGGCCGGTACAATCTCGGTAAAACAACTGCGTCTGGAGACGTCAGAACTGCTCGGCCAGATTCTCGCAGCAGCAAATATAGCACGTGCCCAGGATATTACCATCAGCCCGACGAGATTTGTTCTGCAGAACGGTCTGCTGAGATATGACGATATGCAAATGTACGTCGGTAAGAATCCGGTCAATTTCAAGGGCGTTATCGGGCTGGATAAGAGTTTGAATATGACCGTGACTTTGCCTTATACTACCGGGGGCGAAACGGCAAGGGCCGGCAAAGAAACCAGCGGCAGGCGGATAACACTGGCGCTAAAAGGAACGCTCGACAGACCAGAGATTGATTTAGGCAAAGTACTCGAAGAGCAATTAAAGCAGGAATTAGAAGAACAGCTCCAGGAGAAACTATTGGAAGGTCTCGATAAACTGCTTAAGTAAGGCAAAGAGCCACGTTAGTTATGTTATTTCGCTTTGAAAGGGGACTTCAGATGCTTGGTAGAATTTTGTCTGCTCCTACAGAACAGGTTGGCAGGGCTGGCCGGTTTGCCATTACCCAACTTAAACTATGGTCGCACTGCGCAAGGCTGCTGAAAAAGAACCGTTCTGGCCAACAGGCCGCGGCCCTTTCGTATCATACCATCTTCGGCCTTGTTCCGCTGGCAATTGTGATGCTTTTGATATTTCAGTTGTTTCCGACTTATCAGGAATTAGGCGAAAGGGTGAAAACTCTGGTCTATGAGCAGCTTCATCTGTCAAAGATAGAATACCCTAATCCCGAGCCGGCAACGGCGCAGGAAAATATCCTGCTGACGGAATACTTAGACAGGATTGTGGGCGGCTATTTCAAAGGGCTGCATATGGGCTCGGTTACTATTATCAGCGCGGTACTCGTCATCTGGGCGGCATTAGCACTTCTATCGACAATAGAAAAGGCCTTTAACAATATCTGGCACGTCAGCCAAGGCAGAAGCTTTTTCCAGCGGGTAATCAATTACTGGGCCCTTCTGACGCTTGGCCCGCTGCTTCTGGGGCTCGGTGTCTACACTACCACAAGATATTCAGGCTTAGGCCAGCTGCAGAAGACGATTTTGTCACATATTGGGCCAACAGTTTTGTCTTACATAATCGCCGTGGTTTGCTTTTTCCTGCTTTACTTTGTTTTACCGAACACGAAGGTCCAAACAAGAGCGGCTATCTGGGGCGCAGCGGTGGCGGCTTTAGTCTGGAGTTTTGCCAAGTGGGGCCTTGGGGCGTGCGTTATAAAGTTTGTCCCTTACGGTAAGGTTTACGGGGTTCTTGGTATTATACCGCTGAGTGTTTTCTGGATTTACCTAAGCTGGCTTATCGTTCTGTTCGGGCTGCAGTTAACATTTACCACCCAGCACCTTAAGAGTCTCGATGCCGCTGAGATTGCCGCTGCCAGAAGGAGGGAAGAATACTTCATAGCTGATGATTTTACGGTCATAAATATAGTGAGGGAAATAGCCGCTGAATTTGAGGCAAACAGGGCGCCGGTTTCGTCTGCGGTCATATGCAGCAAGCTGGATTTACCGGCTGAGTTCGGCGATAAGATTTTCGACCATCTCGTCAACAGGGGGATTATTTTAAGGAGCTCTGAGCCGAAAGCAGGCTTCGTTCCTGCGAAGGACCCTGAAAATATTAAGCTATCAGAGATTTCTGAGGCGGTTGCGGCGGCCGGCTTCGGCCGGCCTACGACCGAGCCGGCCGGGGCACTTGAGCAGATAACTCAAACGCAGCGAGATGCTCTGGCCCAGTACAGTATAAAACAAATCCTTGGGTAGACTCTGAATATAGTGACATAAGCCGTCGCCGTCTCGGCGGTGGTTAGACAATATTAACGCAAAGATTTTTCCCGCGGTTCGTGCGCATCGTGATACGACCGAACTTCTTCCGCAGATACCGCTGTCTCCAAATACTCCCTGTTTAGTCTGCCGTTGGTTTTTGTGACTTCGAGATGGTCGACGATATCACCGTTAATATCTATGACATCCATAGTAAGTTTATCAGCCTTGATATGAAACCAACAGAAATGGTGCATCTTTTTTGCCTGGGCGTGGTAGATGGTGGGCTCAACGCCATAGAGGGGCCCACCGCCGCCGCCGGAGGTGATGTAGGTTACGAAGCTGCCCCCACGCTTGTCTGCGACAAACAGACGTGGGGGTGCGACAGGACGAAAGCGTTCGTAGTGATGGGAATGGCCGGTTATAACAAAATCGACACCGGCATCGGCAAAAACGCCGAAGACCTCCGGCGAGCCCCAGTTTGACCAGTGGCCGCCGAAATTAAGACTCGGGATGTGATAGCTTATGAATTTCCATTGAGCCTTGCTGCTTTTGGCATCAGAGGCAATCTGTTCCAGCAGTTCTTTGGGGTCTAAGCCTTTGGCGATGTTATCGGCGCAGAAATAGTGCAGCGGCCCGTAGTCGAAAGCGAAGTTATTTTTTTCTCCGGGTGGAATCAGCAGTTTTTCGAAATTACCGTTAAAACCTTCGTGATTGCCCTTGGCGATATAGACAGGTACAGATTCGGACAGGCCTTTCAACGGCTCGAAAAATTGCGGTCCCCACTGGTCATAATAGTCGCCATCAGTTACGAGGTCACCGGTGTGGACAATGAAATCGACGTTCTTTTTTGCTATTTGTTCAGCTATTTTTCGATGTGTCTCGGAGTGAGTGCGGCTGTCGCCGTAAACGACAAAATTCACCTCATTAGTGTCAGCGGGAACTGTGCGAAAACTGTAGAAATCACTTTCGCTTTCAGAGTCAATAATACGGTAGAAATAAAGCTGGCCCGGCTGCAGATTCTCAAGCCAGGTTTTATGAATGAAGACGTTTTTCCTGACGACGTTGTTCGGGTGGTGGCGGGTTTCATATTGCACGCGTTGCGGCTCGGTAACGATATAGTTTGGCTTTTCTTTATTGGTACTATAGAGCAATTTTCCGGAGCCCTGCGTGTCGGTCTCCCACATTACAGCGGCTCGGTTCTGATATACGCGCAGCAGGAACGGGCCTTTTGTAATTTGTGCCGGGGCACTGTCTGCCGAGAAGATAACGAGCGAAACCAAAAGCAGAATCGGCGAGGTTAGCAACCTGTTGTAAACGAGTGAGTTTTTGCAAGTCCTGTTTATGTGCATGTTGAGTTCCTTTGGCTGCGGTATTATTCGTGGCGTTTTCGGCTCTCCTGACAGAATTTAGCCATCAGCGCCATCGCCCTGTCCGATTTTTCGGGCGAGCCATCCATTTTTGCGTAGGCATCAACCAACTCCACCAAGTTGGGGGCCGGGTCAACCTGGCCGTAATGGTGCGCAACGTTAACGATAGCTGCATCAAGTCCGTACTCCATTGCCTTTGCGAGGTAGGCCCTGCAGACGCCGATTTTGCGAGCCGGCAGGTCACGTGCGCAATTGCTTATGCCACCTATGAAGTGAACACCGTTCATTTGAGGGTCGCTTTTAATCTTCTTTATGGTCTCGAAGGTTTTGTAGGTATGACTCGGCTCACCAGGCTCCATTGGCATATCTATGGCAATGGGAAATATGGTCGAGTCGAAAAATATTTCGCGGGGCTTAAAGCCGTATTTATTAACCGCTTCGCTGAAGATTTCCTTAGCCAGGCAGTAGAGCTCGTCAATCGAAGGCGACTTGCCGGACTCACTCATCAAAAGACCAACAAAGGCATAGTCATAATCTTTTTTCAGCGGCAGCATATTATTCATCGTGTAAACCTTGACTGAATTTACGAGCGGCTGGGCGACCTTCTGGTCC
>CAYLXD010000045.1:0-12589 GCA_964387515.1 uncultured Pirellulales bacterium | reverse complement strand
CGGCGTAATTTAGATTCTCATAGTTTTCCATAATCTGCTCTTTGGCAGCCGTGAGCTTATCAATCAGTTCTTTGCCCTGCTGGTCCGGTTGGCCGAGCTGAGAATCAAGATTTTTTGTCAGCATCGGGCCGGAACGTGAAGCCAGATTGGCGAATTTGCCGACCAAATCGGCGTTGGTCTTGCTTAAGAAATCATCTGCGCTTAAGTCTATATCTTCTATACTGCCGGTCAGCTTACTTGCATAGTAGTATCGCAGGCATTCGGGCTCGAGGTGCTTTAGGTATGCGCTGGCCTCGATGAAGGTTCCGCGGGACTTGCTCATTTTCTGGCCGTTCACGGTCAGGAAGCCGTGGATGAAAAGCTTATTGGCGGTTTTGAAGCCAGCGCCCATCAGCATTGCAGGCCAGAAAAGAGCGTGAAAATACATAATGTCTTTGCCGATGAAATGATAGAGTTCATATTCATCGCTGTTCCAGAGTTTGTCAAAATCAAGGTTATTTTTATCGCAGTAGTTCTTTACCGAAGCCATATATCCGATGGGGGCGTCCAGCCAGACGTAGAAAAATTTATTTTCTTCTCCGGGAATTTTGAAGCCGAAATATGGGCCGTCTCTGGAGATGTCCCAGTCTTTCAAGCCCGTTTTAAACCACTCATCAAGTTTGTTTGCCACCGATTGCTGAGTGTAGCCTTTGGCGATGAGGCCTTTGAGTTTTTGTTCATAATCGGAGAGTTTGAAAAAGTAATGTTCGCTTTCTTTGCGAACCGGTTTATTGGAGCAGGTTGCACATCGGGGATTGATTAGGTCGGTGGGCTGATACGTTCCGCCGCAGACCTCACAGGAATCGCCGTATTGGTCTTCTGCGCCGCATCTTGGACAGGTGCCGCGAATGTACCTGTCGGGCAGGGACATCTTGCAATTTTCGCAATAGGGCTGTTTGACATTTCGTTTGACTATTGAGCCAGCTTTGTTGAGCGAATTGAAAACAAGCTCGCTGAAGCGTTTATTTTCCGGCGAGTGTGTTGTGTAGTAATTGTCGAATTCGACCAAAAAAGCACTGAAGTCCCGTCGGTGTTCCTTGTGAACGCGTTCAATCAGTTCTTCGGGGGTTACTTTAGCTGCGCGTGCGCTTATCATAACAGGCGTGCCGTGAGTGTCATCGGCGCAAAAGCAGAGACATTCGTTGCCGCACATTCTCTGAAAACGGACCCAGATATCGGTTTGGATGTGCTCAAGAAGGTGCCCCATGTGTATGGGAGCGTTTGCATAAGGCAGAGCCGTTGTTACAACAATTTTGCGAGGCATAGCGCACCTTTAAGGATTATTGCTCCGCGTTTTTTGCTTCATCTGCGTCTGTGTCATCGCCGGTAGTATCCTGTTTTCCACTCGCTGCTGATGGGGAAATCAGCTCAAGCTCGTCGACGTTAACGGCCGTTCTTGTTCCATTTTCGTGTTCGACGACGACAAGCTGGGTCAATATTTGCGTATCTACCACCTTACCCTCGCCGTATGGAGTTTTTACCTTAGCGTTTTTTCTCGGCAGCCGTTTCTTGAGTTCGGTATAAGTTTGGTCTTCGTATCGCAGGCAGCATTTTAATCTGCCGCAATAGCCGCTGATTTTCGAAGGGTCGAGCGTGGCCTTTTGCGTCTTCGCCATTCGCATATTGACCGGTTTTAATGCCTTGAGAAATACCTGACAGCAGCATTGCTGGCCGCAGCTTTCCACGTCACCTAAGAGTTTGGCTTCGTCTCTTGAGCCGACCTGTCGCATTTCGATTCTTGACTGGTATTCGTGTGCAAGTTTTTTTACCAGCTCGCGGAAATCGACCCGGCCGTCAGCCATAAAGTAGAAGATGATGCGCTCACCGCCAAATATGTGTTCGGCGTCGACTATTTTCATCGGCAGTCCGAGTTCTTTGACAAATCGCCTGCAGCATTCTATCTCTTGTTCTGTGATTTTCCGCAGATGTCTTTCTTCGCTTATATCGGAGGCGGTCGCAAAGCGAATTGCTTTGCCGGCTAAGGCAACGGGAAGCTCGATTTCGCTTTTATCGAAGTACTCTTTGACCTGGTCGGGGCTTAATTTAAACTGCCCTCCTTTGTAAGGGCAAAGCTGGCCCACAAGATGGCCTAATTCAAGCCCTCTCTCGGTTTTTACCACGACACGGGTGGGCACTTTGGGTATGTGGGTTTCGCTGTGCTCGAAGAAGCCGAGCGTATTCATCCGGCCGTAGCGAACCAACATATATTTTTTACTTTTTGCCTGCTTAGGTTTTGCTGCCTGCTTTTCTGCCATCTAAGTTACCTAAAAGGGTTCTGACTTTGCGAGCTATTACTGGAAGCCCGGTTAACACCGGCGCCAAGCTGTACGGCTTTTAAACCTTCATTTTACCAGAAACAGCGAGGTTCAACAATAGCTGTTCGAAAATAAGCTTTTCATTGGCACTGGCATCAATCCAACGCAGCGTTCGAAAGCAGTCGGCGATTTTCTCGGCGGCCTGCTCGGGGCCGAATCGGCCCGCCAACTTTTTTATCTGCTCTTTCTGGTCGAAATTGACAAGGTCTTTTTCGGCAGTAATGTTTAGCTGCATTGCATCACTCAGGGCGGATATGATTATGCGGATAAGGGTCTGCGAGGCCCTTCGATTTATGTCTGTTTTGCTGGTGGTTTTGTCGAGGTCGGCCCACGCGCCGGCTATCTTTTTGCTTTCGCCAAGGAGCCATTCGGCCAGCTCCAGCGCATCGGCGTACCGACAATCGCACAGAGAATCGACAAGCTCTTTCTTGGTTTGGTAAAGATTTGCGCCGGCAAGTTCAAGCTGGGCCCACTGAGTTGCCGCGCCTAAGCTGCCCTCGGCAAGCCTCGCGAAATATCGGGCCTTTTTCTGTTCGAGGCCGGCTTCTTTTAGCTTCTCGATTATCCTTTTTTCGTCAATAAGCACGAAGCGGATTATCTGGCATCTCGACTTAATGGTGGGCAGCAGCTTTTCCATGCGGGTGCAAAGCAGGACAATTGTGCAGTATTTGGGCGGCTCTTCCAAAACCTTCAGCAGACAGTTCTGTGAAGCGGTATTCAACCGCTCTGCTTCACTGACGACGAAAACCTTCTTTCGCGACAGCGTTGGTCTTGTCGATATTTTTTCGATTATAAATTCCCGAACGACGTCGATGGGTAAATCCACCGGCGCGAGTTTTCCTTTTCCGTCCCTTGTAAATTCACGCAGTTCTTTATAAACGTGAATGAAATCGGGATGTGAGCCTGCTTCGAACAGCCGGCAGGATTCGCACTCACCGCAGCTGTCGGCAAATTCGTTTTTCGTGATGGGTTTTTTGCAGAGCAGCAGCTTGGCCCATTCGCGGGCCGTCTTGAACTTGCCGACGCCTTCGGCGCCGGCGAAGATATATGCGTGCGGCAGCTTATCAGCGGCAAGGGCCCTTTGCAAAATCGAAATTGCCTTATCCTGACAGAATACTTCTTTGAGTGACATCGTAAGAAATTGAAAAATTAAAAGTTAAAATTCAAAGTGCTTTGTAGAAAAGAACCTCTGTCATTTCGACCGAAGCGTCCCTTAGGGACGCGAAGTGGAGAAATCTATTCAAAAACAGATTTCTCGGCTCGCCGCTGGCTCGCTCGAAATGACGTTCTAAACTGTTTTCCACAGAGCAAATTCGAAAACTAAAACATTTTTTCAACTATGTCTATTATTTGTTTGTGAATTGCTTCAATATCATCCGTGCCATCGATGATAACAAAGTTCTTGCGGCCTTTGGCCAATTTCAGAAAGCCCTCTCGTACCTTCTGATGGTAGCCGTCGCCTTTACGTTCCATTCTGTCGAGGTCTTTTTTTAATCTCTTCGCTGCGGTTTCAAGGTCCACATCGAGAATGATGGTCAAATCAGGCCAGGGCCTTTCGAGGCAATCCTTAGCAATTTTTATAACGTTATCGATACCGAATTTGCCGGCATAGCCTTGATAAGCACACGTGCTTGAGAGCCATCTATCGAGTACGACGCATTTCCCTTCTTTTAGGGCCGGTGCTATTTTTTCTTCCCACAGCTGCGCGCGTGCAGCCATATAGAGCAGTAATTCGCTGCGTGTGCTCATTTGGATATGTTCGGGGTTGAGCAGGATTTGCCGAATCTTTTCACCGATAGCTGTTCCGCCGGGGTCACGAAAGCTCTCAACCGCTACGTTTTGATTTTTCAGCCATTGGGCCAGAAGTTCTGCCTGCGCAGTCTTTCCGCAGCCGTCCGGCCCATCGAGAACAATGAATTTACCGGATAATTTGTTTTTCAAAATGACACCATTCAAGCTTTTTTGCAGGTTCACCTTGCCAATTGGAAATTTTCTTCACCGACGAGCTGTCGCATTTTTCGGCAGAAGTCCACGTCCGGATTGACGGAAAGCTCCCTGTCGGCGGTGGCGTAGACCCTGCCCTTGTCGGTTCTTACCGCTACATAAACAGGGCTTCTGCCCCGGTGACTTTGGCAGATACTTTTTATCTCAGCCACCTTTTCTTTTGTAATATCCCTGGCGTCGAGTCTTATCCTTACCCTGGCAGCTAATTTTTCAGTTACCTCATCCAGACCTATAAGCTCCTCGGCAAGGATATTGGGTTTTTCTCTTCTAAAATCGACCCTGCCTTTTACGAAAACAACCTTGTCCTCATCCAGATAATCGGCGTATTTATTCAGCGTATCGGGGAACAGCACCACCTCGACCTGTCCCTGCAAATCTTCGAGTACGAAGACGGCCATTTTTGCCCCTGCGTTTCGGCCTCTCTGGGTAATATGGTATCTTATCTTCGCTATCACTCCGCCAATAACAACGACCCTGTCCCGGCCGAGGTCGGCCAGTTGAGAGGTGTTTGCTGTGGAATAGAAATTTATTGTCTCAGCGAAATGGCTTAACGGGTTGCTGGTTACATAGAAGCCGAGCACCTGCTTTTCATAGTTCAGCATCATAGGTTCCGGCCAGGGGTCGACTTTGGGCAGTTTTTGTGCATCGTGCGCGTAGTCAAACCCTTGTGTCATTTGGCCGAAGAAGTTCATCTGCCCTTTTTGTTTGTCCGCCTGAGTGCTTGCGCCGATTTGCATAGCCTTTTCCAGACCGGCGAACATCTGGGCGCGGTTTCCGCCGAGCTTGTCGAAGGCGCCGGCCTTTATCAGGGCCTCGATGACCTGTTTGTTAGCGGCTCTCAGGTCGACATTTTCACAGAAGTGGAAGAGGCTTTGGAATCGGCCGATTTTTTCGCGGGCGGCGATTATTTGTTCGACGGCTTTTTCGCCGACGCCTTTGACTGCAGCTAAGCCGAAACGTATCACCCCCCTGCCTGTCTTTGGCTCCGAAGATGTGGGGGTAAAGTCGACGCCGCTTTCGTTAATATCCGGCGGGAGCACCTCGATGCCCATCCTTTTGGATTCGCTGATGTAATCGACGACCTTGTCGGTATTGCCCATTTCATACGTCAGCAGGGCCGCCATAAATTCGACAGGCCAATAGGCCTTCATATATGCGGTCTGGTATGCAATGAAGGCGTAGCGGGTCGAATGGCTTTTGTTGAAGCCGTAGCCGGCGAATCGTTCGATAAGCTCGAAAACCTGCTCAGCCTGGCTTCGGGTCAGACCCTTATCAACGCAGCCCGTTACAAATCTCTCCCTTTCCTTGGTGATGGTTCTGGCCTTCTTTTTGCTTATCGCCTTGATAAGCCCATAGGCTTCCCGCAGTGGGATGTCGCCGAGTCGATTGCAAATCCGCATCACCTGTTCCTGATAGACCATAACACCGTAAGTTTCACCGAGGATTTCGGTCATAATAGGGTGCGGCAGGGACCATTTTGCTCCGTGCTTTCGGTCGATGTAATCAGGGATTAGTATCATAGGCCCCGGGCGATAAAGAGCATTTGCGGCAATGAGGTCTTCTATCCGGTCGGGCTTAATTTTCATTAGTAAGTCCTGCATTCCGCCGGATTCAAACTGGAAAACGCCTTTCGTTTTACCACTTGTGAAGACCGCAAAGACCTTTGAGTCGCTGGGGTCAATTTTTTCCAGGTCGATGTCGTTGCCGTGAATATCTTTAACCAGTTGTCTGGCCCGCTCGAGGATGCTGAGCGTCTTTAAGCCCAGAAAGTCCATCTTCAATAGGCCTACTTTTTCAACCGTAGGCCCTTCGTACTGGGTTATGATATCGTCCGAGTCGGGGGCTTTATAAAGGGGTACGAAATTTGTCAGCGGCTCATCGGCGATTACGACACCGGCGGCGTGAACGGAAGCGTGGCGGGTAAGGCCTTCGAGCCTTTTGCAAATGTCGATTACTTTTCTTGCCTGCTGGTCTTTTTCGTAGGCATCTCTTAGCTGTGGCTCGGTTCTCAAGGCTTTATCGAGTGTCATACCAAGAGAATCGGGCACAAGCTTGGCTAATCTGTCGGCCTCGGCCAGCGACACGCCCAGCACCCTGCAGATGTCGCGAATGACCGCACGGGCCTTCATTGTCCCGAAGGTTATGATTTGTGCGACATGGCCATACTTTTGGCGGACGTACTCGATTATTTTTGCCCGGCGGTCCTGGCAGATGTCGATGTCAATGTCGGGCATCTCGTTGCGCTGCGGGTCCATAAAGCGTTCGAAAAGCAAATCGTACCGAATCGGGTCAACATCACACAGTCCGAGGCAGTACCCGGCGAGTGTTCCTACGCCGCTTCCTCGGGCGCCGACGGGGATATTGTTTTCGTGGGCGTACTTGCAGAAGTCCCAGACGATAAGGAAATAGCTGGCGAAGCCCTTCGATTTGATTACGTCCAGTTCTCTATCGAGCCTTTCCTTGACCTGTTCGGTGATTTCGCCGTACCGCTGCTTTGCGCCTTCGTAGCAGAGTTTGGTCAGGAGTTCTTCGGCCGTTGAGCCGTCAGGGGGCCTAAAGCGGGGCGCGTGACGCTTTTTTAAGTCAAGCTCTACGTTGCAGCGCTTGGCAATTGCCAAGGTATTATCGCACGCCTCCGGAGTTTGCACAAAAAGCCCTCGCATCTGTTCGGGGCTTTTCAGAAAAACGTCCCTTGGGTAAATCATTCTGCGGGGGTCGTCAGCGTTTTTACCGGTGCCTATGCAGCATAGGCAATTATGCGCCTCATAATCATCTTGCTCTAAAAAGTGCACATCGTTGGTTGCCAACAAAGGAAGACCCATTTTATTTGCAAGGTCTATCAACGCCTGACGGCTGTCTGTGTCGTCGTCTTCGTGGTTTTGGATTTCGATGAAGAATCTGTCGGTACCGAACATCTTTGCGTAGCTTTCCGCGGCGGCGACAGCCGCCTTTTCGTTGCCGTTGGCAAGTTCGGTGGCAATCTCACCTTTCAGACAGGCGCTGGTGGCAATCAAACCGGCGCTTAGCTCGGCCAGGATTTCTTTGTCTATTCTGGGCCGATAGTAAAAACCTTCGGTGTAACCGATGCTCGCCAGTTTCAGCAGGTTTTGGTGGCCGGTGTTATTTTCGGCCAAAAGTATCAGGTGATATGCGGCATCACTTATGCTGCTTTTTTGTCTGTTGGTTCTGCTGTCGGGGGCGACGTATGCCTCGATACCGATAATCGGTTTGATATGCGCGGCGGTCGCACTTATGTAGAACTCGGCCGCACCGAACATATTGCCGTGGTCGGTGAGAGCTACGGAGTCCATCTGCAGTTGTTTGCAGCGCTTGAGCAATTTATCAAGGACGATAGCCCCATCGAGAAGCGAATACTGACTGTGCACGTGAAGATGCGTAAATCCTTTATTTGCCATAGGTTAAACAGCTCCTCAAGAACAAGATTGCATGCTCATAATAGAGGCTGGATTTGGCCATGTCAAGGGGGTAGATTTTGTGGTGGTCTATAAAGAGAAGAACGGTAATGTGAAAGTGCCGAGCGGTTAAAAAATCGGTTGTATGCCATGATTTTTCAGTTGACATTGGGTACATCATTAGTTATGTTTCTGTGTTAATTCTTATAACGAGCGTATCGTACGGGTCTAAAGCTTTGTGAGGGTACAGCGGATTTTAACGGTGTGTGCAGCAGCGCGTAGTTAATGGGAAAAAACGCTCGGTTGGGTGTCTGTTGAACTTATGATTCCTATGTGTGAAGCGCGTGGCTTATTGGCCGGGGAATTATTAACTATATCTGCAGGAGAAAAAAATGTTAGTAGCAAAACAAAAAGGGGTAATCATGTTTTTGGCAATGCTAACAACAGTGCTCTTGACTTCAGTCAGCCTTGCAGCAGAAGGTTCCAAACCCACTGTTGTTACGTTGCAGGGTTACGTTAGTGTCATCAGAGACGCCAACGACGTGGTCATATCAGTGCAGTTGGTCACAAACGAAGACACCTATGATGTTGTGCTCGATGCGAAGGGTTTAGAGCTTGGGGAGAAAATGGAAGACGAAGAAGTTGAAGTCAAGGGCACAGTTTCCCAAAAGGACGACCAAAAGTGGCTGACGGTTCTGACGTTCAAGGCAATTGAGGAATAAGGAGAAATAGACCCAGGATAGTTTAGCGGGACAGGATATCAGTCCGAAGAAATTCAAGGTATCACGCCGTCGCAGTTAATAAGAGGGTAATTGGCTGCGGCGGTTTTTTTTGACCAGCCGACCATCGCTTTTGAGATGTAGAAAACGTTTGTGGCGGGGGTGTTAGCCTGTAACTCTTTGCAGTACAATAATTAGGAGTTACTTTTTTCACTGTCAACATATCTTTATATTTTCACAACCAGCGATAAACTTGCCCTTGCTTTCTGACGTTCGAAGAGCAGAAAAATTGTGAAAAAAAGTTCATTTTTTTCTTGAATGGAAAAAAGTTCTTGTATATTATGTGATTTGTACAAAGTGGGACACAAACACATAATTGTGCTTTCCTGTTGTCCCCAGTACCATTTCTTAATGGTATTTCCCGATGTTACGAAACCGTAGCGGTTCTCTACAGAAGATGCGTATTCTTCTTGAGGGAGCTGCAAATGTATAAAAATATATTTGGAGGTAAAGAAATTATGTTGACAAAGAAGGAACGGGTGAAGCTTGCGATTTTGTTAATCGCAGGGACTGCGCTTCTGAGCACAGTATGCTTTGCCGCTGAGCAGACCCCAGGGGCGGAGCAGCCGAAGTTGGTCAAAGTGCAGGGTGTTGTGCATGTTACCAAGGACGTAAACGATGTAATCACTAAGGTGACTGTGGTAACAAAAGATAAGGTCGTTTATAATGTAGTACTGAATCTAAAGGGTCTGGACCTCGGCAAAACAATGGCCGACAAGGAAGTTGAGGTCGAGGGAACCGTTTCAAAAGAGGCCGATCAGGAATGGATAAAGGTGCAAAGTTATAAGGTGGTCGAAAAAACACCCCCGGCTAAGTGAACCATAAGGGAATATCCTGACGACAAGAATGGGGATTAAACCGCTATGAGGATTTGTTTTCTCATAGCGGTTTTTTTGTTTGAATAGTATAAAACTTTTCCGGCTACGGCTTGGCGCTTTGCCGAGACGAGCTTGCGGGTGAGGTTCTGGAATTCTGTGTAGAGGTGTAGCGCCTTTAACTTACCACTTTTTTCCAGGAGCTTCTTTGAGTGGCCCTTAACCCGGAGATAATAGTAACTATCAGCATAAGTGCGAACGTTATGGTAGTGAACCAGTATCCCCAGGTGGCGGTCTGGACGTGAGCTGTTTTCACCACCACTGTTCCGATAGCAAAAGATTGCAGAAACATTTTTATTTTACCTGAAAAGGTGGCGGCGAAATTGACACCGCGAGCTTCGGCAATGTGACGCAGTGCGGTAACATAAACTTCTCTTAAAATGATAATACCGGCCACCGACCAGCGAATTACGGCCATTGTAGTCGGATTGAAATCAAAAAGTTTCGGCTCACCGATTATCGCAAAACAAACGAATGCACCGCATACGAGGACCTTATCTACTAATGGGTCCAGCATTCGCCCAAACTTGCTGGCGACGTTTAACTTTCGTGCTACGGGGCCGTCTATCACATCCGTAAGACCGGCAATTACAAAGATTATAAGTGCGAAGTCGAGAAAACCCGGGAAGGAGCGTTCGCCTTCAGCATAGAACGGCGGTGATAGCAGAATCATAAGCAGAAAAACGACGGTTAAAATAAGTCGCCCGAAAGTCAGAATGTTGGGAATCTGTTTAACCATACCGACGAGTTTACTTCTGTTTCCAATACAATACAACACTAAATCCGCTCAACCCCGTTAGAAGTCGGCGTCTTGGGCCGGAAATTTTCGCTGGTCCTGTGGGACTTACTTCTAATGGGGTCAACGACCAAATCGTAGTCTTTTGTGTCGACGACTTCCGTTTTAATGAATCGGCCGGGCTTCGCGGAGCAGCCCTTTATAATACAGATACTGTCGACATCCGGTGCTTGGCCGTAAAAGCGCCCCTTGCCTGTGCCTTCGTTATCAATAGAGTCAACTAAGCAGGTAAGTTCGGTGCCGATTCTTTTTTTGTTTTTGGCAAAGGCAATTTCCTGCTGAGTGAGCATCAGCTTTTCAAAACGCTCGTTTTTTATACGGTCGGGCACCTGTTCAGCCATCTCGGCAGCGGCTGTACCGGACTCAGCGTAGTACTTGAAGCAGCCCAGAGCGTCGAATTTAGCCCATTTGATAAAATCCAGCAGCTCAGCAAACTGCCGGTCGGTTTCTGAAGGAAAGCCGACTATCACGGTCGTTCGCAGCACGACATCGCAGATAGCCGAACGCAGCTTTTCAATCAGCCGACAGATGCGCTCTTTACTGCCAGGCCGGCGCATATCTTTTAGGATTTTATCGTTTATGTGCTGGATTGGAA
Organism: uncultured Pirellulales bacterium; assembly: GCA_964387515.1. Lineage (GTDB taxonomy): Bacteria > Planctomycetota > Phycisphaerae > Sedimentisphaerales > Anaerobacaceae > CAVXEF01. The sequence continues at coordinate 1,773 of CAYLXD010000045.1, read as the reverse complement.
TGTCGAAGTAGTGAACAATCTTCTCACTTTTTGCGATGGTTTCGATTAGCTTCTCATTGATACCTGCCGGATATAGATACATCAGTCGAATCCATTTTAGGTCGGGGATTTTTTCAAGTTCGGCTGCGAGTGTCGCCAAGCCGTTTTTTATTTTCAGGTCTCGGCCGTAGTAAGAAGTGTCCTGGGCAATTATGTTTAACTCCACGGCACCGGCAGAGACTAATTCAGTAGCTTCGGCCAGAATAAACTCCTGCGGTTTGCTCCTGAACGGGCCTCTTATAGCTGGGATTGTGCAGAAAGAGCATTTATGGTCGCAGCCCTCACTGATTCTAAGGTACGGCCGATGACGCGGAGTGATGAGCATTCTGGCCCTGTCGTCGTGAATAGTTTTGCAGAGGTGGTCAAGGTATACTGCGGATTGTTTTGAGTTAAGGGTTTTTTTGATTATTTGGGCTATCGTATCCCGTTGGCCGAGGCCGACAATGGCATCAATACCGTCAGCCTGGCTGAAAAGCCCGGCACCTAATCTTTCCGGGAGGCAGCCGGCGACTATCACTTTTTTTACGGTGCCGGCGGCTTTGCAGGCCACAGCTCGCTTTATCGCTTCGAGGGCCTCGGCTTGAGCCGGGGCAATAAAACCGCACGTATTGATTACGACCACATCCACATTATCAGGCTCAGCGCATACTAAAAATCCTGCCTGGGCGATTTCAGCTAACATCTTTTCGCTATCGACTATGTTTTTAGGACAGCCCAGAGCTACAAAACCAACAGTTGTGTTTTTTTTGCGTTTTTTGCCTGCCATAATGCGCCAAAAATAGCAAAAAAACACAACACAGTCTAATATTTAAATCTCGTGCTACGTAGCGACCCGCTACTTCGCAGAGCAGCATCAGCAATACCCAAAGATTCGGTCTTAGAAAATATGCTTGGCAGATAAAGCAAACGGAAGTATACTAAGGTCAAGGCTGAGAGGCTCGAAATAATAGCAAAGCAAATAAGGACGCCTTGCTGAATTCAGCTGTTGCTTTTGTATGACGGCTGTTTTCACAGTATCGAGGCAATATCGTTAAAACTGACTTTTAGCGGAGGATTGTTTATGGATAACTTTGACAGAAGTAATAGCGGCAGTGGCGATGCTGATGGGTCGACTCCTGTTGATAATGAACTTGGTAAGCCGATTCCTTTTGACAATGATGATGCAGGCGATTCGAACGTATCGCACACTCCTTTGAATCTGGGCGGTACCGGCACGGCAAAGGCACCTGCTGGGCCGACAGGTCCATCAGTGAAGCCGACCACAAAAGCGCCGATGGGAAAGGCCGTTTCCTCGTCCGACAGAATCACAGGAGTTAAAACGTTCTTTACGAAGCTGCACCCTGGCGCTATCGAATTTCTGGACGAGCAAATCACCAACTGGCTGAAGGAAAATCCCGGCATTACCATCAAACTAACCAACACAGTGACAGGTGAGATTCAGGGCAAAAAGACCGAGCCTAACATTATAGTTATCGTCTGGTATTAAACAGCTTCTGCATAGATCAAAGAATTAGGAACTTAAATTATCCAGAATCTTAGAAAAATGGGTGATTTTGGGGATGTTTTTCAAAGAGTGATGTTGGTTTTGGGGGTAAAAGTAAAGATGGGGTGTTAAGCTGTAACGATTGGGCAAGACAGGCAAGGCAAAACTTCGCATCAAACGCGCAAGTTGGTCAGAAAAATCGTAAAAAATTCGCAAAAATTGGCAAAAATTCGTAAAAATTTCAAAAAATT